>NZ_CP010776.1:2868741-3187490 GCF_001577755.1 Rufibacter sp. DG15C
GGTAAATTACAGGCCGGACAGACGGTCTTGATTCTGGGTGCTTCAGGGGGCGTGGGTAGTCTGGGCATCCAGTTGGCCAAAGACAAAGGCGCGACCGTCATAGGCGTGGCCAGCCAGAAAAACCACGCCTTCATGAAAGAGCTGGGCGCCGACCATACCGTGGACTACAAAGACACTCATGTGGGCCAGGCGGTGAAAGCGATATTCCCAGAAGGCGTAGATTTGATTTTTGACGCGGCCAGCGGCGAAACCCTCACCCAAAGCCTGGAAGCGCTCAAGCCCAGCGGAAAGCTAGTCTCCATCTTAAACCAAGGCCAGGATTTAGACAAGAGCATTAACTTTCAATACGTTTTTGTGGAGCCCAACTCCACGCAATTGGAGCATTTGCGCCAACTAGGCGAAGCAGGGAAACTCAAGCTACATGTGAGCGGTACTTACACCCTGGACCAAGCCGCCGATGCCATGCGCCAGATAGAAACCCACCATACCACCGGTAAAATTGTGATTGTGCCTTAGCTGAAATCAAACACAGAGAATGCGCTTACTTAGAGTAAACTACAGAAAGATTCGTTCTTGGCCTACTTCTCAGAAAACAGGCTAAAAACGAATCCTTTTTTTAGCGGCATCCTTCTATCTTTAGGCGGGACTTTTCCTGCATCATATTTTCCCCGCCATGAGAAAACTCTTCTTCCTCACTTTCCTGCTCTTGCAGTTCTCTGCCTTTGCCCAGAAACCACCGTTTGACTTGGTGCGCTGGGTGAACCCCATGATTGGCACGGCTAAAATGGGACATACGTATCCCGGAGCCACGGCCCCGTTTGGCATGGTGCAACTGTCTCCGGATACGGACACCATTCCGTATGAGATGGGCGGCAAGTATAACAAGGACGTGTACAAATACTGCGCCGGCTACCAGTATGATGACCCAACCATTGTAGGCTTCAGTCACACCCACTTCAGCGGTACTGGTCACTCAGACCTAGGTGATTTCCTGATAATGCCTACTACCGGCAAACTGCAGTTGAACCCCGGCACCGAGACCCAACCTGAATCAGGTTTCCGGTCTAAATTTTCGCATAACAATGAGCGCGCCGAGGCGGCCTATTACAGCGTCAAGCTAGACGATCACAACATTCAGGCAGAACTCACGGCCACCAACCGCGTGGGCATGCACCAATACACCTTCCCGAAGTCAGACGAGGCGCACATCATCCTGGACTTGATGCACGGCATCTACAACTATGAGGACAAGAACACCTGGACCTTTGTGCGCATTGAGAATGACACCTTGATTACCGGTTACCGCATGACCAACGGCTGGGCCAGAACGCGCACGGTTTATTTTGCGATGTCCTTCTCCAAGCCCTTCACCAGCTACGGTAACAAAGACTACAGCAAAGCACAGGTGTACAAAGGCTTCTGGCGCAAGTTTGACCAAACCAAGAACTTCCCGGAGATGGCGGGCAAGCAACTGCGCGCTTATTTCGATTTCAAGACAGAGGAAGGAGAGAAGCTGAAAATAAAATTCGCGCTGTCCCCTGTGAGTACGGCCGGGGCTTTGGCGAACATGCGTGCTGAGATTCCGCATTGGGATTTCGACCGCGTGAAGTACGAGAGCCAGGCGCTCTGGAACAAGGAGCTGGGCAAGGTGCGCGCCGTACTGCCCACCAAGGATGATTACATCAACTTCTACACTGCGTTGTATCATACCTTCCTGGGGCCTACCACCTACATGGACGTAGACAACCAGTACCGCGGCTTGGACCAGAACAACCACGTAGCCAACGGCTTCACCAACTATACCACCTTCTCGCTTTGGGATACGTATCGCGCCCTGCATCCCTGGTTTAACATTGTCCAGCCCAAACGCAACGCCGACATGGTCAGCTCCATGCTGGCGCATTATGACCAGAGCGTACACAACATGTTGCCGGTTTGGTCGCACCACGCCAATGAGAACTGGTGCATGATTGGCTACCACAGCGTGTCGGTGATCGCAGACGCCATTATGAAAGGCACGTACACCGGCGACGCCAATCGCGCCCTGGATGCCTGCGTGGCCACCGCCCGCCAAGGCTACTATGACGGCCTGCAATACTACATGCAACTGGGTTACGTGCCCGAAGACAAGAACGGCTCCTCGGTGTCCAAGACGCTGGAATACGCCTATGACGATTGGTGCATTGCTAAGATGGCGCAGAAACTTGGCCGCCAGGACGTGTACCAGGAGTTCAGCAAGCGCGCCCAGAACTGGAAGAACGTGTATGACACCCGCATTGGCTACATGCGTCCTAAATTGAGTGACGGCACATTCAAGAAAGAGTTTGATGTGTTGAGCACGCACAACCAGGGCTTCATTGAAGGCAATGCCTGGAACTACAGCTTGTATGTGCCGCATGCGCCCGCGGAGATGATTCAAGTCATGGGTGGCAACAAGAAATTCGTGTCGCACCTGGATTCGCTCTTCACGATGCACCTGCCCGATGAGTTCTTTGCGGACACCGAAGACATCACCCGCGAAGGCATTATTGGCAACTACGTGCACGGCAACGAACCCGCGCACCACGTGGCCTATCTATACAACTGGACCGACCAGCCTTGGAAAACCCAGGAACGCGTGCGCATGATCCTCAAGAAGCAGTACCAAGCCACGGTAGACGGCCTGGGAGGTAACGATGACTGCGGCCAGATGAGTGCGTGGTACTTGTTCAGTTCCCTCGGGTTTTATCCGGTGGCTCCCGGTTCTACGCAATATGCGTTAGGAAGCCCCTCCGTGAAAGAAGCTACTATTCAATTGGAAAATGGCAAGACCTTCACCATTGAAGCCAAAAACCAAAGCGACAAAAACGTGTTTGTGCAGAAAGTGGAATTGAATGGCAAGACTCTAAACCAACCATTCCTGAACCACGCAGACCTGGCCAACGGCGGCAAGCTGACCTTCTACATGAGCAGCAAACCCAAGAAGTAGTCAAATTCAGTTTAATTGAAGAAGCCCCTTCTAATCGTTTGTAATACGGTTGGAAGGGGCTTCTTCTTTATGAGGAAGGTCTAGTGAATGTTTATCTTAGAACTTCATGTTCAGACCGAGGCCATTTCCAGTGAAGCCTAATTTCACATCTAGCTTAGGAACGGATGACTGCATCTGTCCGCCGTTATACAATTGAACCGCTTTAGTGGCGTGCTTCACATAAGAGGCAGAGAAAGGAATCCCTATGGCTACCAATCCCGCGCCAACGCCTGCCAAGGTCCAGTTAGGCTCACCACCACCCAAAGCCGCGCCTACCGGCCAGCCAATCAAGGCACCGCCCGCGGTTCCAAGAATAGAAGCTACCACGTTCTTGCTCTGGGCAAGCTGCATTTCCTTCTTGGCTTCTGGGTTTGATTGAGTGATTTCTTGCAATTGTTTTGGTGTCAGGTTTTTCCCGTTTTGTCTGAACGTGGTGGAAAATCCTTTCTTCACCTCAATGCTGTCCACGCGCGTTTGGGCAAATAACTGTACCGTGAAAAGTAATGAGAAGAAGAGCGTAAAAAGTGTTTTCATAAAGGATTGTAAAAAGTTAGAATGGTTGGTAATAATGAGGTGCCAAAGATAACAAACAGATGACGCTTTTACAGGCTGAGAAATAGATAGTTGTTATGCTTTGGCTTGCGAATGAACTGCCTTCCTTGATTTAGTTTGCTAATAGGTAAAGCTGTTTTTGGCCTTATTTCTGATAATCAAGCTAAAAATGAACTGGGGGAATTTATACCAGACCTTGTGGCATTTAAGACTAGAATTGAGTGCGGTGCCGTTATTAAAATGCCGAAATTTGCAGAATGAAAAGTGTAGCCCTTCTATTCCTAGTATTGCTCAGCCTCACCGTCAATGCGCAGGTTTTAAGAAAAAGAACCGTGAAATTGATGGGGAGTAGGTTTGACATTACCATTGTAGCGAAGGATTCTCTGACGGCAGAAAAGAGCATTGACGCGGTGATAGGAGAGGTGACCCGCATTGAATACCTCATATCAGACTGGAAGGAAGAGACGCAGATTTCTCAAGTGAACCGCATGGCCGGCATTGCGCCCGTCAAAGTAGACCCAGAAGTTTTTGCCTTGACCGAGCGTGCCTTGTGCCTATCCAAACTGACCAAAGGCGGCTTTGACATCAGTTTTGCCGCCATGGACCGAATCTGGAAGTTTGACGGCTCCATGGAAGAAATGCCCAGCCCCGAGGCGGTGAAGAAATCAGTGGAGAAGGTAGGCTACAAAAACATTGTGTTAGACAAGAAAAACTCCACCATTTTCCTGAAGAAGAAGGGCATGAAGATTGGCTTCGGGGCGCTGGGCGAAGGCTATGCCACCGACCGTTGCCGGGACCTGATGCTATCTCGTGGCATACCAGCGGGCATTGTGAACGGCTCCGGAGACATGAGCACTTGGGGCAAGCAACCAGATGGCACCGACTGGATGATTGGCATTACCAACCCCGTGGATAGAGACAGTTTATTTGCGGTGGTGCCCCTCAAGCAGAGCGCCGTGGTGACGTCTGGGAGCTATGAGAAGTTTGTGGAGTTTGACGGCAAGCGCTATTCTCACATCATCAATCCCGCTACCGGCTACCCATCTACCGGCTTGACCAGCGTCACTGTCTTCGGACCCAGCGCAGAGATGGCCAACGGCTTCAGTACGTCCATCATGGTTCTAGGGCAAAAGAAAGGCCTGAAGCTTCTAAAGAAGTACCCACAATACAGCTGTATCATGATAACGGATGAAGGAAAGGTCGTTTCCTCGCCTAATTTGGATATGAGTCAGTTTAACCCAGAGCAGTAATTACCTCTTTTATATGGCGCGAGTCTTACGACTCGTGTCTATGGATGGTTGGAGTCTCCAGACTCCAAGCAATTACTCCTAGTCCGCCATAGTCATGGCACTAGTTCTACTTTCTATATAAACCCATGGCGCAAGCGTCCGCTTGTGTCCGCACGCATTGTTAATCTGATATGCGTGTGGACACAAGCGGACGCTTGCGCCATGGGTTTATATATTTATAATCTTGGTTCCCGGCGAGTCTGGAGACTCACATCATCTTAAGTCACGAGTCTCCCGAAATCCTTCGGGATAAATTCCGACGCGCGCCTGTATTTTTTCCTTCAACGGATTAAGCAATCAATAACTAACTACTGATTCCGTTTTTGGCCTGTTTTCCGCAATACAAGCCAAAAACGGGAATCACATAACCTTTAGTAACAGTCTGTAAGAAGTTGACTGCGGGATTGGTAGTAACTGAGTGGGTTGTTCAGTTTAGTCTGGCAGATGGTTTCCAGAAGGACCGTGACGTCTTTCTGCATAGACAAAGACCCGCAGATCATAAGTACGCCACCCGCAGAAAGGGTATTGGCAATAAAGTCAGCGTCACGGTCAATCAAATCGCTTACGTACTGCTTTTCGCCTTCGCGGGAGAAGGCTACGTGCAGGTTGGTAAGCTTCTGCACCGACTGCTGTTCTTCTAGAAAATCTTGGTACGTACTGAAGGACGCCTGACTCCTGAAGCCGCAGTACAAGTGACAGGCCGTTTTTGGGCTGTTTTGGTGAACCATGCCCAAAAACGGACCTATGCCGGTTCCATTGGCAATCATGACTACTACGGGCGCTTTCTGGGGGAAATAAAAATGGGAATTGTTTAACAAGCGGGCCTGCATAGTCTGCCCCGTGGTCAACCTGTGCAGGAAGCCAGAACCTAAACCGTTGGGGTGCAAGCGCACGCTAATCTGTAATTCACCATCAATAACTCCAAGGGAGTAAAGCCTCTCGCGGTGGTCGTTCTCTGGGTAGATGGCCAGTAAGTCACCAGAGGTTACGTTGGTGCGCTTTGCAGGCTTTAGCCTGACTATAAACGTGCCTTCTTGATTAATGGAGCCAGTGTTGGCCGTTACCGTGAAGGTGTCCAGGCGGTGACGGTTGGTTTGCATGAGCTCAGGCAGAACTGTCATGGCCACGCCGCTCTGCTGAGACCAAGCCTCGGCCCAAAGCGCAAACTCCTGCGGTGACCGGTCATTGACCGTGTGGATGTCTACCAACGGCTGGGCCCAAGACTGGTGCGAAAGCCATTGGTGCACTTCAAAAGCATATTGGCAGAAATCCGGATAGGCATGCGAACCGAAGCCCACCACTGAGAACTTCACTGATTGTGCCTGCGGAACGGTCTGCACCAGAGAGGCGAATTTCTGAGCGTTGGAAGGTGCATCTCCCAAGCCATACGTTGCCGTCAGAATGAGCAAATGCTCGGCCTTTGGGTAGGTGGTGTACTGGTTCAGTTCGGCAAGGAATGGTTTTTCGCCTTGCTTTAATAACTGCTGATATACGGCCTGTGCAAATCTATTCGTGCTTCCGTTTTCTGAGCCTACCAAAATGATGAAGCGAGCTTCCTGGGCCGTGTATTTGTTCTTGATGCGGTTGGCTCTGCGCTTAAGGGTAATGGCAAATCCTGAGTAAATAAAGAACAGAATGTTGCCAGAGGCCACCGCCAGTATAATCGCCCAGAGAATAGAAGTCCTGCCCGTGTGTACATCCAAACTTAGGGTAGTAAGGCGCTGGGTAGTAGGATATTTTACTTCGCTTAAGATGTCTCCTGTGATTTGATTGACGGCGAGCTCACGGTCCTTGAGTTTAACCGTGTAATAATCCTCAGGGTCTTCAGAGAAAGGGAATTCTATAGATTCTACCTGCGCATACGTGGTGTTTTTGAAAAGGGCAAACTCTGACAATGGCTTGGCCGGCGCGGTCTTAATGGCGTCAAAATCAACCTCGGGAGAGACTTTTTCATTTTTGATGAGCTCAAATCTTTCCAGAGATAGATACGTGCCGGTCACGGCCAAGAGGAAAATGGGAATCAAGGAAAGGCGGCCAAGCACCACGTGGTAATACTGCGCAAAACTGTCTTTGACGATGCGGGTGAAGAAGCGCATCAAACCCCGCTGACGCTGGATGATGAGGATGGCACCCGAAATAGTAATCATTAAGAGCAGAAACGCGGTGAGGCCTATAAAAAACCGACCAGTCTCCTTTAAAAAAAGGGAGCGGTGCAGGTTAGTGACCCACTGGAAGAATTCATTCTGGGGCTGGGGCTTGCCTAGAATTTCTCCGGTCAAAGGATGAATGTAGGCTTCTACATTTTCCCCATCGGTGTCACTGCCTTTGAGCAAAACAAACTGATGCGCATCTACGGTCAGCTCTGTGATGTCTGGGTAGCGCTTTTTGAGGGCAGGAAGTGACTGCGCCAGCGTTATTTGGTCAATGCCATCTAATTTGTACGGCTGGGCGTTTAAAACCACCGGCTCAAAAGCCAGCAGAATGCCCGTAATGGATGCTACCGCCAGTAAAAGAAAAGAAGATACAGCCAGGGCTAGGTGGCTGTATCTCCAGATGGAAATGGTCATGAGCTAGATTAGTTGGCGCTGAAGCGGACGTAACGGATAAAACCGGTACCGTCATTTTTAGCCGAAAGGCTGGCAGTAGTCAATGGAATCTCCAAATCTTTCACGTAGTATTCCTTGTCTTCCACTGAGGTCTCAAAACGTAGTTTGTAGCCCGCGTTGATCTTGGCAGTCTCAATGTCAAAGGTGGTGATGCTACGGTCGCCACCGGCTACAGAAGCACCCGTGATGGCGCTGATGTTCGCCTTCTTTTTAGTCTGAAACTTATGCCATTCTTTTAAGCTGTTGTACCATTTTTTGTCGGGACCCATCACGTAGAGCGTCTTCTCATATTGTCCTTTCGGGTTGATGAGGGAAACTACAATGTAGGCACCTTCGCCCACGTAATTAGACATCTGCAATAGGCACTTGTACTTGGTAGTCTGCGCCGATGCCTGGAAAGAGAAAAGACCTGCGATGATGGCTACCAGACACGCTCTGAAAATCAGCTTCATGTTATTGTTTTAAGAAATCTATAGATACTTTGTTTTTGGTTAGGAGCTCATTCTCCTTGGCCAGCGAGTAAGCGGTTTCTTCAAACTCAGTGGTACTATTCTTCTGGGCCCCAATAGAAACCAGGTATTTCAAAAGGACATCGTCTTTAGACAGCATGGCCGCTTTGTGCAAGACCGTAATGCCTTCTTTGTTCTTGGCGTTCACGTCTAGTTTCAAAGGCTCCAAACGCTTCAACAAGGCTAGGTCATTCTTAGTAACTGCGGCATGGTATAAGGTGCTACCGTCCTTCTGCGGGGCGGCAAAATTCAATCCCTTGCTTTGCAACAGTGCCATTTTGGTGCCAAACTCATCTGTAGCAGCTGGGGCAGAACCGGGTCTAGGCACTGCATACGACTGTACCAGATGGTAGGCCAGGTTAAAACCGTCTTTGTCTTTGACGTTAATGTCAGCTCCTTTATTTAATAAAAGCGTCACCACTTCTGGCGAACTGCTCTTCACGGCCATGGTCAAGGCAGATTCCCCTTTAGCGTTTACCGCGTTGATGTTCTGTACTTTTGGTAACAACAGTTCTACCGTGGCGGCATCTTTGCCTGCCGCGGCAAACATGAAAGCCGTGTTGCCTTCAGCATTCGCCTTGTTCACGTTCACGCCTTTGGACATGAAATAAGTGACCAATTCTGTTTGGTTAGGTCTGCGCACCAAGGCATGCAACACGGTCTCGCCGGTTTGGTCTGCAAAGGCAGGGTTTAGTTTAAGGTCTTCTACTAGGTACTTGAAAACTTCTAGCGTGTTGGGGCCGCGGCGCGAGCCTTGGGCCGCCATAATGAGGGCGTTGTCATTGTACTTTACACCCTTCTGCAACAAGCTTTTCAAAAGAGCCACGCTGGCCGTTTTGGCGGCGTAGTTAAAGGCAGTATTCCCGTTGGCATCCACGTCTTTCAACGTCAGGCCTTTGGTGGTAAGGTGATTGGCCAGGACGAAGTCCTTGTCATTGGCAATGGTCATCAACAACAGATTAGCCCCATCCTTGTACTTTTTCTTCGGGTCCAAACCTGCTTTGAAGAAGACATCATACAACGCCGGATTGGTCTGTCCACCATTGGCGGCAAACGCGATAGGGGTGTTGCCGTTGCTGTCCTGGAAGTTCATGTCAGAGCCTTTGGCTAACAGGTACTGCACCAGCTCCACATTGCCTCTGTTGGCGGCCCAGTGCAGGTAAATGCGGCCGTCATGGGTAGGCTTGCCTACTTTATTTTCGGGTTGCTCCAGCAAGAACTTGATGGTAGCCAAAGGTGCATCATTGTTAATGGCGAGCACCGTAGGGTCAAACATGCCGGGATTGTAGGCGGTGGCGCTGTTTCCTTTGGCCATTTCTGCCTGCACGGCGGCCACGTCTGGGGTAGACTTCCAAAACGCCTGCTCTAAAAGCGAATTCTTCTGTTGCGCCTGAAGGCCTAAGCAAAGAAAGAAGAGGGGTAACAGCAATAGTTTTTTCATGACGTATGTGTTGTGCTTAGAACTAGTTAAGGTCAATGGTTCTTTTGGTTTTAGCCCTACTCAAAATGTAACTCTGCGTTGAAAATGTGCATCCTGAAAGGTAAACGGCAGAAGGTGTTAATTATTTAGACTAATTCAAAATAATATGCAAATATACTATCTGCCCACAGATAACCATGGATTGATTAGAAAAATAATAGTCAATTATTAGGGTTAGGCAGGGCTTGAATTTTCATCTGAAAGTAGAGAAGGAGAAGCTTTTCGTTTTTGGCCTGTTTTCCAGAAAACAAGCTAAAAATGACTGTTTACAAATTAGGATAACTTATCAAGTTCCAGTCGGTTACCAGATCAAGCTACTTGCTAACTGTTCTCCCTTTTGTATCTTCAAGCAAACGAAACTGCCATGGACCAACGCATCATCAACCTTTTTGACGAATACACCCACGAGCCGCTCACGCGCAAAGAGTTTATCACCAGACTGGCCAAACTAACCGGAAGCCTGACCTTGGCCATGTCTCTATTGCCTATGCTGGAAAACAACTACGCGCAGGCGGCTACGGTGGCAGACAAAGACATCAAAGCCGAATACATTACCTATGCTGGGGCAGAAGGTGTGACCATGAAAGCGTTCCAGGCACGGCCCGAAGGCAAGAAACTAGGAACGGTACTGGTCATCCATGAAAACCGAGGATTGAATCCGCATATCAAAGACGTTACCATGCGCGTAGCGCAGGCAGGCTATCTGGCCATCGCGCCAGATGCGCTTTCACCGTTTGGTGGCACGCCCATCAACGAGGACGAAGCACGCGCCATGTTCTCCAAATTAGACGCCCAGCAGAACCTGACCAATTTCTTGAAAGGACTGGAGTACCTGCAGAAGCATAAAAAGGGGAACGGAAAAACCGGATGCGTGGGCTTCTGCTGGGGCGGGGCCTTGGCGGCTCAATTGGCTATTCACTCTCCAGACCTGGACGCCGCGGTGGCGTATTATGGCCGTCAACCCGAAGTAGCAGACGTACCCAAGATTAAAGCCGAACTGCTCTTGCATTACGGCGGTCTGGACGAGCGCGTGAATGCCGGAATCCCGGCGTTTGAGCAAGCCCTGAAAGCGTCTAATGTCCAATACCAGCTGTTTGTTTATGAAGGCGCCAACCATGCCTTTAACAACAACACCTCGCCGGCCCGCTACAACGAAGCCGCCGCAAATCTGGCTTGGGATAGAACGCTGGACTTATTCAAGCGCAAACTCAAGTAATCAGTAATCAATAACTCATTTAAAAAGGGAGCCCAATACGTTAGGCTCCCTTTTTATTTTGAAAGCAAAGATCTGCTCCATTCCACTAGGCTTGCTTGATTGTTTTGCATGGGTGGATTAGGTTTGGTAAGATACACGCTGTCTTTCTTCCAGTAAGCCGCGGTACCTACGTTTACCCAGCCATGAAGGCTGTCTTCTTTGGGGGCAATATCAATAAAAGTGATGGAAGGAGGGACTTTGGTTAAAGGAGGAAGAGCACAAGTCTGGCAGTTTGAAGTAGTCAGCGTTTTATAACGTGCCTGCATCTCCTGATCATACCTAGCGGCTGTTCCTGTAAGGAGGTCTGTGAACGCGGTGGTGATTGGGTTTTGCTGAGTTAAAACGTATAAAACGAAAAGCAAAACAGCAATGGCTGGTATTAATTTAGGAAAAGCCAGAGGCAAGGAGGCGGTGCTCAAGTGGTAACGCACTAGCCAGGCCTGCAAGATATAGAACCAACCCAAGAGCAAGTAAAAGTAGATCACATTCTCTAGGCGTGGCGTAGGCCGCTCCCCGGTAGACCAGACAAACAAAAAGTGCATGGCAAACATCGTAGTCAAATAGAAGAAGCCTACCAACCTCAAGTCTAAGGTGAACAGCTTACCAATAGGTGAGTTGGTAGACTTTTTAGGAAAGATATAGAGGATGTACAACAGTGAGCCTATCAACAAGGGAAATGGCCATTTTACAAAAGCCATTACCGTCAACCCTGTAGCATATGCAACAGACCAAAACAGGTTTTGGGACTTCGCCTCACCAACCATTCTTTGGTAATTGCCCGGGGCCATCACCATCACCAGCGCCGCGGCCAGACAAACTAGAATGATGGCCGACAAGTGTACTCGTATTGTAGATTTCTGTTGCCAGTGGTAGGCAAGAAGCAGGCAGAATGTACTCATCAACATGATGAGCGCCATTTCATTGGAACCAATGATCATGATGCCCAGAAGCGAGGCTAGCACCGCATATAAGAACTTGCTACTCGCATGCTCGGTCAAACTCATTCGGTGAATAAAAACCAAGATCAACAAAAACAGCAAGCAAGAGACCGTGTAGGTGAGAAAGCCCGTCAGCCAGTAGAAGGATTCAGGCAGACTGGGGCACTGCACCATGTACAGAAGAAAAAGCAAAGCAGTCAACGCCTTCCTGTTGATGGCTGGCCAAGTGGCTTTGAGGAACGCTTCCACCACTAGGTACAGCCCTGCCGCAAATCCTAGGATCATGAAAAAAGAGACGATGCGGTAACCTGCAAAGGAGCTGTAGCGCAAAGGATTCAACTGCAATATGGCTGTCCCGAAGTACCTGCCCGACCAATTCATGTAGGTCTCTTTTTGAATGGCCCAGAATCCCTGCTTGGTGTCTCTTAGGGCATAGCCATAGTCATCGGCGGCTGGGTGAATATATTGAGTGAGCCAAAGCAGGACACCTAGCGCCAGTAGGGCCAGAAGGATGAGAGAGGTGAATACCCATTTTTCTTTGAAGAAAGAGGAAATCCTCATGACGGTACTTCGGTTCTGGCTTAGTGAGAGATTCTGTCTGGTGACGAGGTCAAATATAGTCTTTCCTGTTTTAAAAGCGCAGAAGGGTTTTGGCTGTTATCCGTAGAAAGAGCAAATTACAGCTTCATTTGATTCTTACGTGTATGGCATATACTCCCTCACCAACGCGCTACAGCGCCATGGAATACCGCCGCTGTGGCACCAGCGGTTTGCAATTACCTGCTCTGTCTCTGGGGCTATGGCACAACTTCGGGCATGTAGATGTGCTGGAGAACTCCCGCCAGATCCTGCATGATGCCTTTGACGCCGGCGTCACCCATTTTGACCTGGCTAATAACTACGGTCCCCCGCCCGGCTCCGCAGAGGAGAACTTTGGGAAGATTCTGCACGAGGATTTCAGAGGCTACCGAGACGAGCTGATTATTTCCACCAAGGCCGGTTACCGCATGTGGGACGGTCCGTATGGTGAGTGGGGTTCCAGAAAGTACCTTATCTCTAGCCTGGACCAGAGCCTCAAGCGCATGCAGCTGAATTACGTGGACATATTCTACAGCCATCGTCCAGACCCCAACACACCTCTGGAAGAGACCATGGGTGCCCTGGATTCCATCGTGCGCCAAGGCAAGGCCCTATATGTGGGCATTTCTAACTATGAAACTCCGGAGGCTACCCGGGCTATTGAGATTCTGAAGGAGTTAGGAACACCTTGCCTCATCCACCAACCTAAGTATTCTATGTTTGTGCGCTGGGTAGAGGAAAGTTTGCTGGACTTGCTAGAACAGCAGGGTGTGGGTTGTATTCCGTTTTCACCGTTGGCGCAGGGTCTGCTCACCAATAAGTACTTAAAAGGCATTCCGGAGAACTCGCGAGCTGCCAAACCACATGGTTTCTTGCAGGAAGAGGAAATTACGCCAGAAAGGGTGCAGCAGATTAATCGATTGAATGAAATAGCCCAAAGCCGCGGCCAGTCTTTGGCGCAAATGGCCCTGGCCTGGCTGTTGAAAGACCCACGGGTGACGTCTGTCTTGATAGGGGCTAGTACCCCGGCGCAATTAGCAGACTCGCTTAAGTGCATGCAAAATACAAAGTTCAGCTCTGATGAACTGTCACAGATAGAAGCTATTCTGGAAAATAAGTAAAGCCGTTTTTGACTTATTTTCCAGAAAACAGGCTAAAAACGAACGGCTCCACCTAAATGCAGGTGGAGCCGTTCGTTTTTATAAAGTGCTTTTAAATAGCAGGGTTTGCTTTATAAGCCTCCCACAACTCGTCTACGGTTTTGCCAGTAAGGGCTTGCCAGACTTCAGGGGTGTAGTTTTGGTTGCGCATATGGGCGTCTAAAGTGTCCACTAATTTCTTGTTTATCTTTTTCTCAGCCCAGAGCAGAAAGCGGGCGGTGATGCGGTAGCTGTTAGTGTAATGGTGCTTGTCAGTGAGTTCAGGCAGAGACCAGTTGGCACTGGCATTATCCACGCCGTATGCATGACGTACATAGTCCGCAATCCCTTCGGTAAGCCAGCCCGGTCCGCTATTGGGCGGATAGGCTTGCACTAGGTGCATGGCCTCATGGGTGATCACGTCAATGTCGCCGGGACGTTTGTGCAACCAGGCAGAAGCGATGGTGATCTTGCCGTCGTGCGCATAGGCCACGCCCGCATAGACGGTGTCTATGGTGAGCGTCACGTGTTTGACGGTATTCTTGTTGAACCGCTTGGCTTCTTTGGGGTAGACCTTGAAAAAGGCGTTCACCAATTTGTCTTGGATGGTCGGCTCAAACGTTGGGTCCTGGTTCACAAACGTAAGGGTGTACTTTCCTTTTTTGATAGTCGTAGTCTGGGCAGTGGCTTGATGATGCATAAAGCCGAGGGCAAAAACTAAGAGAAGGAAGAGTGCATTTTTCATTCAATGTAATTCTTGTGAAGAGAGCGTTTTCTTCTTTTCTGTCATCTTGGAAAGATCTTGTGGGCAGGCTGTAGTAGCGTTTATTGAAGCACTTGTATAGCTTGCTCACAAGGTCCTTTCAGGATGATAAAAGAAAGAGTATAGTGGTGATAGTAGGATTTTTACTCCTTTACTGCTTCGGGGAGAACGAATATGGGAAGGCGCTTTCTTGGGTGCCGCGGTTGGTGTTGGGCTTATCCGTCATGTCAAACTTGAGACGGCCCCCTTTCATCAGGTCGAAATGGTCCACCCAGTTCTTGTCATAGCTTTTGCCGTTCACCTTTAACTCCTGCACATAGCGATTTTGGTCGCTGTTCTTAGGGGCTTCAATCTCCACCTTCTTGCCGTTCTCTAGCGTCAACGTCATCTTCTGGAAAAGCGGCGCGCCCAAAACGTACTGCGTGGTGCCGGGGCAAACCGGGTAGAAGCCCATAGCGCTGAACACGTACCAAGCACTGGTCTGACCGTTGTCCTCATCTCCGCAGTAGCCGTCTGGGGTGGGCTTGTACATGCGGTTCATGGTTTCGCGGGTCCAGTACTGGGTTTTCCAGGGGGCACCCGCAAAGTTGTATAGGTAAATCATGTGCTGGATGGGCTGGTTGCCGTGCGCGTACTGGCCCATGTTGGCAATCTGCATCTCTTTGATTTCATGAATCACACTGCCGTAATAGCTCTCATCAAACACTGGTGGCAAGGTAAATACAGAGTCCAGCTTCTTCACGAAGTTTTCTTTGCCGCCCATCAAATTCACCAGCCCCTGCACGTCATGAAACACGCTCCAGCTGTAGTGCCAGCTGTTGCCCTCGGTGAAGGCGTCTCCCCACTTGAACGGATTGAACGGCGATTGGAAGGTGCCGTCCTGGTTTTTACCGCGCATCAAACCAGTGCTCGGGTCAAACAGATGGCGATAATTCTGGCTCCGTTTAGCGTACAAGTCAATGTCTGCCTGTGGTTTCTTGAGGGCTTTGGCCAATTGGTAAATCGCGAAGTCGTCATAGGCATACTCCAGAGTGCGGGCGGCGTTCTCGTTGATTTTGACGTCATACGGCACATAGCCCAGCTTCTTGTAATACTCGGCGCCTTTGCGGCCAATGGCTGAGATGGGACCTTCGTTGTTGGCTCCGTGTAAAAGTGCCTCATACAATTTCTCAATGTCATAGCCGCGCAGTCCTTTCACATAGGCGTCCGCCACCACTGAGGCCGAGTTGTTGCCCACCATGATATCGGCGTAGCCGGGGCTGGACCATTCAGGTAACCAGCCGCCCTCCAGAAAATCGTTGACCAGACCAGCCTGCATCTCTTGGTTGATGCTGGGGTACATGAGGTTCAGGAAAGGGTAGAGCGCCCGGAAGGTGTCCCAGAAACCGGTGCCGGCAAAGCGGTAGCCTTCGTGCACCTGGCCGGTGTAGGGGCTGTAGTGCACAATCTTGTTGGCAGCGTTCACCTCGTACATCTTGTGCGGGAAGAACAGCGTACGGTACAGGCAGGAGTAGAAGGTGCGCTGCTGTTCCTCAGTACCGCCTTCCACCTCAATCCGACTGAGGGCCTTGTTCCATAAGCTGCGGGCCTTCTCTTTAGTCTGTTCAAAATTGTCTTGGGCCAGTTCACGCTGCAGGTTCAATTCTGCCTGCTCAAAGCTGATGAACGACGAGGCCACTTGCAGATTCACCTTTTCGCCTTTGGCTGTTCTGAACCCGATGACCGCGCCAGAGTGGTTGGACGTCAGTTCAAGCGAATCCTTCACCAGCGTATTGCCTCTGAACGTGCGGGAAAACGTGAAGGCCTTGTCTACATAGATGACGAAGTAGTTCCGGAAGTTCTTCGGGTTGCTGCGGGCGGCGCGGGTGGTGTAACCCATGATTTTCTTTTGCCCCGGAAGCACCTTAATGTAAGAGCCTTTGTCCAGCGCGTCAATCACCAGAAAAGAACTGTCGGCTTTGGGGTAGGTGAACCGGAACTGGGCGGCGCGTTCCGTAGGCGTGAGTTCCGTGGTGACGTCATGGTCCGCCAAGTACACGCTGTAGTAGTAGGGCTTGGCGACCTCGGCTTTGTGCGAGAACCAGCTGGCGCGGCCGTCCTGGTCAAACTTCATTTTGCCGGTCACGGGCATGATGACAAACTGCCCATAGTCGTTCATCCAGGGGGAGGGCTGGTGGGTCTGCTTGAAGCCTCTGATTTTGTCGGCGGCGTAGGTGTAGGCCCAGCCGTTGCCCATGGTGCCGGTCTGCGGGGTCCAGAAGTTCATGCCCCACGGCACGGCGATGGCGGGGTATGTGTTGCCGTTGGAAAGGCTGGGTTTGGAGTCGGTGCCCATGAGCGGGTTGACCAGCTCTTCGGGGGCAAACGGGGCTTTTTTCTTTTGGCTTTGTGCAGATGAAACGGTGCAGGCCAGCGCCAGTAGGAGCAGGGGCAATCTGAGGAGACGGTTCATGCGTTTTTGGGCTATTTCCGGAAAAATAAGCGGAAAATGGGAGATTTCCATTTTTGATTTTAGCATGCTACTAGCTTGGTCTAATGCAGATGTTTCTCAACTGCTCTTGCCGTTGTTGGTGTTCTCACCAACGACTAAAACTGCTTTTCAAACTGACTTGCTAATTGCAACACATTGTGCACGCAGTTGGCTGTTCCTGAGAAGGTTCTTCCTTCCGGTGCCCTTATGCTGTATTGTTTCATTTTCGCCGCTAAGCGCTCGCGGCCGCGGGGCCCCGTCTTCCCGCCTCGCGCTGTACCAGCTTGCCTCTTCTGCGCAGCGCCATCCTCTGCTGATCAACCAATCCTGCCTTGCCCTAACCGCCGTCCTGCCAGAGGCGGCAACCTGCTTAGGCGACTCGTCAGAAAGACTGGATTGGGTGCTAGTAGCAAAGGCCTTTGCCAAACGCGGACTCCCCCCTTGAGGGGGGCGAAGGGGGGTGTTTGCAACAACAGATGAAATCAATCAACAATCCTCTCGTTTTTGATCTACTTTCCAGAAAACAGGCCAAAAATGGAAAAAGAAAAAGGCAGGAGAAGCTCCTGCCTTTTTCTTTTGGTATGTATTGAAGAGAATGAAAATATTATTTGGTGTGTGCTGCCAGAAAATCAATAAAGTCACCAACGGTCTGCAATGGAACATCATCCGGTATCTCTACTTGGAAGCGTTTTTCCAGGTCCCAGATAATTTCTACTACTTGTAAAGTGTCTAACCCTAAATCTTGGTAAAGGTGGGCGGTAGGTTTCAGTTTGTGGGCTGGAAGTTTTGTGCGTTTCTGGATGAGGTGCACCACCTGCTCTTGTAGAGGAGGCGCTAATAAGGTAATCATAACTGATTTGTAAGGGAATGAAAAGAAGGAAAGTGGAAAGAAGAAGGGAAAAAAACGGGCGCAAGATGCGCCCGCCTTTCTATATCATTCATTCAGGTGGTATTTATACAATGGCCACGTGACCGTGGTGTTCTTTTTGGGCTTCCAGCTCAGCGGTTTCGCGCTCAAGTTCTTCGGCGGTTTTGTCAATCAAGATAATCTCCTCCGTCTTATCCCAGCCAAACTTGGCCAGAATCCGGTCGAAGCCATAGTAGATGATAGGCACCACAATGAGGGTCAGGAACATGGACGAACTCAGACCGCCAATCAAGGCCCAAGCCAGGCCGTTTTTGGTCGCGGCTACGGATCCACCCGCCAGGGCAATGGGTAGCATACCAATCACCATGGCCAGGGTGGTCATCAAAATCGGACGGAAACGGATGCGCACGGCTTCCAGCAAGGCGCTCTTCACGTCATGGCCTTCTTTCTTCATCTGGTTGGTAAAGTCCACCACCATGATGGCGTTCTTGGTTACCAGACCAATCATCATGATAATACCCAGGATGGAGAAGATGCTCAAACTCTGCGCAGCCAAAGCCAGGGCCAGCAAGGCACCAATGATGGCGAGCGGAATAGAGAACAACACTACCAGCGGGTACACATAGGAGTCATACAGGGCCACCATGATCAGGTACACGAAGATGATGGACGCCAGCAAGGCAATCCCCAGCGTACCGAAACCTTCGCTCTGGTTTTTCAAGTCCCCGGCGTAGTCAACGGTCACGCCGTTCGGTATTTTAATCTCAGCCATTTTGGCCTGGATGTCAGCACCCACAGAACCAGACGGACGCCCGATTACCTGCGAGTTTACATTCAAGGACGTCACGCGGTTGGTACGCTCTAATTGTGATGGGCCGGTAGACTGCTTCACATCAGCGAACTGGCCTAAACGTACCACTTTGCCTTGGTTGTTGATGAAGGAAAGGTTCGCGATGTCGGTTACGTTGCGGCGGTCAAACTCGTCCAGACGGATGTTGATGTCATAGTCCTCGGTACCAGAGCGGAAGGTAGCGTCTGTGTTTCCGGAGAAAGCCATCTGCATACCAGCGCCCACGCTTTCCAGAGACATGCCTACGCTGGCCATCTTGTCGCGGTCCACAATTACTTCAATCTCGGGGTTACCGCCTTCCACAGACACTTCCACGTCTACGGTTCCTGATACGCCTTCTACCACCTTGGTAACGCGCTTAGAGAAGGCAATCAGGGTGTCCAAGTTAGAGCCTGACAGAACTATCTGAATAGGCGCCTGGGCGTTCCCTACCAAACCTACAGGTACCGGAGAAACCTCCACGTTAGGCAGTTTGCTTTCAATATCAGCTTTAGCCTGACGGCTGAATTGCTGGGTACTGAATAAACGGTCTTTCACATCTACCAAGGCTACAGACAGTTCAGCTTGATACGCCGAAGTCTGTCCTGCCTGCGAAGAAGCCGTAGTACCCACTGTGGTGAACACGCGTTTCACTTCAGGGATGGTGCGCAGGTATTCTTCTACTTGTTTAGTGGCGTAGTTGGTTTGCTCTACGGTGGAGTTCTTCGGTAATTCTAACTGCAAGCTCACCTCACCACGGTCACCCGCCGGAATGAACTCAGACCCGATGAACCCGAATGGCACCAGCATGAACGAGGCAATCAACAACAGGAACGTAACCCCCAGCGTGATGAACTTGTGATTGAATGCCCACTTCAAGGTATTGGTGAAGCCTTCAATGATGTTGTCCAGTTGACGCTCAAACCAAAGGATAAACCGCCCGAACATGTTCTTATCAGACACGTGCTCCAGTTTAGAGAAACGGCTGGCCAGCAAGGGAATCAAAGTGAAAGCCACGAACAAGGAGATCATGGTCGCAATAGAAACCACCACCGCAAACTGGCGCAAGATGTCAGATACCAGACCGGTAGACAAGGCAATAGGAACGAACACCACCACAATTACCAGGGTGATGGACGTAACGGTCGCCATGATTTCTTTGATACCGTCATACGCTGACTGCGCTGGACTTTTGCCCATCTCCATGTGCCGGTAAATGTTCTCAATCACCACAATGGCGTCATCCACCAGAATGCCTACCACCAATGAGAGGGCCAATAGTGACATCAAGTTCAGGGAGTAACCCAGCAAGAACATGGCAATGAAAGTAGCCACCAACGAGGCCGGGATGGACACCATCACAATCACTGCGTTCCGGAGGGAGTGCAGAAATAATAACATTACCACGGCCACTAGAATAATGGCAATGATCAAGTCATGGATCACCGAGTCAGCGGCTTCTAGGGTAAAGTTGGAGCTGTCTGAGGCGATGTTAAATTTAAGGCCTTCCTTGGCATAGATTTTCTCCAGGTTGGCCAAAGCAGCCTTGGTCTGGGCACTCACCTCCACGGCGTTCGCATCTGACTGCTTCTGGATGGTAATCCCCACCGATGCTTTGGAGTTGATACGGCTCAACACGTCCACGTCTTTCTGGGTATCCTGCACCTCGGCTAGGTCAGAGAGACGTACGGTACCGTTCTGGTCAGATTTAATGACCAGGTTGCGCAGTTGGTCCAGGTTCTGGTACTTACCCGCCAAACGTAGCTGGGTCTGGCCGTTCTCGTTCTTGATTCTACCCGTTGGGAAGTCCAGGTTAGAGTTCTTGATGCGTTGTTGTACCTGCAAGATAGAGATGCCATAGGCTTCCAATCTGTCAGCCTTGATGTTGACTTTAATCTCACGCTCAGCCCCACCCAAAACTTTAATCTGGGCCATGCCCGGCACGCGGGAAAGCTCTGGCTTAATCTTGTTGTCAATCAGATCGAAGAACTCGGTGGCGGGCATGTTGGCGGTGGCCCCCATCTTGATGATAGGCAGGTCGTCAAAGTCAAACTTGTTCAACGTAGGCGGGTCAGCGTCTTCTGGCAGACGGGCCAGAATGGCGTTGATTTTCCGCTGGGCGTCCTGCAAACTCAAGTCTACGTTGGTGCCCTGGTTCAATTGAATGGTGATGATGGAGAAACTCTCCAGGGAGGTTCCTTTCATCTCCTTCACATTCTCCAGGGCAGAAAGCGCGTCTTCAATCTCTTTGGTCACTGAGTTCTCTACCTCATTTGGCGAAGCACCCGGATATAGCGTGGTAATGGTTAATACCGGCGGACTGAACTTGGGCAACAACTCGTAGTTGAGGGAGTTGTAGGAGACAACGCCTAGGAGCGTGAGGACCGTGAAGACCACCACTACCAAGGTTGACCGCTGTATAGATAATTTGGTTATGTTCATGTTCTAAACTTCTTCTGTAAAAAGAAAAGGATGATTACTTAAGCGGTGTTACCTGGATGCCTTCGCGCAGGTTGATCTGGCCACTGCGTACCACTTGCTCTGTTGGTTGAACCCCGTCCAGAATCTCTACCTGGTCTTGCGTTACAATGCCCACTTTCACTTTGCGCAGATAGGCTTTGTTGTTTTTCACCACGTACACGCTTGGGTCCTGAATGCTACCTACAATGGCTTCACGGGGTAACAAAAGCGCGTCACGCTGGGCGTTCACCGGGAAGAAAGCGGTACCGTACATACCCGCACGCAGGTTGTTGTTGGCAGTGTTTTTTACTTCAATCTCCACGTCAAACTTTAAGCTGGCATCTGCGGCGGCGCCAATGGCCATCACCGTGCCTTCGTATTCCTGGGCTCCGCCTGCGTTGGCAGTCACTTTCACCTTCTGGCCTTTGTTAATTAAAAGCACTTCAGACTCAGAGGCTTTCACATTCAGTTTCAGGCGGTCAACGTTCACGATGTCATACATCTTGGTGCCAGCGTTGGCGTTCAGGTATGAGCCTACCTCAATGTACATCTCGTTGATTTGGCCGCTAATGGGGGCCGTCACGCGGGTGTTGTTCTGGTTCTGACGGGCGGCTACCAACTGCGCGCGGGTAGCGTTCACGTTGATTTGAGCGTCTTCTAACTGGCGTTTGGTCACCGCGTCACCGGCAATCAGATTTTTCATGCGCTCCAGGTCTTTCTGGGCTTTCTGGTAGTTGGCGTTGGCCGTAGCTAGGTTAGCATTGCTGGTGTTATCTTCTACCTGCAACAGCAACTCGCCGGCGCGCACTTTGTCGCCTTTGCGCTTAAGCACCCGCTGGATCTGACCAGAGATCTCTGAAACCAAGGTGAGGCTCTGCACGGGCTTGAAATTTCCTTGCGCGGTGAACGACTTGTCCAGCTTAGCCGACGTAACCTCGGTTAAGGTCACCGGAATGGCCTCGCTCTTGATTTCAGCAACGGCAGCCTTAGCGGTCATTTCTTTTTTGTTCTTGTTTAAGGTGTAGGCAACGGCGCCTATCAACACAACTGCAAGCAGGATATAAATCAGTTTTTTCATTTTATGGGTGATGTACAGGTAAGGATTATTGGACTAGGTTACTTAATTCGCCGCGGGCTTTGAGGTAGTTCAGCTGCGCGATTTTGTGTTTCAATCGTTCATTGTTGACGTTGGTCTGCGCCTCTCTCAGGGCCACCTCGGCATCCAATAAATCTGTCAAGGGAGAAAGACCTTCTTTGTATAGTTTGTTGGTAGTGTCATACACCTCCTGGGCCATGCGCACGTTGCGCTCCTGGTTTTCAATAGACAATTCACTGGTGCTTATTTGCTTGAGGGCGTTGTCTAAGCTCATCTGCGTGTTCAAGGTCAGGTTTTGAATGCTTAAATCCGTCTTTTTTACCTCTAGCTCTGCCTGACGGGTCTGGTACTTGCGCTGGAAACCGTCAAAAATGGGCACGTTCAATTTTAAGCCCAGCACAAAGGTGTTGAACCAAGGTTGGCTGGTGTCAAAGAGGTTAAACTCCTGGCGCTGCGCATTGTAAGAATACTGACCAAAACCAGCCAGCGTAGGGTAGGCCCTGCCTTTGATGTTTGAAATGTTCAGGCCGTACAAGTTCTTCTGAGTCTGCAAGGCTTTGAAGTCTGCACGGTTGGCCAACACCTCATTGGCATTAGCCGTTAGCGGAAGCACAGTGGTGACCAAAGTAGTAGACTCCTCCAATTCAATGGGCTGATCCATGGGCATGCCCATGAAGAACTTAAGAGCGTTCTTCTGCTGCTCATAAGTAGAGGCCAAGGCCTCGCGCTGGTTCTCCAGATTGGTTTTATTGACCGTGATGCGGTTCACATCTACCTTTTTGGCGAAGTCGTTTTTGTATTGCAGCGTCAGAATCTTCTCTAATTGCACCAAGCGGTTGTAGTTGGCGGCAATAGTGTTGAACTGCTCTTTGGTCTGAAGCGCCTGTAAGTAGGCAGAGCTCACGTTGTACAACACGTCCTCTTTGCTCATCTGGGTACGCAGACGGTACAAGTCACGGGTAGTGGCCGCCGCTTCTAATCCTACAAAATAGGACTTGCTGAAAATCAACTGAGACAGCTCTAGCCCGCCGGTGGCGTTGTATTTCTGACCAAATTTCACAGGCACGTACGTGCCCGGCTCGCCAATGATTTCACCTGGCAACAACTGGGTAGGGATGGACGGAGAAACGGTGAGCTGTCCAGTACCATTAATCTGAGGCAGACCAGAGCCTTTGGTTTCCTTTATCTTATATTCAGCGCCTTGCTCATCCAATTGAGACTGTTGAATGGAAATATTGTTAGCGGTTGCAAAAGTAAGCGCCTCTTTCAAGGAGAGAGTAGTCCCCGCCTGAGGTTGATTTTGCGCAAAACTGGACCCTGCCGTCAGTGAGAGGAAAAGCCCCAGTAATAAATGCTTCTTATTCACGGTTTTACTAAAATTAATTGGTTTGTATCTTTCTTTGTAGTTCAGGAAAATGAGAACCAAATGGGTAAAAAAATTATTTCTGTCGGTCTTTCAACCATTTTTCCAGCAGCATGGGCACTTGGGAGGATAAGAACTCCATGAATTCAATCCGGTCCAACACTTTTTGGTTCATGTCTGGGTTGGCATCACCTCTTAAGTCGTTGGCCTGTCTCAATAGCTTACTGAACGCCAAGATGGAGTTCATCTTATTAACCACTTCCTGGTTCCAGTTGTCCAACAGGGCGCTAAAATAGCGCTTGCGATCCCCAGAGAAGGTAGTGTACTCTATCAGGCGCATCTGCAACAACAGATTTAAGGCATTGCTTGTAGCGCTTTTGCTAATGTTCAAGGTCTCAATGATTTCTTCAAAAGTGAGGTACGGTTTCTCAGAAACAAACAGCAAGCCCATGATGCGTCCAGTCACCGGCGGAAAGCCTTGCTGCTCATGGTAAATGCCAATCTTTTCAATTAGCTGCTTTTGCTCTGGTGATAGTTTTAACACAGGTTTGTTCTCTTTGTTTGAGGTAGAACGCTGCAAAGATACTGGTTAGTTTCTTTAGTTCTTAATTTTGAGAACTAATTTTTATTCTTTTTTATGAAAAAGGTAAAAAAGGGTATCCCAAGGCCAGATTCTGCGATTTTAGAAAGAGGAAGGGCCTAAAGATGGCGCAAAGATAATGGAATATTTGACCTGCGGATGAAGTAGTTGTGGGCGCAATGGGGGAATGATTGCTTCCCAATTAACTTTTCACAAACCGCTTTTGGCTTACTTTCTGGAAAACAAGCCAAAACAGAGGTGATGTTTAAATATAGTGCTAACAGAAGTGATCTCGTTTTAAAGCAGACCTGCTGTAAAGTGTTGGTATTTTGCGTAAATAAATTCTATACGGGTGATGCTTTCAAGTGTGTTGTTAGGTTTCCCTATTCATTGGTTTTGATTACGAAAGCCTTCAACTCAGCCATCTTCCCATCCCTAAATCGCCAAACATCACAGTAGGAGTATTCAGCCATTTGACCATCAGTATCTTTCAATCTGATTTTGCCAAGGGCAGTCACATAATCGCCTTCTGCTATCAAGTTTTCAACCATAAACTTAGGAGGCTCCAGATACGCAGAGGCTATGTACCGCCGGACGGCTTCCTTCCCTAGTAAGATCTGGTCCCCCACGAAGGTCCACGCCGTATCATCGGTGCAGAAAGCCAGAAATCCTTCATTGTCACCCTTCGTGATAGCCGCGTTTGCCTTTTCTAATATTTTCTTATTCTCCTCTGCCATTTAGATTTCTTTGCTATAGGTTAAAGTTTTATAGAATAATTATGGTCAGATGTTTCTCAAATAGGTAGCACCACTCTTTAAGACGGTATCTACAAGTCTTTTTGGGTGTTTAATTAACAAGGAATTTATAGTAGCCTTAACGGCTAGTATAAAAAACGTGCGAGGCCGTCGGCCGAAGCATGATTTTTATACAATGTTAGCACCTGTAATTTTTAATTTTCTTTAAGAAAGTATTCTCTGTTAGCTAACAGATTCTCCAGTTCATAAAACCAGAAGTTACCCTCACTTACAGCTTTCTCATCTATTGACTTTAATCTATAGTTAAGCTTTTCAAATTGTTCGTCCGTGAAATTGGAGTCGAGGAAAGCGTCCTCTCCATTCAAGCTTATTACTTCTTTCCCAAATTCCTTGTAGGCAGATAGAAACTGAAATAACTCATTTACTGAAGTATTAACAAAGGTACTTTCGAATTCCTGCTCATGGTTTAGCACAACGACTTGGCAACCATTCATCAAGTCGATACAAAATGGGTCGCCGGCACCTTCTGAGCCAATTATTAGAAGAAATTGATGTGCGAATTCTTCAGTTTCATAAACAAGTGCAATCGATTCTAGATTTAGAGTCGCTTCATTATGCCCAAATGTGAGAAAAGGTGCAGCTGATTTTGGGAGCCCGACTATAGACAAAAATTGAGTTGTATCATCATTGGCTCCCTTTTTTGAAAGTAAGTCACCATCAAATTTGGACAGCTCTTTACCAGTCCAGTATTTAAGCAATTCTTTATAATTCATATTTATTGGTGCTAACTATTGTATAAACCGAACTATTCGGCTTATCTGCACTTTGTGCGTTATGCAGGTCCTTACTAAATTCTTATTTTAACCCAACAAAAGTGGGCTGATGAATATACTACATTTAGTTTGTTGCATATTCATCAGCCCACAATGAAACCAAATAATAGGCTCCATCATAACAGGTACAGGCATATGCGCTCATGCATGGCTGATTCTTCCTCAGCAACCTGTACATTTCCTGCTACTGGCCAAAACGCGTCCCGAAGAAGTCACCTTGTTTCCAGGTTGGACGCTCTGGGGTATTGGCCACCTGGTAGCTGATTAAGAAGTTGAGCTGCACGTACTTCCTGCCGGCGTCAAAGTCAAAGGTGTCATTGAGTTCATCCTGTGGCTTGTGGTAGTGGATGGCGCGCCATTCGGCCACTTTCTTGTTGAGGTTGTTGAGGCCGTCGGCAGTTTTGTTTCCGTACTTGATGTGCAAAGCCGGAATGCCCTGCGTCACGAAGCTGTACTGATCGCTGCGTATGAAACGGTTCTCATTCGGCTCTGGGTCGGCTTCTACGGTCATGCCCAGGTAGGAAGCCGCATAGGCCACCGGTGTCTCTAAGGTAGAATGGTTAGAGCCTAAGCCCACCACCGATAGGAGCGGGGCAATGATGGTGGGCATGTCGGTGTTTATGTCAGCCACAATACTGCTCTTTGGTACGGTAGGATACTTGGCAAAATAGGCAGAGCCCAGCAGACCCATCTCTTCTGCAGTCACCATCACAATTAAGATAGAGCGCTTCTGTTTGTCTTTGAGGCGGGTGTAAGTGCGGGCAATCTCTAACAAGCTAGCTACGCCAGAGGCATTGTCATGCGCGCCGTTGTTGATGGAGTCGCCGTTCACTGGGGCCGTGATGCCCACGTGGTCCAAGTGTGCGCTGTGCACCACGTATTCATTCTTCAGTTGTGGGTCAGAGCCGGTAATCTTGCCAATCACGTTCCAGGAGTCGAAGTCCTTGTTAGAAGAGGTGTAGCTGGCCTTCACGGTCTGCTTTAAATCTGCCGAGGCGGGTTTGCCACTGCGCAAGGTGCTAAACGCCTGAGCCGTATCAAGACCCGCTTTCACAAAGAACTGGTGCGTAGCCGGCGCCGACAACGTAGCCATCAGTTTGATTTTATCTGAGACATAGTTTCTTGAGGTGGCTACTTTGCCATCAGCTCCGGCCACGCTGTTCACGCCTCTGGAGAGGTTGGGTACGGTAGCTTTCGGGTTCTGCGTGTTGGTGGCCATGAGCACGCCCACCGCGCCATGCTCGGCGGCGTTTCTCAAAATGGTGGTCACGTCAATGCTGTAAGAAGCCACGGTAGAAGGGAAGCTTTTGGGAGCACCGCGCAGTACCATCACAATCTTGCCTTTCACGTCAAGGCCCGCATAGTCATCATACCCCAGGTCCGGGGCCGAAATGCCATGCCCCACAAACACCACCGGCGCGTCTACGCTAGACTGGGCTTGCTCTGGGTGCGGGTTAATGGCCACGTCTTTGCCCACGGTCCAGGTCTGCGGAGTACCTTGGCCCGTCACCTGGCTGGTGAAAGAAGCGTCGGCGCCTGTGAAGGAGCGTCTCAGGCGCACTAGTTGCAGGTAGGTGTTGTTTTCGCCGCCCGGCTCTACGCCCATTTTCTTGTATTGATTGACCACGTAGTCCACGGCCATCTGGTAGCCTTCAGTGCCCGGTTGGCGGCCTTTGAGTTTGTCATCTGCCAGGTAGGCAATGTGTTTTTTGATATCGCTTGGCTTAGTTTTCTTCAAAGCCTTGGTCACGTTCTTGGGTACCTCCAGCGTTTGGGAGAAGGCCGTGCCCGTGCTCAAAAGCGCACTCAGACACAGCAGGAGAGAGGATCGTTTCATGTTGTTGGTTGTATGAGATTGGAGCAGGAAATTACTAATTAATGTAAGACGGAACACTATTTCTTGGGACACCATGGTCGTTTTTGGCTTGTTTCCCAGAAATCAGGTCAAAAATGGAAACAGCCTAAGAGCCTGTGAGTGTAGAAATAAAAAATCCCTGCTACGGGCATAGCAGGGATTTTCAAGAATTAGGCAGATGTTAAAACGATTTGAACGCTTAGGGATGGTTACAACAGAAACCTATCGGTTGGGCTGCTGACGCACCGGCACGGGAATAGGCTGGAGCGTAGGTCCGGTTAAGCGGGATATTAATTTTTTAAGTAACGAAGCGATGGAGGATAGTGTGTTGCTTGTCATGGGTTCAGTTTAAAAAGTTAAGCGGGTTTAGCGTCTAGTCCAGACACCCGAAGTTCACAGAGCCCTTACTCTCCCTCCTTTTCTACCAACGAAGTATAAGGTACAAGATTTTACGGGGATGTGTTGTTTCCTGAGGTAAAATCTTTTTTTATTCTTCTTTGGTTATATGTAGGTACAACAATTATGCCGCCTTCTCTGTTCCAAACCCCAAAATTCTTGTAAAGTAAAGCGGCCTATAGCCTTTCTAATCATAAGTTACCATTCCGGTTTTAGGCTGTTTTCTAGAAAATGGACCAAAATCAGAGGAAGCTTATGTTGCCACTTACATTAAACCACTTACCCCAGCCTTTGTTCAAAAGCACACCTCTCACAACATGGTTTTAATTATTCGTTTTCGATTTTAGCTAGATTTTTAATCGTTATTTAGAAAGACAAATATTTGATTATTAAATGGTTGTGAATTTTTGAAAGAATGTAGTTATCAAAAGATAGGATGGATTCTATATTTTAGGCAAGGTGTTTGCTGCAAGTAGGTTAAGGTGAAAAACTAGGGAAGAGAATGCGTTTCCTTGCAACGGTTCACCTCAAAGACAAACACGTTTTTCACCTTTATTAACAGACAAAGAAGATGAACACTTTTAAACACTATTGGGCCATGGGCATGCTTGCGCTGCTATTGGCCTTCTTAGCCGCCCCTCCGCACGCGCAAGCCCAGCCGGGCGCCAGAGTGTCATTTCAAACCTTTTATGATGAACTGGATCCGTATGGCCGCTGGATCAATGACCCAGAGTATGGCTACGTATGGTCTCCGGACGTAGACCGCGACTTCCATCCGTATGCTACCCGTGGGCACTGGGTGATGACCGAGTACGGCAATACCTGGGTCTCTGACTATGACTGGGGCTGGGCGCCTTTCCATTACGGCCGCTGGGCCTATGACGACTATTATGGTTGGCTATGGGTGCCGGGCAATGAGTGGGGACCAGCCTGGGTAGACTGGAGACGCAGCGACGGTTATTACGGTTGGGCGCCCATGGGTCCAAGAGTAACGTATGTGATGCCGGCCAGCCGGTGGTGTTTTGTGCCGGTCATGTACATCTCTAGCCCTAGAATCTACAACTATTATGTGCCTAGAACGCGGGTGGTGAACATCTACCATAACACCACCATCATTAACAACTATTATGAGCGCGACAACCGCAAGTATGTGTATGGGCCAAGAGCTCAGGACATTGAGCGGTCTACCAACCGCAAGGTGAACGTGTACCGCGTGGACAATGATAGCCGTCCGGGTAGAAACCAGATTGCTGACAACACCGTGCGTATTTATCGTCCGGAAGTGTCTGGCAGACGTTCTGAAGCTCCTGCCAGGGTAGAAGCCAGAGACAGCCAGGCACCTACCAGAACCAGTAGAGATGCTACTGCTGCGCCTAGAACAGACAGAGCTGCAAGTGGTAGTAGAGTCACTTCTTCTGAAGCGCCGGCCCCCCGTAGAAGAGTCACTTCTACTGACCAAGCTGAACAGCAGCGCACTTCTGAGACCGGTGGTACCGTAAGAACCCAACCTAGTGCCGGCACAACAAGAGAGCCACGTAATACAAGAGTTCAGACAGCTCCTGACAACGCGCCAGCTCCGGTAAGGACAGAACGCAGTCAACCAGCTACCAGGACTAGAGAACAACAAGCGCCCAGCACGCGCCCGAGAAGTTCTAACCTAGCCCCGGAAGGAGAGCGTACTACTGACTATTCTCCACACAGCGGTGACGCCAGAAGCCAGGCCAATTATACGCAACCGCGCGTAGAAACTGCGCCAAGCCCGCAGGTAAGCCAAGAGCGCAGCAGGGTTACATCAACCCCGCAAACCAGCCAACCGGTGCAAGGCGCTTCCCAAGAACGGCCGGCCGCCGGGCGTGAAAGAACCTCGTCCAGAAGGAATTAAGTAATGTGAAGTGATTGATGATAGAAGAGCCGCCCTTGCAAAAGGGTGGCTCTTTGTTTTTTGGCCTGTTTTCTGGGAAAGACTTCAAAAACGAGCATATTCATAAGTCAAAAATCATTGGTCACCTTAAGCCATAGATGGGTTTTAAATTCAGGATTTGTAGTAGCTTGGTCAAGTCAATGATCCATTGGTAACTTCATAGCCATCCAAGTATAAGCAAACCAAGTAGCCAACCCTTACCGAGTAAACAGAACCCATATGAGAACAGGCAAAGCCGTATTTCTGCATCTATTGCCCGGTGTCATCACCATTGTCTTAGTGGTACTGCTGGCACCCTTGCTTCAGAAATATGAATGGCACACTGGGCTTTCCTTTCTGGTGGCCTTGCTTTTCATAACCATTCCCTTGCACGTGTATTTGTTGTTGAGGGAAGGCAAAAGGATCAACGGGTTCTATACCCTTAGGGGAGTGAACCTATACCACCAACCCATGCCTGCGTGGCAGTATGTTCTTTTCTTTTTTGCATTTATTGCCTGGGCCTTTGGCTTGTTGTTTCTTCTGGCGCCGGTAAAAGAGTTTCTGCTGGAGGATGTGTTTTATTGGTTACCTGCTTATTTGAAGGGCAGCGAGCAGGTGCAACCCCTTAGCTACCAAGCTATGCTGTTGTTTCTGGTGTTGCAGATCTTGGTAGATGGTCTCATCATACCGGTGGTGGAAGAGTTTTACTTTAAAGGGTACCTGCTCTCCAGGATGACTTCTTTGGGAGTGTACGCTCCTTTGGTATCAGCGGCGCTTTTTGCCTTCGCGCATTTTTGGCAACCCTACAATTATCCGCTCATTTTCCTGATTCAGCTGCCCCTCACGTACCTGGTCTGGTATAAAAAGAACCTGTATTTGGGCGTGTACTTGCATGTCTTTGGTAATCTGTTTGGCGCCATTTTAAGCCTGATAGGATTTCTAAATGCTTCTTAGCGCCTTTGTCTGACCAGTATAAACACAAAAGCCGACTCAATCGCTAGAGTCGGCTTTTGTGTGTGAGTCGGGGGATATGACTACAGGTAAGGTATTTAAATAAAAAGGACAAAGATTAGTAACATGCTGGCAAGCAAGAGAAGCAGCAGGTAAAAAGCCACTACCTCCCCGGTAGAAAACTCATCAGGATTGGTTTGCAGCAGAAGCCCCATCCACTCCCTGGGGGCGTTTCTTAGCAGTCCTGCTTTGGAGAGGACTTTGTGCAATGAAAGAAGTCTTAGTAAAAAGGGCACGGCGTTCCTGTTTTTTGAAAAAAGCTGAGATCTTGGGGGGAGATCTCAGCCTAGGGGATTGTAATGAAAGACCTAGTGGCAAAAGGAACTGGTATCAGCAGGCAGCCAATAGGGGGGGCGGTTCCTTTATTTTGCCATTAGGTATGTGACAAATGTAGAGTACCGCCCTTTATAGAAGAATGAAAGAATTGCCTATTTTGTAACATAGACTTTTGGCTGATTTCCTTTTTGAAATAAATCCAATAGCGTAAAAAATGGGTTTAATACGGAGAAAAACTAGGTAAAAACTACGTATTAGTAACAAATGGGCTTCGGCTTATTCAAAGAAGATAGAACCAGACAGCCGCTTACAGCAGAAAATCTTTGGAGAGTATGCCCACAGGCAAGGCTCGTATTCAATAAATAACCTTCAGACTTGGCACGCACTGGCAGCACCTCAGCAATTTTGGAGCAGCTAAATAGATTTCGTTTTTGGGCTGTTTTCCAGAAATTAGGCCAAAAACGAAATCGCTAATGGGTACGCTTGGCCAGGATGTGCTGAATGATCTTGGGGGCGTGGTCCCTAGAATTCTCAATAAACCAGAGATGCGTGTCCATGCCGCCGCAGACCACGCCTGCCAAATATAACCCTTCTTGGTTGGTCTCCATGGTCTCTGGGTTGTGCTGCGGGTAGAGCTTGTCATCTGCAGAGAGTTGCACGCCAAACTTCCTGAGCAAGTCAAAGTCAGGTTTGTAGCCAGTCAGGGCTAGGACGAAGTCGTTGGCTAGGGTGACAGGGCCTTCGGGAGTGAGGATGTCTACTGCGCCGGGGCGTATGGCCGTGACGCTGGAATTGAAATAGGCCTTGATGCTGCCTTCGGCTATGCGGTTCACAATGTCTGGGCGCACCCAGTATTTAACCCGCTGGCCTATCTCTGGGGCACGCACCACCATGGTCACCTGGGCGCCTTTGCGGTACGTTTCCAGGGCGGCATCCACTGAAGAATTGCTGGCGCCTACCACCACTACTTTCTGGAGGGCGTAATAGTGCGGGTCCTGGTAATAGTGCGTCACCTGGGGCAGGTCCTCGCCGGGAACGTCCATGAGTGCTGGCAAGTCATAAAAACCGGTAGAGACAATGACGTGGTGGGCTGTATACCTGGCCTTAGAAGTCTGCACCTGAAACTGGTTTTGCACTTTCTCTACGTGCTGAACTTCTTCAAACAAATGTACGTTCAGCCCGAATTTTAACGTGACGCGGCGGTAATATTCCAGGGCTTCGGCGCGGCGCGGTTTGGGGTTGTCTGAGATGAAGGGCACGCCGCCAATCTCCAGCTTCTCTGATGTAGAGAAAAAGGTCATGGTCTGCGGATAGTTGTAGAGCGAGTTTACCAGGCAGCCTTTCTCCAAGATGACGTAAGAAAGCCCTGCCTGCTGCGCTTCAATGCCACAGGCCAGCCCAATGGGCCCGCCGCCTATGATCACCACCTCGTAAAAATTCTCTTGTGCCGCCATGTTGCAAAGGTACTAAGCCTTAGGTTGTCTCTGGTCTGGATTTCGTTTTTGCCCTGGTTTCCAGAAAGTAACCCCAAAACGGATTGCTGCCAGCCAGAAAGAGACAACCCATGTACGGGAAGGAGGGTAGGCAAGATAAGGGCGGGCAAACTGCACTTAAGCGAAATCTAGGTTTACCTTTGCCGCCAATCACCCGTTAAGAACATTTCCTGAAGCCAACCGCGGTCTATTGAGTTTTTTGGGAAGTGATTTTCATGACATGAACATGCTTAGCAAACGGCAACTACAAAAATTCCAGTACTTCTTTTTCAGCCAGCACTTCTCTGACGGCCTCACCACCACGCTTGGGGTGCTGCTGCCATGTTTAGTGGCGTCTTACTTTGGCCATTTAGAGATTGGGTTCAGTCTGTCCTTGGGGGCCATCTGCGTCAGCCTGGCAGACTCGCCGGGGCCGGTCACGCACAAGCGCAACGGCATGGCGGTGGGCATGGTGTTGTGCGCGCTGGTGGGCCTGGTGACGGGCTATGTGCGGCAGTACCCGGTGTTGTTGGGCCTGGAGATTCTGGTATTAAGCTTGGTCTGTTCCATGTTTTTGGTGTATGGTTTGCGCGCTTCGCTCATTGGTTTGGCATCCTTGCTGGTTATGATCATGACACTGGCCCAGCCCATTGAGCCCAGCGCCGTGCCGCGGTACAGTCTGTTGATCCTGGCGGGCGGTGCCTGGTATGCGCTTCTGAGCCTATTCACGGGACAGGTGATGCCTTACCGGCAGGCCCAACAAGCGCTGGCCGAAGGCATCCGGGAGGTAGCCAAATTCCTCCAGATCAAAGCCGAGTTCTACAATCCTGCCGCCGACCTTGGAGAGCAGTATCGCAAACTAGTCACGCAGCAAGTGTTGGTCAACGAGAAACAGGACGCCGTGCGGGAGTTGCTCTTCAAAAGCCGACTGGTGGTGAAAGACTCCACCAGCAAGGGCCGCACGCTGTTCATGATTTTTGTGGACCTGGTGGACCTCTATGAGCAGATTACCGCCATTCATTATGACTACACCGCCCTTCGGGAGAAGTTTGCGCCCACCGGTGTGTTGCCAAAGATCATAGAATTGATACAACTGTACGCCCAAGAACTGGACCATATTTCTTTGGCGGTGCAGGCCAACAGGCCGTATGCCGGGCAAGAAGAACTTTTGGCGACTAAGCTGGAAGAAATGCGACTCGCCATCTTGCAGATAGAGCAAAGCCACGAAGGACTACAGGTGCTGGTGCTTAAAAAGATCAATGTCAATTTTAAAGCGATAGCCCAGCGAGTGCACAGCATAGAACAGTACCTGCGCGAAGGTGCCGCAGAAGACGCTTCTTTCTCGCCCCGTGAGGCCTTTGCGCCATTTGTCTCGCATTTAAAACTGGACACGCAGCTGTTCATCCAGAACCTCACCTTTAAATCTTCGGTGTTCAGGTTTTCCTTCAGGATGGCGGTGGCCAGCTTGGCCGCCTATGCCTTGACCAAGATCTTCCCGTATGGCGAGCACAGCTATTGGGTGTTGCTGACGCTGGTGTTCATCTTAAAGCCCGGTTTTAGCGTGACCAAACAGCGCAACTACCAGCGCCTGCTAGGCACCTTGGTGGGCAGTTTTGTGGGGATTCTGGTACTGTACTACATTGAAGATCCGCTGGCCAGGTTTTTACTGATGGTCCTTTTCATGGTGGGCACTTACAGCGTGCAGCGCATCAATTACGTCTGGAGCGTGCTGTTCATGACGCCATTTGTGCTGCTGGTGTTCAGTTTTCTGGGAGCGTCTGGCCTAGAGGTGGTGCAGGAGCGCATGATTGACACGCTGGTGGGCTGCGGCATTGCGTTCCTGGCCAGTTACCTCATCTTCCCCAACTGGGAGGCCAAACAAATCAAGACCTTCCTGAAAGCCGCCATCCAGGCAAACCTGACCTACCTGCAGATGCTGGCCAAGCCTGACATCACGGAAGTGGAGTACAAATTGGCCCGGAAAGAAGTGTATGTGAGCGCAGCCAATTTATCTGCGGCATTCCAGCGCATGGCCTCTGAACCCAAAAGCAAGCAGCGCAAAAAGAAGGAAGTCTATGAGCTGGTGGTGCTCAACCATATCCTTTCCTCCTTCATCGCCACCATGGCCTCGGGGAGGTTATCCAACCAGAAGCAGGTCCTTTCAGAGCCGTATAAGCGGATAGTGCGCCGGGCCTCGCACGCCCTCCAAAGCGCCTTGCTCACCTTAGACCCTGCGCAACCAAAAATTGCTTTAGAAAGCCATCAGCCAGAAGTAAAAGCGCAGGAGCCCGCCAGCCAGGAAGATACCTTGCTACAAGAGCAGTTGGCATTCCTCAACAAAGTCTGCCATGACATTGCCAAAACCACCGAAGTCGTCAGTGCCTAAATACCTCCTCGTTCGGTTTTGACCTGTTTCCTGGAAATTAGCCCAAAAACGCAATAGGATGTTTTTTGCTAGCTGCTGACAGGCTTTTCCTGTAGGTACATTATTTGTCTCTATGCTAATTCAACTTGCTGTGAGAAAGAGCCGTATAGAAGGAGCACAAGTATTCAATTTCTAATATCAAAAACTATGGCAATTAAATGGACCGTTGACCCCATGCACTCAGAGGTGCAGTTCAAAGTAAAGCACTTAATGATCACCACCGTGACGGGGTATTTTCAGACCTTCAATGTGGAGGTAGAGACGGAGAACGATGATTTCTCCACCGCCTCCAAGATCCTGTTCACCGCAGACGTCAACTCCATCAATACCAACAACGAGCAGCGCGACACCCACCTGAAGTCCGCCGATTTCTTTGACGCTGATACCCATGGCAAGATCAAATTTGTGGGCAACCGTTATGAGAAACGCGGCGAGGACGAGGCCCAACTGCACGGCGACCTTACTATTAGAGGCATCACCAAACCAGTGACCGTGAACGTGGAGTTCGGGGGGATTGTGGTGGACCCGTACGGCCAGACCAAGGCCGGTTTTACCATCAACGGCAAGATTAGCCGCAAAGAGTTTGGCCTGACCTGGAACGCCGTCACCGAAGCTGGTAGCGTGGTGGTAGCAGATGAAATCAAACTTTTGGCTGAGATTCAGTTAGTGAAGCAAGCCTAAGACTTGCCTAAATAAACAGTACAGCCTGGTTTCTTTGTAGAAGCCGGGCTGTACTGTTATGGTGGAGTAGGAAAGGCTTAGTCCTTTAAGTGCACCAGGAACTTGGTGAGGTTGCCCCATTGAATAGCTTGGAAGCCCGCCCAGCCGCCAGTAGAAATCACCGTATTCAAAATGGGCCGGTCGCCTGCTTCTTCGCCTTGGTTGTTGGCTACTTCATTCTTGCCAATTTCACAGGCCAAGAGGGTAGTGCCTTGGCGGGCTACCAGAAAGGTACTGGTGGCTTCTTCGGTGAAGAAATGCTCGATTTTGCCAGGTTCTTCTGCCGGCGTTAGCGGGTTATGACTGGGCTGTACCACAAACTTGGCCAGGTTTTCTTCTTCCACCACTTCAATGACTTTCACCCAGTTCTCAATGGTGGTGGCCGGCAGAATGATTTTGATATAGTCGCCTAGGTCTGGTTTTTTATTCGGGTCGCGTTGGCCCTGGGCGTCATATAACTCAAAGGTAGAAGTGATGCCCGTCATGTGGGACCAATCCTCCACGTTGAACAGTTTCTGCCTGGATTCTGCAAACGCTTGCACGGCGCTGGCCTCATCTGGGAAAGTGTTCTCGTGCTGGAAGAACTTGTCCTTGGCTTCCTCGCCTAGTATGGCTTTGATCTCTTTCTTTATCTTCTCAAACAAGTCGGTGACGCCCATGGTTTCTGTCGTTTTAAAGGGTTGATTAGAAATTCAGTTTCAGCCTGTTTTCTGGAAAAGAAGCCAAAACTAAGGTTGATCAGTCCATCAAGGCCTGGTACTCCGGGTGCCGATGAACGTAAGCCTCCACCACAGGGCAAGAGGGGATGAAACGATAGTTGCGGGCCTTCACAAACTCCAGCCCGGCCTTGACCAGTTGGTCGGCTAGGCCTTGGTTCCGGTAGGCTTCGGGCACAAAGGTGTAATCCAAATCCAGCACCTTGTCTTCTGAGTAGGTGTATGTTAGTTCGGCTTCCTCTTGGCCTAAAACAGCATAGAACCTGAGGTCCTCTTCGTCATGAATCACGTCCATTTCCATTGGCTCTATCTTTAGTAGAAATTCCGTCGTTTTTGGCCTGATTCTGAGGAAACAGGCCAAAAACGACGGAACCTATTAGATGATAATGACAGCCTACTTGGTAACTATCTTGAATAGAGTACCGGCGGGCAATTGGGTGTTTAACTGCATGCCGTTCAAGATGGCTATTTCTTCATGGCGTTTCTGCGGAATTTGGTATGAAGCCAAGGCTTGGGCCAGGGTAGTGGACTTAGCCGCTGTTTTCACGCGCACACGGTCTGGCTGACGGCCCAGTTTCTCGGGATCAGTGAGGGTCCTGAAGTTCTGCATGGTATTGGAAAAGGTAGGAGCGTAGGCGTTAAAGTCTGTGGCCGAGGTCACCCCAAATATGCCGTAAATGTTGCCGCCGTATTGGATCAGGTAAATCATGGCACGCACGGCCGCTTGTTGCTGCTGTTGTTGCTGGGCTTCTTGTGATGGCTTCTGGTCTGCCACGATGGCTATGGCCGGCAGGCCGTTTACGGTTACGCTTCTAGACTCCAGGGGCTGCAACTGGTACTTGGTCACTACTTCTTGCGCGGCAGACTCTAGGGCGGTGCCCGGCACCAAGGTCAGGAACATAAGCGCCTTGCCGTCTTTAGGGGCCATCTGTACTTGCTGCGGCGTGTTTTGGTACTGCCAGGCCTGAGGGATAGGGAACTGGAACTTGAGCTCAGGGTGGTAGAATACTTGGTTCTCCACGAAGCCCTGTTTCGGGTCCTCGCCGTAGATGATGCCGTCAATCAGTTTCAAGAAGCTGTTGCGGTTTTCCTTTAAAGGCGTATTGACCTTCTGTTTCCATTGGGCGGCCAGTTGCTTTACTGTGGTGTAACGGTCACCGGGGTTAGGGTGAGAAGACATGAAATCCGGCAGTTCCTGGGCCCCAGACTGCGCGCTGCTGCGTTGCAGGGTCTGGAAGAAGTCTGCCATGTGGGTGGCATCGTAGCCAATCTTGGTAGAGTATTCCACGCCCAGCTCATCACTCTCGCGCTCATCGTCCCGGCCAAATTTCAAGAACATAAGGCTAGCTCCCTGTGACAGAGTTTCGCCCATCTGTGCCACCTGGGGGCTCAAGATCATGCCCCCGATTAAAAGGCCTTGGGTTAAGGTCGCTTTGCTTTGCTGCGAAGCCGAGTGACGGGCCGTTACGTGCCCAATCTCATGGCCCAAAACGCCTGCAAACTGCGCCTCGTTGTTCATGTGCGCCATGATGCCCCGTGTAAAATAAACATAGCCGCCGGGTAAGGCAAAGGCATTAATCACCTCTGAGTCCAGGACCCTAAACGTATATTTTAAATTACTTCTGTGAGAAACGGCCGCCATTTGTTCGCCTTTCTCCTGAATGAATTTTTGCATGGCGGGGTCGTTGTACAACCCAAACTGCGCTACCACCTGTGGGTCGGCTTGTAAGCCCATGGCCAGTTCCTGGTCCTCGGTGACCAGCATCACTTCTTTCTTGCCGGTCACCGGGTTGGTGGCGCAAGAATTGAACAGCAGAAGGGCTGCCAGGGCGCCACTGTAGAATATGTTCTTTTTCATAGTTAGGTAGAATTAGGGGTTGGGGTGTCTGTATGGTGCTGCGCTTCTATAAGTGCAATATTTCTCTTGCAACGGTTTAACGGTCTTTAGGTTGCATGAGGCCTTTTTGCCCACCTTAAATAGGTTTTTTAGGCAAGGTCTTTCTTTTTAAAATGAATGTGTTGCTGGAAGGTAGTCTTGCTTAATTTAAAGTTGTTCAAAGCTGATGGGATTCATAGACCAATTCTGAAAGTGCAAATCAGTAGAAGAACCACAAAGGGACTACAGCATTTTCTGAGGAACAATCTCCCATAGACTCCAAGAAAATCGCTAATTTCCTGCACTCATTTGCGTTTTAACCCTTGCTCACATGGAACTTGTAAATGCCCCGGCACCCGCTGTCTACTCTAATCTCACAGTAGAAGAATTCATCCAGAAATACGCCACGCACCCGGTCTACACGCCGCCCACCGGCCCACAGTTGAACGCCAAGAACTGGCAGTCAGAATCTGCCTTGCGCATGTTCCTCAACAACCTCACCGCCGAGGTGGCCGAGGATCCCGAGAAGCTGGTGGTCTACGGTGGTATTGGCCAGGCCGCGCGTACGCCGGCAGACGCCCGCAAGATTGTGGAGCTGTTGTTGACCCTGGAAGAGGATGAAAGTCTATTGGTGCAGTCTGGCAAGCCCGTGGGCAAGATACGGTCGCACGCCGAGGCACCGCGCGTCCTCATAGCCAACTCTAACCTAGTGCCGCATTGGGCCACCTGGGAGCATTTCAATAACCTGCGCGACCGCGGCCTGATGATGTACGGCCAGATGACCGCTGGAAGCTGGATTTACATTGGCACCCAGGGCATTCTGCAAGGCACCTATGAGACCTTCGCCGCCTGCGGTAGAATCCATTTTGGCGGAGATTTGCGCAATAGATTGGTGGTGACGGGCGGCTTAGGCGGAATGGGTGGGGCTCAGCCATTGGCGGCCACCATTGCCGGTGCGACTTTCTTAGGCGTGGACATTGACCCTGAGCGAATCAAGAAACGGCTGGAGACCCGCTACATTGACAAGATGACCTATGACTACAATGAGGCCATGCGCCTGGTGCTGGCGGCACAAGCCAAAGGCGAAGCCATCTCAGTGGGCTTGGTAGGCGACATTGGCGATGTGCTGGAACGCATGATTCAAGACAACATCACCCCAGACGTGTTAACCGACCAGACTTCGGCCCATGACCCCATCAACGGCTATGTGCCCAACGGTATGACCTTGGTAGAAGCTAAAAGGTTAAGAGAAGAAGATCCTTCTGCCTATAAAGAGAAGTCTCTCAAAAGCATGGCCCGCCACGTGCACTTTATGCTGGAATTAAAAAACCGCGGCGCCAGAACCTTTGACTACGGTAACAACCTGCGCGAATTTGCGATGCAGGGCGGCGAGAAAGATGCGTTCCATATTCAGGGCTTCGTACCGGAGTACATGCGCCCACTGTTCTGCGAAGGCAAGGGTCCGTTTAGATGGGCCGCCTTGTCTGGGGACCCAGAGGACATTAGAGTCACGGATGAAGCCTTGAAAGAACTCTTCCCTGAGAATACCCACATGATTAACTGGCTGGAGCAGGCGCAGGAGAAAGTTGCGTTCCAAGGCTTGCCGTGCCGCATCTGCTGGCTGGGCATGGGTGAACGTGAGAAAGCTGGCCTGATGTTTAACCAACTGGTGCGCGAAGGCAAAGTGAAAGCGCCTATCGTGATTGGTCGTGACCATTTAGACTGCGGTTCGGTGGCCTCGCCGTACCGTGAGACCGAAGGCATGCTGGACGGTTCTGACGCCGTGTCTGACTGGCCTTTGCTCAACCTGATGGCCAATACCAGCGGCGGTGCCACCTGGGTGTCGTTCCACCACGGCGGCGGCGTAGGCATTGGCTACTCACAGCACGCGGGCATGGTGATACTAGCAGATGGCACAGACCGCGCCGACCGCTGCCTAAGCCGCGTTCTGCACAATGACCCGGCCATGGGCATCTTCCGTCACGCAGATGCGGGCTATGAAACTGCTCAAGAGAACGCTGAGAAATTCGGCCTGAACGTATAAGAAATACCTGTGATGAGCCTTTCCGTTTTTGGCCTGTTTTCTCGTAAACAGACTAAAAACGGAAAGGCTTTTTACTAAACTTTATGGTGAATTCTACATGAACCGCTAACCATGTGCAGGGCATCTTGGGGATACCACCAGCATGATAAATACAGATTGAATCTCTACTAACAACAGGCGTAAATTAGACTATCCTATTTAATTCCATCACCTTATCCTAAAACTATGGCAAAAGCATCGTTTCTGTTAATCGGGCCGTTCGCGCAGGCGGTGACCATGGCCGGTTTGTCCCTGAACGGACCTCTGTTGGATGAAGCCCTGCCTATTGTGGAACAGGCCGGGGTTCTGGTGCATGACGGGAAAATAGTGAAACTAGAGGCCTTCGCGCACCTGCTCAAAGAAGCCGAAGAACAACTGTATTCCGTTCAATGGATAGAGGAGCCGATGGTGTTATTGCCCGGGCTGATTGATGCGCACACGCACCTTTGTTTTGCCGGTTCCAGAGCCAAGGACTACGCCTTGCGCATAGCGGGTAAAACCTACTTAGAGATTGCCAGAAGCGGCGGCGGCATCCTGGACACCGTGCGCAAGACCAGGAAAGCCAGCCAGGCAGAACTGGAGCAAAGCCTGCTGCAACGCTGTCAACGGCACTTACAAGAAGGCGTGACCACCTGCGAAGTAAAGAGTGGCTACGGGCTAACCCTAGATGATGAACTGAAAATGCTGCGCGCCATCCAGAACGTAAGCCAGCAACAGCCTTTGGAGTTGGTGCCTACCTGCCTGGCCGCGCACATGGTTCCGCCGGAGTTTGAAGACGGGGCCACTTACCTGAAGCATGTAGTGGAAATCTTGCTGCCCCAGGTAAAAGCCGAAGGCCTAGCCAACCGCGTGGACATTTTCATAGAAGACACCGCCTTTGACGAAGCAGACGCCTTAAGCTACCTGAAAGACGCCCAGGACCTGGGCTTTGACATCACCGTCCACGCCGACCAGTTCTCTACTGGCGGAAGTGAAGTAGCCGCCCGTGTGCATGCTGCCAGCGCTGACCACCTGGAGGCCAGCGGCGAAGAGGAGATTGATATAATGAAAGAAGCCGGCGTGGTGGCCACCGTTTTACCAGGTGCATCGGTGGGTTTGGGTATGCACTACGCACCCGCGCGCAAAATGCTGGACGCCGGCCTCTGCGTCGCCATCGCCACAGATTGGAACCCCGGCTCTGCGCCCATGGGCGACTTACTCCTGCAAGCCGCCCTGCTAAGCGCTGCCCAAAAACTTACCATGGCTGAAACCTGGGCTGGCATCACCTTCCGCGCCGCCCATGCTCTTCGCCTATCAGACAGAGGCACCCTGGCCACTGGCCAACTGGCAGACATGATTGCTTTCAATACAGATGATTACCAGGAGATTCTCTATGTGCAAGGCAAGCTGAAACCAAGCAAGGTTTGGAAGAAGGGGATATTGGTGTAGGTTAGTAGACACAAGATTTAAGACACAAGACAAAAGACCCACAGGTTGTAAGGATGTTCTTTTCTAGAAAGCACTTCCTTCTTTTTTTGTCATCCTGAAAGGACTATGTGGGCAAACTAAACAGGCAGTAGCAATGAAACAATCATCTCTGTAATTTTTAATAATGGAGTAAACTCACTGAAAAGGCGCTACTACAGCTTTCCCACAAAGTCCTTTCAGGATGACAAAAGTGGGTGAAATGCCTTTATAATATACCATGGCAAATTTTGCTGTCTGTTTTTGCTTTGTTTACCAGAAAACAGGCCAAAAGCGGGCAGACTTTAATAAAAATCAACCTGCATTTAAGCAACTTAACTATCGTTACAATACATAACCAAGCCCCATGTATAAACCCACAGATGCCCAGACCTGGAAAGGAAGAGTAGATGCCGCAGACGGTGAGTTGGGCTTGCGCTGGCACCAGGTGATGCAGTTGCTCAGGCTGTCGCCGGACCAGGAATTGCCACAAGTGGCGCCGGGCAAGCGTGGTTTTGCATTCCTGGGGTTCTGCTGTGATGAAGGCGTGCGCCGGAACCAGGGCAGGGTAGGAGCGGCCAGCGCGCCGCCTTTGATTCGGCAAGCCATGGCCTCCTTCGCGAACCACTTGCCCAGCAAATCTTCTCTACACGATGCGGGCGATGTGCTGGTGTTGAATCAGCATCTAGAAGAAGCGCAGGTGCAGTTGGGCAAGAAGGTGCAAGCCTTGCAGGAGCATGGCTACAAAACCATTGTCTTAGGCGGTGGCCATGAAACGGCGTATGGGCATTTTCTGGGTTTACAATCTGGGTTGCAGGAAGAGGAGACGTTGGGTGTCATCAATTTCGATGCCCATTTTGACTTGCGTAGTTACGCAACGCAACCCAGTTCAGGTACGCCGTTTTTGCAGATAGCAGACGTCTTAGATAAGCAGAACAAAGACTTTAATTACCTCTGTCTGGGCATTCAGGAATATGGCAATACGCGAGCTTTGTTCAATACCGCGCAGAACCTGGGTGCAGAATATGTACTGTCGCAGGACCTGCACATGTTCAAAGCCGAGGCTCTAAAAACCGACGTGCAGGCCTTTCTATCCAAAGTGGACAAAGTGTATGTGAGCATTGATTTGGATGTCTTCGCGGCGGGGTATGCCCCTGGGGTGAGTGCCCCGGCGGCGATGGGCGTGCAGCCAGATATTGTCCTTTTGCTTTTGCAGGAAATCATGAAATCTGGCAAGGTGCTCAGTCTGGACGTGGTGGAGCTGAATCCTCAGTTTGACATAGACAGCAGAACGGCCAAGTTAGCGGCCTCGCTCATCTACCACAGCGTTATGAATTGGCGCTAGTAGAAGCGGGAAGGTGCAGAGTTTCTTTGTAGCGCATGCGGTAGGCGTTGAGCGCGGTGGTACCCAGCTTTTGCAACAACATATAATTGGCTATCGCACCTACGGGGGCGCCAATGATGGGCACTAACTGCGCCATCTTGGCCAGGTCAATATAGTCGCGGTACTCTTGCTGGAAGGTGCGCCAGTCAAATTCGTTTATGTCCTCAGGCAGGTGCTGTTTCTGGGTTTCCCAATCCACCATTTGCAAATATACCTCGCGGCGGTGCTGGTGACTACTGAACGCCAGCTGGAAGATGTGCAGCAAGTACACCCGCTCCCGGTAGTCGCGCACGTCAAACCCAGAAAGGCTACAAATCTCAAAAAGCAGCTTTAACTTCAAACTTAGCAACAGTGGAAAGTCGGCCAAACCCAGTAGTATTCCACCAGCGCCGGTGATGCCTCCCTCGGCGGCGGCGGTCTTTTTGTAGAACTCAATGCGCTCTATCACGGCGGCTTCCTGGGCTTGCAGGCTGGAATATGAAACCGGCGGCCGGGACGTAATCTTCGCCCCGAACAGCACGGCTTTTATCATTTGTCGCAAGGTGGTAGTAATGCCCTTATGGACCTTCTCCGGAATGAAGCTGTTTACCTTCTTTTGGAAACGGGCCGCCAGTTGGTTAACGAGGGTAGGCCTCCGGAGCATCTGCTCCTGCCACGCCCGCAGGTCATGCAAGACCTGTTGCTCATACTGGTGGTGTTCCATTTCCATTGAATTTCCTTGAGTTTACCGCGGTACCATCCCTAAAAACGCCGCTTGTATTTGTGAAGTTTTATTAGTCTCTAGTTCCTAACTCAATTCTTAACTCCAAAATCTTATAGCCTGTGTCGCAATTCAATTGGAGTTGGTTTTCTTCCAAAACTTCCATCTCCCAAATGACTGAAGGAACCTGAGTTTTTAACTCAATGATGGTAAGACCTACAGTGTCAAAATACAAGAGAGACGAGTGAGGACTTTTGGTTGAGTCCCATTGTTGGAGGAATATGCCGTCTTTATAGTGAAAGAACCAGCCTCCAAATGTTTTACCATCAAAATCATGGAGTAATGGCTCACTTTTAACTGAAAAATAGCCCGGTCCGAATCGAATCTCACCTTCAAGGTTTTGGTACAGTTTGATGGAATTCATTTCAGTCCAATAGGTCCACTGCTCTATTGTGCTGGATTTAGTCAATTGGGCTTTCATCCGCAGCTTTTCTCCCTTAGTCCATGAAAATCTTTGGTAGAGCGAGAGGAGGCTTGCAGGAATCATGAAAAGAAGTCCTCCTAGCAGAATTATGGGAGTGAATAATAAAGACAAAAAGTAAAAGGAGAAGCTTTTTAAACTTCTCCTTCCTTCTGGCTTACTAACTAAGCCTAATTCTTTTACTTTTATTTGACTCAATGATTAGTGGCTAGAAGACACTGCCTAATTACCTATTTACTGCGTTTGCCGCCTCTGGTGCCCGCGGTGCGTTTGGCCGGGCCGCTGGCTTTGGGCTTACGATTGGCCGCCGATTTCGGGTTGGGGCTGGCCGCTGGTCTGGCTCCTAATTTGGTAGGCGCCGCGCTTTTGGGTCCTCTGGTAGAAGCGGGCTTTGGTCTGCCGCTGGCTTCCGCTTTTGGTTTGCCGGTGCCGGTTTTCTTGGCCGGGTACTTGGCCTTGCGCTCAAAGTATTCGCGTTTCACTTCGCCGGGCAGGGTGCGCTTGTGCTCAGAGGCCGGAAGCGACTGCTGAGGTTTAGCGTAGTGAACCTTCACACCAAACTCTTCCTCTTCGCGCAGGTCAGAGAAGTCGTTCTCGGCTTCCTCGGCGGCCTGTTTGGCGGTGGTTCTGGTCTTGGCCGAAGCCTCCTCAGTTTTGGAAGAATCTGATACTGCTTCCAGTAGGCCTTTCATCTCGTCTGGAGACAAATGACGCCAGTGACCAGTAGGTAAATCAGCCAGTTTTACGTTCATGATGCGCGTCCGCTTCAAGCTGGTGGCTTTATATTCAAGGGCTTCGCACATACGGCGCACCTGGCGGTTCCAGCCTTGCGTGAGCACAATGGTAAAGCTCTTAATCCCGCGTTTCTGCACGAAGCATTTCTTGGTCACGCCTTCAAACAAACGCACGCCGTTGCTCATCTTGGCAATGAACTCATCGGTTACGGGCTTGTCTACCGTCACCAAGTACTCCTTGTCATGGTTGTTGTCCGCGCGCAGAATCTTATTCACCAAATCCCCGTCATTGGTCAGGAAAATCAACCCCTCAGTAGGGTTGTCCAAACGCCCGATGGGGAAGATGCGTTTGGGATAGCCAATGAAGTCAATGATGTTGGTTTTATCCTTCGGGTCTGTGGTGGAGGTCACCCCGGCCGGCTTGTTAAAGGCCAACACAATGGGACGGTCCGACGGTTTTTTGGACTTGATGGTTTCGCCGTCCACAGCCACTACGTCGCCGGGTTTTACTGACGCGCCCATTTTGGGGATGCGGTCATTGATGGTCACGCGGCCTTCTTCAATGTAGCGGTCGGCCTCTCTTCTAGAGCAGAAGCCAGAGTCACTGATGTATTTATTTAAGCGTACTTGTTCGTCTTTTGACATGGTGATGTGATTCTTGGGTGATAGACTAATGCGCGGGTGACTCCTCTTTACTTGCCGCCGAAGGTTTTTACGTACAGGTATTCCACCTTTGTACGAGCCCAGGGCGTCTTTCGGAGAAACTTGAGGCTGGATTGAATGCTGGGGTCACTGACAAAGCAGTTAATCCTGATGCGTTCGCCCAACTTCTCCCAACCGTAGTGTTCCACTAACTGGGCTAGAATGGTTTCCAGGGTTTTTCCGTGAAGGGGATTGTTCTTCTGTGTTTCCACGCGCTTCTTCTATGATGATGTTTGTGACAATTGCTCCAAGGCAAGACCAGTGGTAACCTTCTTGAATAGAAGCTTTCTAGTCTGTACACAACAAATCAGGATTTTGATGCGCACTGAAGCAAGACGCAAAGGTACCAACATTTGCGCGGACTACAGGATTTAATTAAGAAGAGAAGGGAGAGATGCCGTTTGGGGGCTGTTTTCCAGAAAACAGCCCCCAAACGGCATCTTATATGTTACAGGCAGTATTTCTCTACGGCCACGGCCACGCCGTCTTCTATGCTTTTCAAAGTGACTTCCTTAGCCACTGCTTTCACTTCGTCGCGGGCGTTGGCCACGGCTATGCCCAGACCCACTTCCTGCAGCATGTGAATGTCATTGTAATTGTCCCCGAAGGCAATCACTTCAGACAGCTGGATGCCATGTTTCTGCAAGATTAACTCTAGACCCGATGCTTTGGAAATAGCTTTGGGCGCCAGCTCAAGGTACGTGTCTTTGGAACGGTAGATGTGAATCTCCTCGCCAAACTGCCCATTCAAGGCTTGCTCTAAGGCATGGATTTCGGCCTCAGGGCCCATAAGCATGATTTTGTGCGCGCCGGTGTTGGCCTGTTGCCAGCTTTCTAGGACCTGGGCAGGGTGTTGCAGGATGGCCTTGGCTTTGGTGATTTTCTCTTCGCGCTCGGTCCATTGGTCCATTTGCGGGGCGTACCAGAAATCCTCCTGGTACAAGCTCATGTGTACCTGCGTGCCCTGCGTCATCTCCAGAATAGGCTGACAGATAGCTACCGGTATCATCACCGTCTCCAGGACTTCGGGCGTTCCTGAGCCTTCGGCAAAATGCAAGACATACCCGCCGTTGTAGCAGATGAGCGACGAAGGATGCACGCCCAATTCCTTCTGCAGGTGGTACATGGCGCTGGGCATGCGGCTAGACGCCAGAATCACCGGGAAATCTTTGGGCAGGCGCTGTAGAGTTGCAATGGTTTTTGGTGACAGTTCCCGGTCTTTGTTCAAGAGGGTACCGTCAATGTCTGTGCAGAAGGCTTTTAAAATCATGATGCAAAAATACGAAGGACTGGGTTATAAAGACAGAAAGGTTAAATGCTTTCTCAGGTAGTCTATCCAAATCATTAGATGAAACGATGAAGAACAACCTAATAATAGCCATTGCCAATCGCAGATTCTCCCCTTGAGGATTGCCAAAACGAGAGTTTGAGGCACCGAGCGCAGCTCAGTAGAGGGGTGTTTACACCTGCAAATGAAGGCAATGCGTGTGAGACAAGGCAGTGCCTAGTCTCTACAAATCCACCAATGCATTTCCCCCTCATCCTAACCTTCTCCCTCAGGGAGAAGGGACCACGCTAATACGTTTTTAGGCTGATTTCCAGGAAATAGACCAAAAACGGATATTAAAATTCACTTTAGCCTCTATCTGCTTTCCTTCAACAACTTCTCCGCTCTAAACAACCCATCGGCGGCTTGCAGAATCTTGGCTTTCAGTTTTGAGTTGTAATCTGGATTCTGGGCTAAAAATGAACGCACCGTATTGGCGGCGGAGGTAGTGCCGTAAGACCCGAAGGTAGCCGACAGCCACGAGTAGGGGAAGAAGATATCCCCGGTCTGTTGAATCTCGGTGAGCATGTTCAGACTCTCAGCCAGGTATTTCTCTGAGGTGGCGGTGCGCAAGGGATGATGCAGATAGCCCAGCGCCGACAAGACCCAAGACTCTTTCTCACGGTTCTCTGGGTTCTTCAAAGAAGCGAAGAAGGCATCGCGTACTTTTACGTCCCCAGACAAGGCCGGAAGCAGGAACTGCATGCGCTGTTTGCGGTCTGGGTTAGGAATGCGGCTCATCTGCTGTTGCAAAATCTCAGCGCTGTTGGGGTAGTCGCGCACGGCCAGGGCCAGGGCCAAAGAGGTGTAGTCGTCCTCGGTGAGTTTGGCGCCCTCGGGGGCTTGTTCTTCTTTCCAGATTTGATAAAGCTGCTGTTGCGCTTCTTTGGTGAGCGCAATGCTCTGGTAGGTTTTAAACAGTAGTTTCTTGAAGTTGGGCTTGACCTGTTTCTGCACCGCCTGGACCAGTTCTTTCTCCAGGTCCGGGGCCAGTTTGTTTCTTTCTGCGGCAGACAACAAGCGCCAGTAGATGTCGCTTAGTTGGCCAGTCATCAGCTTCAGGTTCAGCTCCTCGGGCTCCTGCGCTAAGCCTTTTCTATAGGTATCCAGCAATTGCCGCGGCGTCACCGACCGACCGTTGAGCATGTTCTCATACAGATTAATGTACGCCGAGGCTCTCTCAACCGGGCTCTTCAAACTGTACATAGAACCCAGCAGTTTGGCATCTACCGGGAACACGCCATAACCCTGCCCCGTGCTATTGAAAAGCACATACAAAGGCACGGCTTTGCCCACGGCACTGGGCACGGTCACCTGCGCCTGGTTGGCATTCACTGTCAATTGCTCCACGCGGTTAGGGTACACCAGGGCTACCTCAAAGAACTGCGGCCAGACGCGGGCCGAGCCGTCTTCACCTTTCTGCGAGATGCGTAGTTCTATGATGGTGCCGTTGGCGGTCTTCAGGTCATAGTCAAAGACCGGCCGACCGGGTTCGTTCACCCACACCTGGTTCCAGGCCTGCAAATCTTGCGGAGTAAGCGCGTCTAGAATCTGGATGAGTTCTGGCCAGGTGGCGTTGCCGTTGGCGTAGGTTTTCAGGTACTTGCGAAGGCCTTGCTTGAACGGCTCTTCGCCCATGAGGCGCTCCAGTTGGCGCATCATGATGGGCGCCTTGTGGTAAATGATGTTGCCGTACATGGAGCCCGCGTCCTGCAGGTTGTCTAGGTTCTGCCGGATGGGGTTGGCGCCCGCGGTCCGGTCAATGCCATAGGCCGCTGGGAAATGGTCGGTCAAAAACTTGAGGTCATAATTGGAGTTGGCCACCGCCACCTGCGTGATTTTATCGGCCATGAAATTGGCGAAGACCTCTTTCATCCAGACGTCATTGAACCACTCCATGGTCACCAAATCCCCGAACCACATGTGCGCCGTCTCATGCGAAATCAAGCTGGAACGGGAAATCTTCTGGTCCTGCGTAGCGCCCTCGTCCAATAACAGGGTAGAAGCTTTGTACTGGATGGCGCCCACGTGCTCCATGCCGCCGTACTGGAAGTCTGGGATGGCCACAAAATCGAACTTCTGGAACGGGTATTTTATCTGGGTGTAGTCTTCCATGAAGGCTAAGGCATCGCCGTGAATTTGGAAGATAGGCTCCAAGCTTAATTTTAATTTCTTTTGGTCGGTTTCGCGGTGCAGAAAGTGCATGGTGTGGCCCTTTACCGCTTGGCTCACGTGCTGGAATTTTCCGGCGGCAAAAGAGAACAGGTACGTGCTGATGGTGTCTGACTTCTGGAACCGATAGGTCTTGTCATTGGCCGTGACCGTTGAGTCCAGCAAAGCACCGTTGGCCAGGGCCTTCCACTCTTTGGGCAGGGTCAAGGTCAGTTCAAAGGTGGCTTTCAAGTCAGGTTGGTCGAAGCATGGGAAAACAGTCCGGGCGCGGTCGGGCACCAAGAGCGTGTACAGGTATTCTTCGTTTCTGTTCAAAGACAAATCCCCGGCAATGAAATCAATCTCCACCACGTTGGCCCCAACTTTCAAAGCCTTGGCCGGAAGGACAATGTGCTCTTTTGCGAGGCTCACGGCCACCGGTTTGCCGTTGATCCGGAGGCTCTTGAGATGGTCGGACTTTTCCTTGAAATCCAGTTGTAGGGGCTGGTCGTTGTCCTTCAGCACAAAGCTGATTTTCTCACTGGCTTGGATGGGCGCTTGCTTCTGCGCCGGAATGTTGAGGTGCAGGCTGTAGGCCAGGTTTTGCAGGATGGCGCGCCGGTGTTCGGCTAGCTTTTTAGAGACGCCGGTCTCTACCGCGACTGCCGGAGAACCTGGGCCCATTTTGGATGAACTGCAAGAAAGGGAGGCCACCGCGGTGAGAAGTAACAGACCGTTTGAAAGGGTTTTGATATATTTATGTTTCATGCCATGCTAAAGCTACAAAGGAATAGGCGAATTCCTGTCTAATTCCCCGAGGCTCTAGGAAAGGCATGCGCATTAGTGGCGTTTTGGCCTGATTTCCAGAAAACAAGCCAAAAACGGGTGCTCATTTCTTGATACGCATAACATGTTTGATAAACCATCCTTGAAAGTAGTAGTCGCCTCTGGCAATCCAGTGAAAGTGAGCGCGGCGCTGGGCGGCTTGCAACAGATGCTCCCGCACGCCACCATTGAAACGGTTTCCGTGACGGTGCCCTCCGGCGTAGCAGACCAGCCCATGACCGATGCAGAGACGCTCACCGGCGCACTCAACCGCGTGCAGAATGCCAAAGAAGCCCACCCCGAGGCTGATGCTTGGGTAGGCATAGAGGGTGGCGTGGATTATCTGCAGGGAGAATTAGCCACTTTCGCGTGGGTGGTCATCCAAACCGAGGATTTGGTGGGCAAAGCCCGCTCCGGCACGTTCTTCTTACCCAAAGCTGTGCAGGAATTAGTAGAGCAGGGAATGGAATTAGGAGCCGCCAACGACCAGATTTTCTCGCGCACCAACTCCAAGCAGAAGGGCGGGGCCATTGGCATCTTGACTCATGAAGTGCTGGACAGAAAGCAACTCTACGAGCAGGCCGTCATCCTGGCTTTGGTGCCGCATAAGAATAGAGAGCTGTATTTATCTGAATCTTCAAATGCCTAGCGTATAAAGTTAATTACCTTGACTTCGTTTTTAGCCTGTTTTCCAGAAAAAAAGCTAAAAAAGGCCATCCATTTTAATCTCCTTCCATGGCTACAACTTCACCAACAGACACCTCGCACATTCAGCTTTTCCCGCTGGGGGACAGTGCGTTGGTGGTGCAGTTTGGCGAAGGAATTTCTAGTGAGATTCATAGACAGGTGCGGGCGTTTGCGAAGTACGTGGAGGCGCATCCGTTTTATGGATTTGTGGAGCAGGTGCCGGCCTACACCTCGGTGACCATCTACTACAACCCATGGCTCACCAGCCTGAAAGGGAAGGTCAACCCGTATGAAACCGTAGTGGGGTTGGTGGAAGATATGCTGGAAAAAGGAATCAGCGCTACCCGCAACAAAAAGAAAACCATCCAAGAGATTCCGGTGTGTTATGGGGGTGATTTCGGGCCGGATTTACCTTTTGTAACTGAGCACTCCGGGCTGACCGTAGAGGAAGTCATTGCCCTGCATGCGGCCCCGAAGTACCTGGTCTACATGATAGGCTTCGCGCCCGGCTTTCCGTATCTGGGCGGATTGAATGCCCGTTTGGCCGCGCCTAGAAAGTCTACGCCCAGGCCAGTGATTCCTGCTGGGTCGGTGGGGATAGCGGGCCAGCAGACGGGTGTGTACCCTATGCAGACCCCGGGCGGCTGGCAGTTGATAGGTAGAACGCCTCTTCAACTGTTTGACGCCAACAGAGAAACCCCCAGCCTCTTGCAAATGGGCGAGTACGTGCAGTTTGTGCCCATCAGCCAAAAGGAATTCCATTTTTTACAAGCGGAGCAACATGGGGCTTAAGATAGAAAAGCCGGGCCTGCTGACCACAGTGCAGGACCTGGGCCGGAAAGGGCATCAGAAGGAAGGGGTGATTGTGAGCGGCGCCATGGATGCGCTGGCCCTCCGGATTGGCAATCTCTTGATGGGCAACCCGGAGAATACGGCTTCGCTGGAAATGACCTTGTTGGGGCCTGTCCTTTCATTCACGCAAGACCATGTTATTGCTGTCACCGGCGCAAACCTTTCCCCTAAAATTGACGGTGAGCCCATCCCGCTGTGGCGACCGATCTTGGTCAAGAAGGGGGCCAGGCTCTCATTTAGCGCTCCTAAAACTGGAGGCAGGGCCTACTTGTGTGTGGCCGGTGGTTTAACAGTGGAGCCCATCCTGGGAAGCGCTTCCACCTACTTGAAAGCCGGTTTCGGGGGCTGGCACGGGAAAGCGCTTGCCGCTGGCGTTGAACTGGAAACGAATACTGTTTCTCCTGAGATGCTTTCCTTCTGGCAGAAGTTAGAAGGCAGACTAGCTGATAAATCTTACGCTGCAAGTTCCTGGACGCCGTCGGCTGAGGTACTGCCGGGGTATGGACTGAACCCCACCATACGGGCGGTGCGCGGGCCGGAGTATGACTGGTTTACGCCCGAGAGCAAGGCCTCTTTTTGGCAGGCGCCCTTCCAAGTAACGCCGCAATCAGATAGAATGGGCTTCCAACTGGAAGGAGCTACGTTAGAATTGCAGAAACCACAGGAGTTACTATCTACGGCGGTGACCTTCGGGACGGTGCAGGTGCCCTCCAACGGAAACCCCATCGTGCTCCTGGCCGACCACCAGACCACGGGCGGCTACCCCAGAATTGCGCAGGTCATCACGGCTGACCTGTCCAAGTTGGCGCAAACGCTGCCAGGACAGATTCTTCAGTTCCAGGAAGTGTCTCTGGAGGAGGCGCAATACATGTACATAAAACAAGAGCGGAACCTGGAGAAGCTAAAGCAAACTTTATCCCTTACATTCAAGGCATGAATACTTCTTTGACGGTAGATGTAAACTGTGACCTTGGCGAGAGCTTTGGCGCCTACCACCTTGGCAACGATGAGGCCATTCTGCCCTTTGTGACGTCCGCCAACATTGCCTGCGGATTTCATGCCGGCGACCCCTCAGTGATGAAGAAAACGGTGCGTTTGGCATTGGCCAATAACGTAGCCATAGGGGCGCATCCGGGCTTTCCAGACTTGGTAGGCTTTGGCCGAAGAGAGCTGGCGGTCTCTCCTGAGGAAGTCTACGACATGGTAGTGTATCAGATAGGTGCACTTCACGCCTTTGTGCAGGCTCAGGGCGGTCAATTGCATCATGTGAAACCTCATGGCGCCTTGTACAACATGGCAGCGGTGAACGCTGGCCTTGCCCAAGCCATTGCTGAGGCTATTTACCACGTGCATCCCCAGGCGGTGTTGTATGGTTTGGCAGGGAGTGAGTTGATAAAGGCTGGTCAAAAGATTGGGTTGCAGGTAGCCCAAGAAGTTTTCGCGGACCGTACCTATCAGGCCGATGGTACCTTGACGTCGCGTAAACAACCTAATGCGTTAATCACCAATCAGAAGGAAGCGACGTCGCAGGTCTTGCGCATGGTCCAGGAGGGAAAGGTTCGCTCCCAACAAGGGACAGATATTGAGATTCAGGCAGATACCATTTGCCTGCACGGCGATGGGGCGCATGCCCTGGAATTCGCGCGCATCCTGCACCAAATGCTTACCCAGGAAGGCATCACGCTCAAAGCCATGAATACCTTATGAAATCAACTAAAAACTGGAGTGTCCTGCTAGGGGCGGCATTCCTAATGGCTACCTCGGCGGTAGGTCCGGGCTTCCTGACGCAGACCACGGTGTTTACCCAGAAGCTGGGCGCTAGTTTCGGGTTTGTGATTCTGGTGTCCATTGTATTGGACATTGTGGTGCAGCTGAATGTCTGGCGCGTGATTGCCGTCTCAGAGAAGCGCGCGCAGGAAATTGCCAACCTTGTTTTACCAGGCTTGGGGGTGTTCATCTCTATCCTGATTGTCCTGGGTGGGTTCGCCTTTAACATCGGCAACGTGGGTGGGGCAGGGCTGGGCTTTCAGGTACTGCTAGGCCTTGCTCCAGAGACAGGGGCTATTGTTGCCGCGCTTATGTCCATTGTCATTTTCCTGGTGCGCGAAGCCGGCAAGATGATGGACCGGTTTGCTCAGGTCATGGGCTTGCTCATGATTCTGCTTATCATTTACGTGGCCGCGGTTTCTGCGCCGCCGCTAGGTGAGGCCGCGGTTAAAACCGTTCTACCAGACCAGTTGGACCTCATGGCCATCATTACCTTGGTGGGCGGCACGGTGGGCGGCTACATCACCTTCGCGGGCGGTCACCGCTTGCTGGATGCCGGTGTGCGCGGTGAGGCCGCTTTGCCCAGCGTCAATGCCAGCGCCGTGTCCGGGATTGGCATTGCGTCTGTCATTAGAGTGTTCCTGTTTTTGGCCACCTTGGGGGTAGTGAGCAAAGGGTTGTTGCTGGATGAGGCCAACCCCCCGGCGTCTGTCTTTCAATTGGCCGCCGGGGCGGTGGGGTACAAGCTGTTCGGGTTGGTGATGCTGGCGGCGGCGGTCACCTCCATTGTGGGGTCTGCCTATACCTCGGTTTCCTTCCTGAAGTCGTTCCATCCCCGCATCGCCCAGAATGAGAAGTGGTTCATCATCGGGTTCATTGCCATTTCCACCATCATCTTTGTATTGATTGGCAAGCCCGTGCATCTGTTGATTCTGGCCGGCTCGCTTAATGGATTGATTCTGCCTATCACCTTGGCTACCATTCTAGTGGCTGCTTACAAAACCAAAATTATAGGTTCGTATAGACACCCGGTGTGGTTGGCTGTCTTCGGCGCGATAGCCGTGTTGATGATGGCCTATATGGGTGGGTATACCTTGGTCCAGCAGTTGCCGCAGTTGTTTGAGTAGACTCCGTTTTTGAACTGTTTTCTGGGAATTAGGCTAAAAACGAAGACTATCTTTAGAAAGAGGCTAGTTCCCGTATTCCCATATTGAAATCAGAACCAGTCAGGGTCGCATCTCTGGAAGTGGCTACTGCACCGTCTACATAAATAGTGAGTTTGATTTTGGCAGAGGTAGCAGTATTCACCCAAGCCGCTGGTGGGTACACCGTCACCGCGGCAATAGTAGGGTTGCCTACGCCTTCCTCATCCGGGATGCTCACCGTTTTTGACCAAGTAGTACCATTAATGGTTTCAGTGGGTTCGCTATTGGAAGTGACTGCGTAGCTAAACTTGTACTGGTCTGCTTTGTCTGAGGTGAATTCATACCTGACCTGGTGCTCTTCAGGGTCATCTTCACACGCAGAAAACAACACTGCATTAACCAACAATAATAATGGTAGAAGCTTTCTCATAGTTTTTGGATTTATTGCTGTAAGATATTGATTTGTACTAGGTTATTGAAGGTTTGGCTGAAGTTGGGGAAATTATTTCCTTTAAGATTAGATAACAAAAAGGCCTGAGATATTTCTCAGGCCTTTTTGTTATCCTCAACATGAGATTCTTACGTCTTATGTCCTGCGTCTTGTGTCTAACAAAGTCTATTTCACTTCCTTCAACAACTCCTGCACGGCGGCTTCCAGTTGTTGGTCTTTGCCTTTGGCTACCAGCTCAAACTCGTTCATCACTTTCACGTCTGGCTCGGTTTGCAGGTTCTCCAGGTAGCGGCCTTGCACGTCTTTCACGCCCAGCGGCGGAACGCCCCAGCGCAGGCTGTTGTCTTGCAGAGACTCCCAACCCGCGAAGGTACAGGTACCCGGCACTGGCATGCCTACCAGCTTCCCTAGTTTCAAATCCTGGTAACTGAACGCGAAGCAGTGGCCGTCTGAGTAGTTGGCTTCATTGGCGAGGGCAATGCTTGGCTTGTTCCATCTGAAGGATGGCTCTACGCCAGTCACGCGGTTGTCAGTGGTGTAGGTCAGAAACAGCTTGCCGCTCAGGAACATGGCCAGGTCAGCGACCAGGTCACCGCCGCCGTTGTTGCGGGTGTCTACTACCATGGCTTTGCGGTTGGCGTACTTGCCCATCACTTCTTCATAGACGGTGCGGTAGCTTGGGTCGTTCATGCCGGGTATGTGTACGTAGCCCAGTTGGCCGTTGCTCAGGCGGTCCACCTCCTCGGCGTTACGGCGTACCCAGCGCTTGTAGAGCAAGGAATTTTCCTCTCCACCAGAAATTGGTTTCACGGTAATGTCGCGGCGGTTTTTAGTGGCTGGGTCATACACGGTGATGAGCGTGTTTTTACCGGCCTTGCGGTTCAGGTACTGCGCGTAGTCTTTCTCTGGCGTGATGGTCTCGCCGTCAATTCTCTCAATGATGTTGCCCGGCTTGATGTTCAGGCCCGCTTTGTTCAAAGGACCTTCAGCGATGACCTCGTCAATCTTGATGCCGTTGCCCGTGTAGGTCTGGTCCATAAAGATACCTAGTGAGGCAGTGGCGTCTGCGTTCACCGGCACGTTAGAAAAACTAGCACCCGAGTGCGACACGTTCAACTCGCCCAGCAATTCGCTCAGCATCTCAGAGAACTCATAATTGTTGCTGATGTGCGGCAGGTACTTCTCATAGTCAGGCTTCAGCTCGGCCCATTTGGCCCCATGGAAACCGGCGGTGTAGAAGGTCTTCTGCGTACGGCGCCATACGTGGTCAAACATGAATTCGCGCTCAGCGGCTACGTTCAGGTTCATCTCGCCGTTGATGGCGACGGCCTCCTGTTTGGCCGTGGCTGGGTCTAGTTTCACGATGCGACCATCCGACAACAGGAACATGTTTTTCATTTCCTTGTCCCATGACAGGGAGGCGCGGTTGGCGTTCAAAGGAACCAGCATCTTGGTTTCTTTGGTGCGCAGGTTGGTTGACCACAGATTATAGCCTTTCTCAAAGCGGGCCAGGTAATACAGCGTCTCGCCGTCTTTAGAAACCACGGCATCGCCTAATTGCGAAGAGTGAAGCGTCAGGCGGGCTTTGCGGGTTTTCAGGCCTTCCCAGTCAATGGTCATACCTTTGTCTTCTTCCTTTTTCTTCTTTTTGTCTTTCTCGTTTTCCTTGGCTTTTTCCTTTTCTTTGGCGGCCTTGTCCTCGGCTTCTTTTACCAGGGCGTAGTCCTCTTTGCTCAGCCTGAATTTGTCATAGGCATCCTGAGTCAGGAACATGGCAAACACGTCACTTTGGGCGCCGCCGCTGTTGGCCTGGGCGCGCATGCCTTCGCGGGTGCTGGCCCAGATGAGCATTTTGCCGCCCTGCATCCATTTAGGCGCGAAGTCTTGGTAACCGCTCTCCGTCAGGTTGATTTTCTTGCCGGAACCATCGGCGGCAATGAGGCCCACTTCACCGTTGGCGAAACCCGGTTCTGAGAACTCAAACGACAGCCACTTGCTGTCTGGGCTCCAGGTAAAGTACTGGTCGTTGTCTGACATGGAGAACAGCTCATTGGTGGTGAGCAGGGTGCGCACCTGTTTACTGGCCAGGTTGTACACCTTGAGCGTCATGCGGTCCTCCACAAAGGCAATCTCCTTGCCGTCTGGCGAAAACTCGGGCTGGTAGTTCTCCTTGTCGTTGTTGATGATGGGGGTTTCTCTGAGCAGGGTAGAAGCGTAGAAATACGGCTCCTCTGAGCGCACCATCTGGGTCTGGTAAATCTTCCAGCCCTTGCCACGCTCGGTGGCATATAAAAGAGACTTCCCGTCTGGCGAGAAGCTTACGCTGCGCTCCTGCTCTGGCGTGTTGGTGATGCGCTTGGTCACGCCGCCTTCCACCGACGACACGAACACCTCGCCGCGGTAGATGTAGGCCACTTCTTTGCCGTTGGGTGCCACGGCCATGCCGCTCACCCCGCCGCCCACGTTCACAATGCGCTCATTGTTGGCCTTGGCATCGGTGGCAATAATCACGGTTAACTTCTGCGGCTCGCCGTTGGGTTGTTTGGTGTAGAGTTCGCCGTCAAAGCTGAAGCACAGCACACCGTTGTTAGACGCGCTCAGGAAACGCACCGGATGCTTGCTGAATTTGGTTACCTGCGTAGAGGCGGCATTTGGGGTGCCGGCTGCCATCTTGTGCACGTTGAACGTACCGCTGGCTTCGCTCAAGTAGTAGATGCTTTTCTCATTGTCAGCGAATACGGGGTTGCGGTCTTCGCCTACATGGTTGGTAAGTTTAGTGTGCTTGTTGGCTTTGGCATCATACATCCAGAGGTCGCGCGCAATGGCAGATACCTGGTGCTTGCGCCACTGGTTTTCGCCGCCCTTCTTGTCATGGTAGAGGAGCACGTTGCCGTCCTGGCTCACCTTCACGTCCTCGGCGGGCGTGGTCAACACCTGCGTTACGCGTCCGCCGGTTACGCCTACTTTGTATAGCTCTGATAGCGCGAAGGTGGAGAACATGCGGTTGCTGGCCGCATCCATGCGGGTTCCGCCAAAATAGACCGTCTTATCATCTGGGCTGAAGTCATACGGGTACTCATTGGACGAGTGGAAGGTCAGGCGCTGGGCCTCGCCGCCATTGATAGACAGCTTGAACACGTCAAAATTCCCGAAACGGTCTGAGGCGAACACAATGGACTTGCCGTCATGGCTCCACACAGGCATGAAGTCGTGCGCCTCGTGCTGAGTCAGAGGCATAGCCGTTCCGCCGCCGGCCGCTACTTTGTACAAGTCACCTTTATAAGTGAACACAATGGTCTGTCCATCTGGTGATATGGAAGGGTAACGCAACCACGACGGGGTGCCTTGCGCCGAAGCGGCTATACTGGACCCCGCCAGCAACGCCGAGCACAGAAGTTTCTTTAGCATATTTTGTGTGATTAGATGGTTCAGGAATGAGGCAGTAAGTTACAGTTTACTTGCAAGATTAGTAGCCTAAAATAGGGTGTTCTTACAAAGGCAGATGTTTCTTATCTGTTTTTGGCCTCTTTTCTGGAAAACTGGCCAAAAACGGATTAGGGAGCGTTATATATCAGTTAGCGAAGTTTCTATTTCTAGGAAAGAAGGGCGTTGAATCAGGTCGGTTTGCAAGCACTGGTCACGTAAGGATTTCAGCGCTTTTACAGTTTGTGAATCTTCCGCTGGCACAGGTGCCAGGTGTTGCAGTAAATCATCCAGTAGGCACCCAAAGGCCCTTACTTCAACCCGCTCCAGGTTAACCGCTAAAGGTGCCTTGGTGTTATCAAAAACCGTAGCCGCCCCAAAGTCCCCAAACAGCGGATTGCCATGCTTATTTACCAGCGTGTTGTGCGCATAGACATCACCATGTAAAACTCCTTTGGCTTGCAGATGCACCAGCACCGAGGCAATGCCTCGGGCAATGGTCAGCACGTGTGGCAAGGTGAACGTAGTGCCTGGCGGAAAGGTGTCTCTGGTGATAGTCGAGAAGCTGGGTGGTCCGCCCAAATTGCTGAATCCTTCCGGAATCAGGCCCATGACCAGTCCCTGTTTCTTTTCTGGATGGCCGGTGAGAATAGCCAGGGTTTCCACCAGATTGGGGTGCGCGCCAGCCACCAAGGAGGCGTTGATTTCATCTTCGGGGAGGCCGTCGCTGGTGACACTTCCTTTGAAGACTTTCACGGCCACTTCTTCGGGCAGTATAGGGTTGGTTTCTGGTTTCACCTTCGCTTTGTAGATGATGCCGGAGGCTCCCTCACCCAACTGCTCCTCTATTCCTAAATGATTCCAGTTTGTAGTCTGAACCTTGTGCTGTGCAAGGTTTGATGCGCTGCACGGATTCCCTGCGAATGCCAGCCACGCCAACTTCGGCAAGTTGAAAAGCCAGTCTGGGAGTTGTTGCAATTGATTAGCTGAGATGCGAAGCAGCTCCAGGTTTTTGCAGTTGGCCAATTCTTGTGGTAACGCTTGCAGGCGGTTGCCGGCCAGCATGAGCTTTTGCATTTGCGTGCAGTTGCCAATAGAAGCGGGCAGATGGGTGATTTTATTGTCTGTGAGAATGAGCCAACGGCAGGAGGCAGGAATGGAGTTCTCTGGGACCGTTTCTATCTGGCAGGCCTTGAACCCAATCATCTCCAGGTGGCCGCACCTCCCAAGTACCACGGGTAATTCTGTGAACGGGTTATTGGACAGGAAAACAATCCTGAGCTTGGTCAGCCGCGCGAACTCCTGGGGCAAGGCGGTTAAGCTATTCCCGGACAAATCCAGCACTTCCAGGGTGTCTGCCAACTGCAGAATCTCCATCGGGAAATGGGTGAGCCCGCAGCTTAGTTTTAAATGGGTAGTGCCGGTTAACGCGCCAGATTGTAACTGCTCAAGGGTGTGCATATGAAATGGGGTAAAACCCAAAGGTACGTAGACAATGGTTGTTTCTAGGGTAAAGGCCGTTTTTGGCCTGTTTTCCAGAAAAGAGACCAAAACGATTTGAACATAGGGTTGCGCTATTCTTAACATTGGCGTAACATAAACATAACACTACCGTCACAAAATGGCCATTTGTTCAAAATACCTTTGTAGTGTTAAAAAGCAACTACGCCAACCGTGTATGGAAACGCCAAACAGGTTGGAGTAAAGAAGGGGCAAGCTCTTCTAAGAATACCTTTCTGGTAATTGACTATTGCTAGAATTGTTACCTAGTTCTGACTATTAACCCATTGTTATGTTCTCACCCATAACTAAGTTCCAGAGTAAAAAGCGCGCTGTTGTGTATTTGTGTGCTGGTTTTCTAATGATGTTCACGCGCCAGGAGGTGGTGGCTCAAACCACATCAGCAGATTCTGCCAAACTCATCACCACAGACCAGACAGCTAAACCAGCAGAAAAGGAAAGCCACTGGTATGATAAAATCTCATTGAGAGGCTACGTGCAGATACGCTATAACCGTCTCCTGGAGACCAATGACAAGCTCAAAAGCGACTATGACAAGTCCATGGGAGACAACGGTGGCTTTTTGATTAGGCGCGCACGCCTGGTATTCTCAGGCAACCTCACGGACAGGGTCTTTATTTACATTCAACCTGACTTCGCCACCACCCCTTCTGGGAGCAGTTCCTTGCATTTCGGGCAATTGAGAGACGCCTATGTAGACTTGGCCCTGGACGACCAGAAAGAATATAGGTTCAGGATTGGGCAGAGCAAGATTCCTTATGGCTTTGAGAACATGCAATCCAGCCAGAACCGCCCAACCTTGGACCGCGCCGATGCCTTGAACACGGGCATACCCAATGAGCGCGATTTGGGTGCCTTCTTCTACTGGGCGCCAGCCCACATCCGGGACAGATTCAAAGAACTAGGAAACAGCAAATTGAAAGGCTCTGGAGACTATGGCGTGTTTGCGTTAGGTGTTTTTAACGGGCAAACGGTGAACAGGGCAGAGGCCAACGACAACCTACATGTGGTAACCCGCCTGTCTTATCCACTGGCCTTGCCTAACGGTCAAATCATAGAGCCCGGGATTCAGGCCTATACCGGTTTGTACAACGTCACGGAAGAACAGTTAAGCGACCCATCTATTATTACAGGCGGAAATTTCAGAGACCAGCGCGCAGCCGCCAGTTTGGTGCTGTATCCTAAACCATTCGGCCTGCAGGTGGAATACAACGTTGGCGAAGGCCCGGAATTCGACCCAGAAACCAATTCCATTCAAGTAAAATCATTGCACGGTGGTTATGCCCAGGCCACCTATCTGCTACAGGTAGGAAAACAAACCATTATTCCGTTTGCCAAAGCCCAATATTATGACGGCGGACGTAAAACAGAATTAGACGCCCGCGCCAGCAAGGTCTATGAAACCGAGATTGGGGTGGAGTGGCAACCGCTTCCGCAGTTTGAGCTAGTGACCCAGTACACCATCTCAGACAGAACCACCAAAGACGGCGCAAAACTGAACAACCGTCAGCATGGTAACCTTCTTCGGTTACAGGCTCAATTTAACTTCTAAGCTAAATCTCAAAGAAATAGACGACTATGAAAACCATCACTCAATTATTCAGCACTAAAACGGCCAGCCTATTCTTGGCGGCTACGCTATTAGTTTCCTGCGGCAAAGACGGCGACCAGAAGGCAGAAAACATCGAGGCCGACAAAGGCGCAGGCACCTCTACGGCCGCCATCACCATCAAAGGCTCTGACACGGTATTACCGTTGGCCCAACAGCAGGCAGAGCGCTACATGGCCAAAAACAAAGGCACTTCGCTTACCATTGTAGGCGGCGGCACGGGGGTGGGTATTTCTGCCCTCATGGAAGGCACCACAGACATTGCCATGGCCTCCAGAGACTTGAAGACCCAAGAAAAACTGCAGTTGAAAGGAGCCAAGAAGGACGTGAAAGAAGCCCTGATTGCCTATGACGCCCTTTCTGTTATTGTCAACCCTAAAAACAAGGTGAGCCAATTGACCCGTGAGCAGCTGGAAGGAATCTTTACCGGTAAAATCACCAACTGGAAAGAAGTGGGCGGTGCCGATGCTAAGATTGTAGCTTACTCAAGGGAGACTAGCTCTGGCACGTACGAGTTCTTCAAAGAGGAAGTGTTGGACAAGAAGAACTACGCCTCTGGTATTTTGATGATGCCGGCCACCGGTTCTATTGTGCAGAGCGTAGGCCAGACCGAAGGCGCCATTGGCTACATTGGCTTGGCTTATGAAACCCCAGAAGTTAAGTCGTTGGCCGTGTCCTATGACCAGGGCAAGACCTATGTAAAACCTAGCGTGGCTGCCGCGCAAGATAAGTCCTATCCGGTATCGCGTCCCTTGTACTTCTTTTATGATGCCACCGCTGAGGCCAAAGTGAAACCGTTTGTAGACTACATCCTGTCACCAGAAGGACAGAAGACCGTCCTGGAGATTGGCTACGTGCCTTTGAACAAGTAAACACCAGAACTTCCCGTGAAAGCAACTCCTCCTGTTAAGCGCAACGTCGGCCGCCTGGGTGAAAAGGTCATTGAAGCACTCCTGACCATCAGCGGGACCGTGACCAGTTTAACGGTGCTTTTGATTGTATTCTTTCTTTTTAAGGAAGGCCTAGGACTGTTCTCGCAGACCCCGGTGAGCGAAGGCACCGTCATTTCGGTCAGCAACCAGAACCCGGTCAAGGAGCTTTCTGCCAGTGAGATAAAGGAGATCTTTGACCAGAACATCACCAACTGGAAAGAAGTGGGCGGCCAGAACGCGCCCATCAAAATCTTCAGCGTAGATGACATTACAGACTACTATTCTGAAGAGGAGATAGGCGCTGATTTTGAGTACCTGCCGCAACGTTTGAGTGAACTGATGGTGAAGGAGCCCAACCTGCTAGCGTACTTCCCGGATGAGTACCTGGCCAAGGATTTCAAGGGCCATGAGATCAAACTCAAGAACTTTACCCTGGGTAATTTTCTGGGGGGCAAGGAATGGTACCCCACTATTACCCCGGCCGTGCAGATGGGCGTGCTCTCACTTATTCTAGGGACGCTGTGGGTGAGCCTGGGCGCCATCCTCATTGCCTTGCCCTTGGGATTGGCCACCGCCATCTACCTGGCCGAGATTGCCAGTCCACGCATGAGAAACATCCTTAAACCTATCATTGAATTACTGGCAGGGATTCCGTCGGTGGTGTATGGTTTCTTTGGTTTGGTGGTGATTGTGCCCATGATTCAGAACGTGTTTGGCTTGCCAGTGGGGGAGACCGCATTGGCGGGTAGTATCATTCTGGGCATAATGGCCTTGCCAACTATCATCTCTGTGTCTGAGGATGCCATGCGCACCACGCCTAGAGCCATGAAAGAAGCGAGCTTGGCCTTAGGTGCCAACAAATGGCAGACCATTTACAAGGTCATCATCCCGTATTCCATCTCCGGTATTTCCACGGCGGCTATTCTGGGCATAGGCCGCGCCATTGGCGAGACCATGGCCGTGCTCATGGTTACGGGGAATGCTTCTGTGATACCAAGTACATTCCTGGAGCCGGTGCGCACCATTCCTGCCACCATTGCCGCAGAACTAGGCGAGGCCCCGCAGGGAGGCATCCATTACCAGGCACTCTTCGCACTGGGCTGTATCCTCTTCTTGATGACGCTGGTGATTAACCTGACCGTAGATTACGTGTCTGCCAAACGAGAAGCGAAGTAATTTTTTAAACACAAGACGTAAGATTTAAGACACAAGACAGCATGGTAAAACCAGAAGACTCCGAATTTTTAGAGAAGAGAAATCTTGCGTCTTATGTCTTGTGTCTTGAATCCAACAATAAAGCTGATTAGTCATGGGATTTCAAGACGGAACCAAGAAGGGAGAGGGCAAACGTCTAAAACAGACGTTGGCCTTTGGCGTGTTCAAGGTGCTGAGCTTTCTGGTGGTGGCCATTCTGGTCGTTATCCTGGGCTTCATCATCTTCAACGGCATCTCGGCCATCAGTTGGGAGTTTTTAACCGATATGCCGCGCGAAGGCATGACGCAGGGTGGTATCTTCCCGGCTATTGTAGGTACGCTGTGCCTGGTGTTAGGCAGCATGCTGTTCGCATTTCCGGTGGGTATTATGTCTGGTATTTACATCAACGAATACGCTAAAGATGGTTGGCTGAAGCGCTTTATCAAGCTCATGACCAACAACCTGGCGGGCGTTCCGTCCATCGTGTTCGGTCTGTTTGGGATGGCCTTGTTTGTGAACAAATTGGGCTTTGGCGATTCGCTATTGGCGGGTTCTTTGACCTTGGGACTGCTGGCCTTGCCGGTGGTCATCAGAACTACGGAGGAAGCCCTGAAAGCGATTGATGATTCGTTCAGGATTGGCAGTCTGGCGCTGGGTGCCTCCAAGTGGCAAACCACCAGCAAAGTGGTGTTGCCCATTGCGTTCCCCAACATCATCACCGGTTTAATCCTGTCCATAGGCCGGGTTTCTGGCGAGACGGCGCCCATTCTCTTCACGGTGGCTGCGTACTTCCTGCCCAAGTTACCTACCAGCATTTTTGACCAGGTCATGGCCTTGCCGTACCATTTGTACGTGATCTCTACCAGCGGCACAGACATTGAGGCTTCGCGCTCCATGGCCTATGGGACCGCCTTCGTCTTGGTGGTGATTGTCTTACTGGTGAACCTGCTGGCCAACTGGCTGCGCAAATACTACGGTAAGAAAGTGAAAATGAACTAAGCTCCGTTTTTAGCCTATTTCCCAGAAATCAGCCCGAAAACGAACAATTGAACTGCCTCTTTCACAAAAGATATGAATAGCATAGAAACCAAAGACGTTCACCTGCACTACGGCGATTTTCATGCCCTCAAAGGCATTACCATGGCCATGAAGAAGAACCAGGTGACGGCTTTTATTGGACCCTCTGGTTGCGGAAAGTCTACGTACCTGCGGTGCTTTAACCGCATGAACGACCTCATAGACAACGTCAAAATTACCGGCGAAATCCTGATTGACGAGGTGGACATTTACGCGAAGAACATCCGGGTGGACGACTTGCGCAAGCACGTGGGCATGGTCTTCCAGAAACCCAACCCATTCCCTAAATCCATCTTTGAGAATGTGGCCTACGGACTTCGGGTGGACGGCATCAAGGACAAAGCCTTCATTGAGGAGCGCGTGGAAAAGTCTCTGAAGCAAGCCGCCCTTTGGGAAGAGGTCAAAGACAAACTCAAGAAGTCGGCCTTTGAATTATCTGGGGGACAGCAGCAACGGTTGTGCATTGCCCGCACGCTGGCCATTGAACCGTCAGTGGTGTTGATGGATGAGCCGGCCTCGGCGCTGGATCCTATCTCCACGGCCAAGATTGAGGAGCTGATCTATGAACTCAAGAAGGATTACACCATTGTGATTGTAACCCACAACATGCAACAGGCGGGCCGCGTGAGTGACAGCACGGCTTTCTTCTACCTGGGCGAACTGATTGAATACGGCAAGACCAAGACCATTTTCACCAGCCCCAAAGACGAGCGTACCCAGAACTACATCACCGGCCGTTTTGGTTGATGATTTGGTCTTGCAAAGCAGAACAAGTTTCCTTGATAAAGAAAGATTTCCTACCTTCAAATCTAGCTACACGTGTCTCCAGGAATGAATCAATTAGACAAAGAGTTACAGCTCATCAAAGCCAAGGTGAACGCTATGTGGGAGTTGGTAACAGAACAGGTATCTTCTGCCCGACAAGCGCTGGTGACCGCTGACCATGACCTGGCGCGTAAAGTAGTGAAGCGGGACAAGAAGGTGAACAACTTTGACTCCAAGATTGACCGCATGTGCGAGGACTTCTTCGCCCTCTACAACCCGGTGGCGGTAGACTTGCGATGGGTCTTGGCCACCTTGAAGATTAACGCCAACTTGGAACGCATTGGAGACGCCGCCGAGGGCATTGCTCAGCAGGTGCGCGAAGTGGAAGGCACCTTCTCACCAGAGCTCCTGGAGGCCACCCGCCTACTAGAAATGTACGATGCCGCGCAGTCCATGCTGCAGGACGCCTTTAAGGCCTATGATGACCAGGACACCGACCTGGCCCGTGACCTCATCAAGCGCGACAAACTGCTAAATACCATCAACGGAAAGAAGGATAAGGTGCTGGTAAGGTACATCCAGCAATACCCAGACCAGATTGACCACAGCCTAAAAATGTCCAGTGTTCTCCAGAAACTGGAGCGCATGGGCGACCAAGTCACTAATATAGCCGAAGAGGTCATCTTTTACGTGGACGCCAAGATGATCAAGCACAAAAGCATGAAGAAGAAAACCAAGGTGAAAAAGAACAAACCAGACTCAGAAGATAAATCCTCTCCTGAGGCATAAAACAGAAAGGCCGATGCTACATAAGCATCGGCCTTTCTGTTTTACTGGTTGGCCGTTTTCGGCCAGTTTTCTGGAATTCAGGCCAAAAACGAAAGGCTTAGGCTGGGTTGGTGGAGTGCAGGAACGTGGGTTTCTGACGCGCCTTGGTGGCCTGCTCAAACGCGTAGGCCAAGGCAATCAACGGACCCTCAGTGTAGGGCTTCCCGAAGAAGGAAAACCCGATGGGCAGATGATGCACCAGTCCCATGGGCACCGTGATGTGCGGGTAGCCCGAGATGGCCGCCGGTGTGGACAAACCATACCCCGAGAAGGCATCACCGTTCACTACGTCAATGCACCAGGACGGACCATAGGTAGGGCCCGAGATGGCGTCCAGCGTGTTGTCATCCATGATTTTGTTGATGAGTGCGCGCGAGGTTTTCAGGTTCTTGTCGTGCACCTTCACGTACTCCTTGCTTTTCAAGTCGCCTAGCTTTTCTGACTCTTCCAGAATCTCCTGCTTAAAGTAGGGCATGGCCTTGGCGGCATTCTGCTTGTTGAACTCAATGACGTCTTTCAATGACTTGACCTTGGCATTGGCTGTGGCCAGGTACTTGTTCACGCCGTCCTTGAACTCGTATTGGAGGACCTTGAATTCGTCGCCGCCCAGTTCTCCAATTTTGGCCGCAATTTCCACTTCCACCACCGTGGCGCCTTTGCTTTTGAGCACCTCAATGGCCTTCTTGTAAAGCTCGTCAATGCCTTCGTGTCCCTTCAGGAAGGATTTCTCAATGCCTATCCGTTTGCCTTGCAGGCTGTTGGCGTCCAGGAATTTGGTGTAGTCAGAAAGGGCTTTGCCGGCACCTTCTTGCGTGACAGGGTCATTGGAGTCTTGTCCGGTCAAAGCGCCCAGCAGAATAGCCGCGTCCGCCACGGTTCTGGCAATGGGGCCGGCGGTGTCCTGGCTGGCAGAGATGGGGATGATGCCCGCGCGGCTCACCAGGCCCACGGTTGGCTTGATGCCCACGGCGCCGTTCACGGAGGCCGGGCACACCACGGAGCCATCGGTCTCGGTGCCCACGGCCACGGCGCACAGGTTGGCCGCCACGGCCGTCCCTGAGCCTGAACTGGAGCCGCATGGAGAACGGTCCAACACATACGGGTTCTTGGTCTGTCCGCCGCGGCTGCTCCAGCCGCTGGTAGACCGCGTAGACCTGAAGTTGGCCCACTCGCTCAGGTTGGTTTTGCCCAGGATGACGGCGCCCGCCTCACGGAGTTTGGCGGCCACAAAGGCGTCTTTTCTGGCTTTGTTCTCCGCCAATGCCAAGGCCCCCGCGCTCGTGGACATCTTGTCACGGGTGTCAATGTTGTCTTTGATGAGCACCGGAATGCCGTGCAGCGGGCCGCGTACTTTGCCGTTTTTGCGCTCCTGGTCCATGGCCTCGGCAATCTGCAGCGCGTCTGGATTTATTTCGATGACAGAATTGAGTTTTGGGCCGTTTTTGTCGATGGCCTCAATGCGGTCCAGGTACAGTTGGGTGATTCTCTTGGAGGTCAGGTCGCCGCTTTTCATTCGGTCCTGCAGCTGCTGGACGGTGGCCTCGCTCAACTCAAACTCATCTGAGGGGGAGTTGCCGTCTTTGTCTGTAGTAGCGGTGGTTTTGTCTTTGGTTTGGGTGCAGGCGCCTACGCCCAGCATAGAGAAGGTGATGCCCGCCAGAGAGCCGGCTTTCAGGAAGTTTCTGCGTTTCATGTTGGTTGGTTTGGTCTTGAAAGATACTCCGCGGAAGCTGAAATCAAAACAGCCTTTTCTGATTTTATTGCGGAGTTGAGAAGGCGGGCTTTTCCATTCAATAGGAAGGGCGCCCGTTAAGTCAACCAGCGTTTTTGACCTGTTTTCTGGAAATGAGGCCAAAAACAAGGTGGGATGCGGCATGGTCAATTCTCATCCTTCTAGGTAGGTTTTAGTAGAAATCTACCGGCTAAGGTTTACATTTACTCCTAGCCAAACCACCTGTTCATGAAACATCTTTTAACTCTTGTATTGCTGCTTTGTCTTCTGCCTTGGGCGCAGGCCCAGCAGCGCAAGCGCGCCAGAGAATACGGCGTGAAGATTGGGGTATTGCCCACCGGTCAGCTCAACGCCATTACTGATGTGCCAGGCGTGAAAGTGGGGCATGTGACCTTTGTACAAGGCGCTCAGGTACGGACTGGCGTGACGGCTATTCTTCCGCATGGCGGCAACCTGTTCCAGGAGAAAGTGCCCTCGGCGGTGTTTGTGGGCAACGGCTTTGGCAAGCTGGCAGGCGTGACGCAGATACGGGAACTAGGCAACTTAGAATCGCCAATTATTCTAACAAATACCCTGGGCGTGGGCACGGCGATGAATGCGGTAGTAGACTACACGTTACAACAGCCGGGCAATGAAACGGTGCAGTCGGTGAATGCAGTGGTAGGGGAAACGAATGACGGGTATCTGAATGACATACGCGGACGGCATGTGACGCAGGCGCAGGTGCTGGAGGCCATTCAACAAGCCAAGGGAGGGCCGGTGGCAGAAGGCAACGTGGGCGCGGGGACGGGGACGGTGTGCTTCGGGTTTAAGGGCGGCATTGGCACCTCCAGCCGACAACTGCCACAAGCCCTAGGCGGCTATACGGTGGGCGTGCTGGTGCAGAGTAACTTTGGCGGCGTGTTGCAGATAGACGGCGTGCCGGTAGGAGAGGAACTCAAGCAGTTTTCTTTCAGTAAGCAGATTCTGGAGAAGGCAGATGGTTCCTGCATGATGGTGGTGGCCACCAACGCGCCCGTGGACGCCCGCAACCTGGAGCGCATGGCGCAGCGGGCCATGCTGGGTCTGGCCAAAACCGGCGGCATTGCCTCCAACGGAAGCGGGGATTACGTCATTGCTTTTTCCACCCACGCTGGGGTGCGGGTGCCGTTCACCTCCAAAGAGGCTACCCAAACCGTCACGTATCTTCGGAATGACGACATGAGTGCCTTGTTCCTGGCTACCATTGAAGCCACTGAGGAAGCCATCATCAATTCGCTGTTCAAAGCTGAAACCATGCAAGGCAAAGACCAACATACCATCCAAGCCCTGCCCTTAGACAAAACCTTAGACCTACTCAAGAAATACCATGCCCGATAACCCAACTTTGTACGCCTATGTGCGCGGCGAGATTCTGCCGTATGAGCAAGCGTTTTTGCATGTGAGTGACCTGTCCATTCAGCGGGGCTACGGCGTGTTTGATTTTTTGAAAGTAGAGCAGGGGCAACCGCTTTTCATGGAAGATTACCTGGACCGGTTCTTCCAGTCCGCCCAATTGATGGAGCTGGAGATTCCCCTGGAGCGGGCGGCGTTGCAAGAGGTAATCTTCACCTTGATTGATAAGAACAACCTGCCGCTCTCGGGTATCAAGATGATTCTGACGGGGGGCTATTCCCCGGACGGCTATCAACCGGTGTCTCCCAACCTGCTCATCCTTCAGCAGCCTGTGACCATGCCTACCCAAGAGCAGATTCAGACAGGTTTTTCTATAATCACCCATGACTATGTGCGGGACATTCCGGCGGCCAAGACCATCAATTACTCCGTGGGCATCAAGCTGTTGAGTCAGGTGAAAGCCCAAGGCGCGGATGATGTGCTGTACCACAACGGCGAGGTTGTATCCGAATTCCCTAGGGCGAATTTTTTCATCGTTCGGCAGGACAATACCGTAGTGACAGCCGCGCAGGATGTCTTGAAAGGCATTACCCGGAAGAACGTGCTAGAGATTGCCGGCCGGCTGTTCAAAGCCGAGGAAGGCATTGTCACCTTGCAGGACATTGGCCAGGCCAAGGAGGCGTTTCTCACCAGCACTACCAAGCGGGTCATGCCTGTGGTGAAGATAGACGGCCGCATCATTGGCGACGGTACGCCCGGCCCGGTTACGCTTGCGCTTCTGGAAGAACTTCTGAAGCTGGAGAACCCAGATGCATCGCAGTAGTTGATGGTTTTGGCGGTGGGTTTTGTTTGCCAGGCGCGGATGGTGCGAAATAGAAATGGTACACCATCAACACCAGGCAGAAAAACAGGATGAGCAGAATGGCCGCCGTCTGCCAAGCAGACCAGACAAAGAACCTGGGCTTGCGCTTTTTCTTGGCCAGGTAGTGTTGTACGCGACCGCGCGTCTCCTTCACAGCCTTGTACACTTTGGCTGCCTGCGCCATGTCCATGCCCTCCACTAGGTCTGAGCACAGCTCACAGGACACCAGGTGGCGCTCCACCTGGTGGTTCTGCTCCGGTGACAGGCGCTCTGACTGGTACCCTCTTAGCACCTCCAGTGAAGGATGGCCCTCGGGTCCCCAATCCTGCCCTAAGTGGTGGTTACTGTTCATAGTTTTTCTCCAGGTAAATGCGCAGGTTCCGCTTTCCGTTCTGAATGTGGCTTTTCACTTTGGCCACCTCGTATCCGGTCAAGTCTGCAATCTCTTTGTAGCTTTTCTTTTGCAAATAAAACAACTCCACGCACTGGCGCTGCTCCTCGTTCAGTTCTCTGAGACCCTGCGCCAAGGCCTGCACATCCAGGTCGGGCTCAGGTTGGTCTGTGAAAGAATGCGCACCAGACTTTTCCAGGGTGGCGTTGGTTTGGTCATCAAAGGAACTGAATTTTTTCTTTTTGTTTGACCTGAGTAGCATCAAGCAGTGGTTTTTGGCCAAGGTGTGCAGCCAGTTTTTGAAGACACTTACATCATGCTTTTGCAACGCGGTAAAGAGCGTCTCAAAAATCTGCATAGTGGCGTCTTTGCTTTCCTCCTCGTCCTTCAAATACTTAAGGCACACCAGATACACCATCTCGGTGTGCCGCTCAAACAACTCACCCACGCACGCCGCGTCACTGGTCTTCCTGAACTGGTGCACCAGCTCCAGGTCAGTAGGGTCTTTTTGGCGTGAGAAGAGTTTTAAAAACATAGGGCCGGTGGGTCAATGCTTCAAAAAAGGTAACGGATTTCAGTTGAACTCCCGCAATAGCTTTCTGAAATAAGTATTGCGCTTTAAGGGTAGATGCAGCCATGACTCAAATTCCACACGAAGGGCAAAAAAATAAACCAGATACCTTTCGATATCTGGTTTGATAAAAATAGTAATAGGGCTATGAATTCGTTGAAAAACAAGTCAATTAATTCATTTTTAGCTTGTTTTCGTGGAAATAGGCCAAAAACAGTCCCTGCGTTTAGACACTAAATAGAACTGGCTCTGCTTAGGTATGAGTATTAGGCGTCTAGGACTTTCAAGGCTTCTTCGTTGCCTATTTTATGGGCCATCTCAGTGGCTGTCAAGCCACGGCTGTCTCTCAGGTTCTGGTCGGCGCCATGCTTGGCTACAATCTTTACCAATTCATGGCGTCCGAACATGGTCGCGAACATGAGGGCCGTGCCGCCGCTCCCATTCTGTAGGTTAAGGTCGGCACCGTGTTGAATGAGCAATTCCGCTATTTCGGCGTGGCCTTTGAAGCAGAGACCCATCAAGGCCGTGTTACCGCTGTTGTCCTGAATGTTCACGTCTGCTCCGGCATCCAGTAAAACTTTGGTGGCTTCTAAATGTCCTTAATAGCTGGCCAGAATCATGGGGGTGAAGCCACGCCCATCCCGCACGTCTACGTTCACGCCTTCGGCTAGAAGTTCTTTTATTAGCGCCACGTCTCCTTTGCGGGCGGCGTCAAAGAGTAAGTGTTCTGGGTTAATAGAGCTGAATTCCATTGCGTCCATCTATTATGATTATGCTGCAACATACGCAAAACATGAAAGGCTGGACAATCAATACTATTGATAGGCAATAGAGGCGGACTATAAGGATTAGAAGTGAATAGATTAGCGGAAGATTAGCTCATAAAAAGAAATCCGTTTTTAGCCTGATTTCTAGAAATCAGGCCAAAAACGGATAAGAAATTCATCAAGCTACTACAGGCTAGTCGGCCCAGCGCCATTCACCAGCTATTTGGAGAGGTTCTTTGAGGTTGTTCTTAATCAAGAATGCTTTCGTCTCTGCATCTGTCAGCTTTCTGGCTGGAATGGAAGTGGCATCTGCCAGACCGTACAATAACATGGCACTGAAGCGGACGGTGTTTTTCAATTGCTGTTCATTCACCAAAGAGAAGGAATCACAGTCGGCATGGTAGCAGTCGCCTGCGTTGTTGGGCAGCTTTCCGCCCGAGGAACCGCCCGTAGGGATGCCCTGCAACATGAATGGCTGGTGGTCTGAGTGCAAACCAGCCCTGGCAGAGAAACTGTTTTTAAACGTGGTGTCAATAGAGGCGGCAATGGCCCCAATGGATTGGAACAGCGGCTTCACAGATTCTTGGCTGGCGCTGTAGCCCTTCGGGTCATTGGTCATGTCATAATTGAGCATGAAGGCAATCTTGTCCAGGCTCTTGTCTTTGGTGGCCTGCTCAATGTAAGCTTCAGAGCCCAATAAGCCCTGCTCTTCGCCCATAAACATGACAAACTCAATGGTGCGCTTAGGTTTTAGGTTCAAGGCTTGCAAGGTGCGCGCCATGTCTATTACCGCAAATGACCCGATGCCGTTGTCAATGGCACCGGTGGCCAAATCCCAGCTGTCAAGGTGCCCACCAATCACAATTTTCTCATTGGGTAGTTCACTGCCTTTTAAGTTGGCAATCACATTTCTGGCTTTGATTTTAGCGGACTTGTTGGTCATCTGGATATTCGCCGTCACCGCTGTCCCTTTTTGTAACTGATCTTTCAGTGTCAAGCCATCTTCCTTGCCCACGCAAATGGCCGGAATTGGAATGAGCTTACCGGTTACAGATGCAGTGCCCGTCAAGAGCGTTCCACCCGCTACCGTGTTGATGATGATAATTCCTTTGGCTCCGTTTTTAATGGCCAAGGCGGTCTTCTCAGATCGGTGCAGGTTGCCCGTGCCGGCAGGTGAACCCGGTAAGATGCCTAAGTATACCAAGGCAATCTTGCCTTTCACCGCGTTGGGTTTGGCTTTGTAGTCGGCTTCCAAGCCATTGCCCATATCTACTATTTGACCAGTGAGATTAGCCTTAACTGGTGAGTGCGCAAGGGATACCGCCTTTACTTCTTGGTATTGCGCGCCGCTTGTACGAACTTGCAGCTTTAAAGTTGCCCTGCTCCAGCTCTCCACTTCAAATGGTTGATACCGCACATCCGTCAATCCATAGGATTTGAAAAGTTGAAACGCATAGTCCTCTGCCTTCTTGCCATTCTCTGATCCCGTGAGCCGGTGGCCAATGGTTTTAGAAGCCTCTTGCAGGGAACTATACGCCTTGGAATTGGCTTGCACTTCAGAATTGATTTGCTGGAAGGTGGAGGGCCAAGAGGATTGGGCGTTGGAATTGCTAGCGTAAAAGAATAACAATAGCCCGAAAGCTGTTTTAGAAAAGATAGAAGAAGTCATTTTTTGAATTTAAATAAAGGTCAATTTAAACCTTTGCCGAGAAAAATGTTCTAACCGCTTACTTTTTGATGCCGCAGGATATTAAGATTGTAGTTATTGCTTCGTTAGAATGCAATATGCAAGTAAAATTGTTTTGCAAGTTTTTGAATGTCAAAATGCTTGTGATGAGTAAGAAAAGAGGACCTTTCATTGCTAGTAAAGTACATTACAAACACTAAGACTGATTTTTTTAATTTGAAAGTGGCAGATTAAATCTCAGGAAGTAAAGGTAAACCTACTTTCTGTAGTTATAAATTAGTTTTTGGAAAAAGACAAAGTAATGTTTAAAAAAGATTAGTTGGGCTTTATATGTCAATTTCTGTTTTATGTCATCTTTTCTATGAAAATTCCTTAGTTGACCTTTTTCCTTATTTTAAAAATTTGCAGGAAATGAAGGTTGATTTTTATTTTAATATATGTTCAGAAACTACTTATAAAGATTCTCTTTACAAAAATATAAAATCTAATTTTCCAGACTCTGTAATTACGGTTTCCTCTAATGTGGGGAAAGACATAGGTGGCAAGTTAGTTCTAATTGATTTGTATTTAAAAATTGGTAATAAGTCTGATTATTTAATATTTATTCATGATAAAGTCAGCCCTCATGCAGCTAATGGACGGCTTTGGAGAGAAAAGCTATTATCTATTTTAGAACCATCCAAAATTAGTCAGATCCTTAGAGAGTTTTCCATAAACGATAATGTAGGATTAATTGCCAATAAAGATTTACTTTTAAATGAGTTTGATCAAAGGAGCGGTAAGATTTTAGGATCTAATGCCTCTATATTATTGGAACTATTGAATGATTATAGATTTAAAATTAAAGACTATACTTTTGTAGGTGGAACCATGTTCTGGGTAAGGTCTAAAATATATGAAGATTTCTTTTCTAAACACAACCCGCTAACAATTAGGTCTTCTTTAGAGAAAGGGAATGTCCTAGATAATGACAATGGAACATACGCGCATTCTTGGGAAAGGATTTTAAGTTGGATAATGAATAATAGTAGCTTTAAAATTAAAGGTATATAATGCTTAATAGGGTTGCAATTATCCTTAATGAGTTTGACTTTTCTAAAAAGGATAGATATTTTTATCCTGGGATAAAGTATGTTTTCGTCATAAAAGTAGATGTCCAATTATTACAAGGCTTACTTGCCTTTATTTATTCTTCAAAGGATTTTAATGATAATTGTGAAAGCTTTGCACTTTGTTTCCAAGTTGACGGACATACTGAGTCTCAAATTGAGGAATTTGTCCGCTCTTTGAAAGAGGAGAAGTTAATCCTTAATATTTTGTTTCATCCGTTGTTCTCCTCCTCCAATTGCAAGCCTTACATGTATTTGGCTTCTGAAGAAGTAGAAACTCCTACCTTGTCTTTGATAAGTGATGCCATAAACCTAGAACTTGCGTTAGAACCATCAAATACTGTTGAAATACATTATATTCCTCTGCGGGATATATTACATGAAGCGTCCTCTATTTCATTGGAATATATTGAAAATCATTACGTTGAGAATTACCTTTTGCATGGCAGGGTAGAGGAGGATGTATTTGTTAATGGTGCGTTAGGGTTAGAGGAGAGCAATCTGGTTTCTATATTAGGTAAAACTGAAGAACGATTTAAAATTAGTAATCCAATTCTTTATAATAGCCTTTTAATAATCAAATCAGAAAGGCAGGAAATTAGAAAATTAAAGGTGATTAATTATAACTATGAGAAGGAATTACTTGCCAATAGAGAGTATTTGAGAGTCTTGCGTAATACCAAGCAATATGAAGAAGTATTGAAATTTTATACAAATGAGTATGAGGTTTTACCGCTTTGGTTTAAAAGAGTTGGTCATGTTATAAAGGTGGTCACTGGTAAGCGAACACTTAAGTCTCTTTTTAATAAGAACTATATTAAATATTTAAATTGAATTACTGGCTACTCACTACTGAGTTTCCTCCTTTTTTTGGGGGAGGCATTAGTACTTATTGTTATTTTACAGCAAAAATGCTGAAGGCCAATGGTCACAGTGTTACTGTATTTATAAATGATTCCTCTGTAAATAATGTTGACATCACCTTTAAAGAAGATGTTAGGATAGTAAGGTTTAACCCTTCAAAAACTAAGTCTTCTGGCTTTTTAGGGCATGTGGCCAACATTAGTTATGAGTTTGCTCAAATTGTCAAAGATTTTGTTTTGGCAGAGGGCCAGCCTGATGTGATTGAGGCACAAGAATACTTAGGTATTGCCTACTACCTGTTGCAATTTAAATATTTGAGATACCACTGGTGTCAGGATATTCCAGTGGTCATCACAATGCATTCTCCCTCTTTTCTTTATATGGAGTACAATCATGTGCTCCAGTATAAATATCCTAATTATTGGGTTTGTGAAATGGAGAGGTTCTGCCTGCAGGGAGCTAATCTGTTAATTTCTCCTAGCCAATTCATGGTGAATGAACTGACAAGTCGTTTTACCTTAACAAACAAGAATGTCTTTGTTGTCCCCAATCCATTTGATGATCAAACAAAGGGAAGAAGTAATGTAGGTGGGTCAAGTTTACCCAATGAGATTATCTTTTTTGGGAAGCTTACCTTCCAAAAGGGGGCTTCTATTCTGCTAACGTACTTTAAGCAGTTATGGGATGAAGGATTCAATGAACCATTGGTTTTAATTGGTGGTCAAGATATTGTGTATCACCCTGAAGGAAAGACCATGGGTGACATTTTTAGAAAAAAATATAAACAGTACATTGAGAAAGGTCTACTTAAGTTAGAAGATAAAATTCCGCCAAGTCAGATTAAACACAGGCTTTCAACTGCTAAGGTGGTACTCATACCTAGCATGAATGATAATCTGCCCTATGTAGTGTTTGAGATGATGGCCTTGGGTAAAGTGGTGTTGGCCTCAAAACAGGGAGGACATTCAGAGGTTATTGAGAATGGCAAAGATGGATTCCTATTTGACCACAACCATCCAGAAACCTTTTCGGCTCAGTTAAATCATATTCTTTCCCTTTCTGAAAAAGACAGAAAAGTTGTTATCACCAATGCCGTCAAAAAAGTAAAGGACCATTACAACCTTCAAGCCATTTACGAAAAGAAAATGAAGCTTGTGAAAGAATTGGTAGTAAAGGAACCCAAAGGTTCTAACTTCCCATTTGTGAGGACTAGAAAGAATTTTTCACCAATTCTTTCTAGCATAGACGACTCAACAGGGAGTGCTGAACTGCTCACCGTCATCATTCCTTTTTATAATCTTGGTGCCTATTTAGAAGAAACAATTTCTTCCGTCAGAAAGTCTGCGAATGTAAAAAAGGAGATTCTGATTGTAAATGATGGTAGCACGGACGTTAAAAGTCTTAAAGTGCTTGATAAATTTAGAAAGGCCAAAGATTGTACAGTTATTGATACTAAAAACAGCGGGTTAGCGGCTGCCAGGAATATTGGGGCCAAGAATGCCAAGGGTAAATTCATCGCTTTCTTAGACGCAGATGACACAGTAGCACCAGAATATTTCTCTAAGGCGTTAAATGTCCTAAAGCAATGCGCAAATGTGCATTTCGTAGGGGCTTGGACTCAGTACTTTGGAGACTCTACCAAAGTGTGGCCGACTTTTTCTCCAGAACCGCCAGTGATCTTATACCACAACCTTATCAACTCAAGTTCACTGGTATATAAAAAGGCTTCATTCCTACATGCGGGCCTGAATGATGGCAAAATGCCTTTCCAAGGGTTAGAGGACTATGAGAGCGTTATTTCCCTTTTAGGGAGTGGCCTTAATGGGGTAGTACTTCCTGAGGTACTTTTCCATTATAGAGTTAGAAAAGATTCTATGATAAGAGATGTTTCCAGTGTGAAGATGCTAGTGTTATATGAGTATTTGAGCAAGAAACATAGTGCTTTTTATGCTCAGTATGCTTCTGAAGTTTTTAGTCTAACAAATGCAAATGGCCCCGGCGTGGTATTAGATAATCCTTCCTTAGATTTTCAATTGATCTACAAATTTCCTTTCAATAGCAGATTGGGCAAAGGAATGATATCAGTAGTTAAAAAGAATAAATACCTGAAGAGTGTCGCATTCAAAGCATTCAACTTCATTAAAAAGTAGACTGCAGGTATTTGCCTTTAAATCAGAAACTTTCATCTTACTGTTCTTAATAACTAGCTAGAGTTGATTCTGGATTTCAGTTGGATAAAGTACTGGCCCGACTTCTGAAAAAATCAGGGTAGCTTTGTGGTAGAGCGAATAGTCATAATTCTGTAAGGATTAAAAGGCAATTACCAATTACCTTATGAAAGGTAACCATATGTAGTTCGCCTAAACTTAATGAAAAAGCCACTAGCACCTAAATAGGTATGCTAGTGGCTTTCCCGTTTTTGACCTATTTTTCAGAAAATAGGCCAAAAACGGAAATTGATTTCTTTTAAAAACAGAATCAGGAGGCTGCTTTTGGTGGTACTTACTTGAATACTTATTTTAAATCATCAAAATCATTCAACACTATGCTGTCTTTCTCTGGCGGAAGAACTAAAAGGAGAAAAGGTAAAAAGAAACCAGTCAACGTAGCACCTATGCTTCTAGCAAAGTAGACCTCTGAAACCCATGCGGCGGCAAAGGTGAGAACTACTAGAACTGCCAGTCCATTTTGGGATTTAAGAGCTTGCAGAATTGGCAAACCAATCCAACTCAATGCAAATAGCAACATCCCCACCAAACCCAAGCTATACAGGATGTCAATGTAGTTGCTATGCACGTTCCGGTCTGTTTGGATGGCATATTGGAAGTTCTTCTCGGCATATTTTTCCTTTAACGCAGCGTCCTTGTCGCCCAAGCCAGTGCCTAGCACCAGGTTCTCCTTGAAGAGCTCCATTCCGCAGGTCCAAACGGCTAATCTAAAATTGACGCCATTCCATTGGTCCTCGGTGATTTGCATGTTGTAGTGGCTCTCACGGCCCATGTTTTCAAACTTGAAACTGCTGTAGGCTACTTCCTTGTAACGGTTAAAAGTGAGTGGCAGCGTTTTGTTAACCACTACAGTGCCAATCACCAAACCAAGCACTAAGGTCAAGCCTTCCAAAAGCTTACGGTGCTTAACTACATAGTAAAAGCTGAAGCCAGTGGTGACCACCAAAAGCCAGGCAAACATGATTCTACTGGCCAACAGATAGGCAATCCCATATAAGAAAAGTGTGCCCAGCGTCAGCAATCCCTTATGCTTGTGATTGGAGTAGAAAATGGCGCGGGCAAAGATGAAGATGGAGATATTGACGAGTAAGGCAATATAAATGGACTGCCTCTCAAGGATGACGGTCAAGGCATCATTGTACAAGAATTCAGGTTTAGCAAAAAAACCTGAAAAGTAGATGCTCGACAACAAACAAATGAAGAGCACCAAACACGTAATGGTGGCGAAAGAAAGAAGTACCTTATCAATGAATTCTCGGCGCAGATCTAGTAAGCCAACACCAAGGGGCAGCAGCAATAGCGGAAGCCTGAGCTTTAAATGGTGCAGCCCCGAGTCTTTGTCCTCTGAGAGCAACACACTTACTACCAGAAAACCATAGAAAACCAGCATCGCTAAAATATGCTTCCGCTCTTTCAGTAATTGCCACTTCTCACTCAAAGAGTTGAAAAAGAACCCATACAGAAACAAGGCACCTGTGGCGATACTAGAGTAGGCAGCTAAGCTCCCAGTGAACAGAGAAATAAAAAACAGTAACAGCAATGCGTAGAGGATTTTCTCTTTTTGATTCATAAGAAAGCAGCCCAATAAAACATAGTCACGCGTGAAGCCAAAAGGGCGGAGCTTGGGTTCAGCTCACAAAAATACACTAAAATGAGTTAGCCTTTTGATCCTCTAAAGCCTTATCCAGGCTTGTGGAAAATATTACTAAGAGCTGTCCTTATTAACTTAAGTAGAATCAGCAGAGCGAAAAAGGAATTCTTAATATTAGGGTTTTCTATATAGTAGATTAAGCAAGTGTCTTTTGGTTACTTTGCAAGAGCATGAGTATACATTTTACATCACTAAATTCGGGGAGCAACGGCAATTGCTATTATGTGGGCAATGACCAGGAGGCAGTCCTCATAGACGCAGGCATCTCTTGCCGCGAAACCGAGCGGCGCATGGTGCGTCTGGGGTTGAGAATGAGCAAAGTGAAGGCCATTTTTGTCTCGCATGAACATTCAGACCATATTAGAGGCGTGGCGGTGCTGGCCAGGAAATACCAACTTCCGGTTTACATCACCCCAGCCACCTTGCAGAATTGTTACCTTCGCACAGAAGCCATTGAGACAATCTCATTCCTAGCAGAAGAACCCATCCAAGTGGGTGACCTAACCATTACGGCATTTTCTAAATGGCATGACGCCGCAGATCCTCATAGCTTTGTGGTGGCCTGCCAAGAATATAAAATAGGGGTATTCACGGATATAGGAAGGGCTTGTCAGAACCTCATGCGCCATTTCAGCCAGTGCCATGTGGCTTTTCTGGAGGCTAATTACTGTGAGCATCTGCTGGAAAGTGGCCGCTATCCTTACTACCTCAAGAACCGCATCAGGGGTGGTCACGGCCACTTGTCTAACCGGGAGGCCCTTTCGCTTTTCACCACCTGCAAGCCAGACCATATGAGCCACGTGTTGTTGTCTCATTTGTCTAAGGAGAATAACTGCCCTAACCTGGTGAAGGAATTGTTTGAGGCGCAGGCAGAAAACACGCAAGTAATTGTAGCCTCCAGGTACGAGGAAACCCCCGTGTTTACCTTGCGCATGGCAGAGGCCGCGGTTCAAATATAATTGGTAATTGTATTTTTTTGTAAACCATATACGGGCTCCTTCGTTTTTATAGGCATACCGAATCTTAACCTATAAATACTATGGAAGCAAGAGACTTAAAAAACGAAGCCAGAGAATTAAAGCAGAAAGCTGACAACTTCAACCCAGAGCACAGAGAAGGCCCAGTGGCCAGAACCATAGAGGAATATACCGCTAAATTGCCATCAGATTTATTCTTATGGGCGGCGCTTGGCTCAATGGCCATTTCAGCGACGCTTAAAATCATGAAAAAAGATGATGAGGCGCTTTTTGTAGGTCAGTGGCCAGCTCCGTTCTTGCTACTAGGTTTGTACAATAAAATTGTGAAAGTAAAAGGACACGAAGGCGAGAAAACTTCCGGCACACGCGGAGGTTTATAATCTCAATCCATCATAAACAGAAAGGGGAGGCCAAAGCGGCTTCCCCTTTCTGTTTTAATACACGTCACAAACTAATTAAGCCAAACCGTTTTTGGCCTCTTTCCCAGAAAAGAGGCCAAAAACGGTTTCTATCTGAAATATGATTTTAGACAGGGGTAGTTAGGCTGGTCGGTTCTTGGTGCGCCGGGTAGGCGGGGCTGTGAGCGGGTCTTCGGGCCAGTGGTGTTTGGGGTAGCGGCCGCGTAAATCTTTACGCACGTCAAAATAGCCCGTAGTCCAGAAACTTCTTAAATCACGAGTCACCTGCACTGGGCGCATGGCCGGCGATAGCAAATGTACCAGCAAGGGCACTTTGCCGCCGCCAATCCTGGGCGTGTCCAGCATCCCGAAAATCTCTTGCAGGCGCACTGCCAACACCGGAGCCTCTGGGTTTGAGTAGTCCAAGGCTATTCTTGAGCCAGTGGGCACCTCTAAATGTGACGGTGCTAAACGGTCTAACTCCTGACGCTGTTCCCAGGTAAAATCCGTGAGAAGGATTTCGGTGAAATCTAGGCGCGCTACTTGGTCCAATGATTTCAGGCCAACCAGGTGAGGAGCCAACCATTCATGCATGGTTTCCTGCAGCTTGCTATCTGAAACGTCTGGCCAATTAGTTGAATCCAAAACGTGTAGAAAAGCCAAACGCTCCTTTAACTGGGTGGCTTCTTTGGGCCAAGGCAAACGCTCTATACCTTTTTCCTGCAAAGCCTGCAACAAGGCTTGATTGACTAACTCACCGTTTGGATTAGTGACGAGCTTTTCTTCCAATACTAAAGCGCCCAGTCTCGTAAATTTGCGGGCTGTGACTTTCTCAGTGGTGGTATCCCATTTCACTTCTTCCACCTCTTCTAATTGGTGTTTGAAATGCGTGAGAATCTCGGCCTTGTCAATGGGGGCGGCCAACAGCACTCTTGACCTGGCACCAATCTCCAAGTGCGCCACTCCGTAGAACTCAGCCTCGGTGAAGAGCTCTGTGGACAAAGTAGCTTTTTGACCGGTCACCAGACGCACCCTTCCCGTTGACTCTCTTTGGGCCAAGCGGTCTGGGTAAGCTAAGGCCGCTAATATTCCAGCTTTGTCTGGTTGCAATGACTTTTGAGTTTCTTTGATGCGCTGGCGCAAGTGCTGGGCTTGTTCCTTAACTCTCCTTAACGCATTTTCATCTATGACAAACCCAGGCGTGGGGGGGCGTTTATAATCCAGGATCTCCAATCGTAAGGCTAAGTCTGGCAAAGGCTCGGTGAAACCACCAGCCTGGGGTTTTAGGATATCCCGGTCAGCCAACAAAGCGGCCAGGGCACAAGCAGTTGCACCGGCACCTAAGGCATGGCCTTGCAGTACCAAATGCCCCAACCTAGGAGGCAAGCCCAATGCAGCCATTGCTTTGCCATGCGGGGTAGGATTGCCCTGAGCATCTATGGCTTCTAGCCTTAGTAATAAATCACGGGCCAACGCCAAAGCGGCGGCAGGTGGGGTGTCCAGCCATTTTAGTTGGTTGGCATCTTTCACTCCCCAAATAGCCAGTTCCAAGGCGAGGCTGGAAAGGTCTGCCTCACAGATTTCGGGGGCTTGGCGTTCTGGTAGTTGTAGTTGGTCGGCTGCAGTCCAGAGTCTATAGCAGATGCCAGGACCTAATCGTCCTGCGCGGCCACGGCGTTGGTCTGCGGTGGCCCGCGAGACTTGGATTGTAGACAAGGTGGTTAGGCCGTTGCGCGGCACAAATTTGGGCACCCGGGCATAACCACCGTCTATCACTATAGTTACGCCCTCAATGGTTAAGCTGGTCTCCGCGATGCTGGTGGCCAACACTACTTTCCTTATACCCAAGGGGGCGGGTTGAATGGCTGCCAACTGTTGGCTCAGGGTCAAATCACCGTGCAGTAAATGCAGTTGAGTGGCTTCAGGTAGCGTGCTTTCCAGTAATTGCGCCACGCGTCGCATTTCGCCCATGCCTGGCAAAAACACCAGTATATCTCCAGTGGTATGTTTGGTTAGCGCCTGCCTAATCGCCTTCGGGGCAAGGTTGGGTAAGCGCTCTGGCGCCCGGGTGCCAGCAGCGGCCACCTCTGCGGGAGATAGGTAAAACGTCTCTACCGGGTACATGCGGCCCTCGCTTCTCACTACAGGCGCTTCTAGCCAAGCACCCACTCCCGTGGCGTCTAAGGTGGCGCTCATGACCAATAGGCGTAAGTCTGGCCTGAGGACCGCTTGCGCATCCAAGGCTAGGGCCAAACCCGTGTCTGCGGCCAGGCTCCGCTCATGGAATTCGTCGAAGATGATGGCGGCAATGCCTTCCAGGCCGGGGTCAGCTTGAATGAGCCGGGTCAAGATGCCTTCGGTGACTACTTCAATTCTGGTTTTGTCTGAGACCTTATGTTCTAGCCGCACCCAGTAGCCCACCGTTTGTCCCACCGCTTCACCTAAGATATCTGCCACGCGCTGGGCGGCGGCTCTAGCGGCCAGCCGACGAGGTTCCAACATCAGGATCTTGCCGTCTGCGCGCCAGGCTGCCTGCAATAAAGCTAGCGGAACCAGCGTGGTTTTACCGGCACCCGGCGGCGCCTCCAGTACGGCGCGCGTATTAGCTGCCAAGGCCTCCATTAACGCCGGAAGCGCTTCTTTGACAGGCAGGTCTGGTAACTGGGAAAGGGAAGGATTCACGGACATCTTGCCGCAAAGGTCGGGATTCTTAAGGAAAGAAAATATGTGTAAGAGGCATTCGTTTTTGGCCTCTTTTCCAGAAAACAGGCTAAAAATGAAAGCTTTGGCTTTACAAAGAATCCCCTTGTTCGCCCAATGAATGATATGGGTGAACAAGGGGATCCTGAAAGTCAGCTGTATTCAAGCTTAGCAAGGTCAGGATTCGCTATTGAATCACTACCCTTTTAGTCACGGTTCCCTGCGCCGTTTTGATCAGCAACACGTACAAGCCTGCCGGCGCTTGCGGCAGGTCTATCTCTAGTTTGGTGACTTGGTGGTCTTTGACCATTTGGCTATGAAAAGTTCTTCCGGTCTTGTCCAGCATCTGCACAGATTGCACATCAAAGTCGGCTTTAAGGAAGTCAATGGTGAACGTGCCTTGATTAGGGGAAGGGAAGACCTCAATAGATTCTTGCGGCGTGAGCGGCAATACAGCAAAATCTGCCTTGGCACTTCCGCCAATGCCGGCAACAGAAACAGACCCACTCATGGCTCCTTTGGGCACCCTCACTTTAAGAACGGTTGACGAAGCATTCAAAACCTCAGCCTTTACATTTCCAAAGCTAATGGTGTCTTGCTGTCCCAAGGTTAGGAAGTGAATCCCTTTCAATTCCACCACGCTTCCTACGCTGGCAGAAGTAGGGAGGACTTCAGTAATCACTGGGGCAGGAATGACCTCAAAGGGTTTGCTGGAGTTTCCGCCGGGCGTAGTGATTTTTACCATTCCTGATACTGCGCCTGCGGGCACCTGCACAGTTACTTGTTGCTCTTGGGCGCTCACCACCTTGGCCACTTTGTCCCCGAAAAGCACTTGGTTACGTCCTACCTCTGGAGCGAAGTGTATGCCTTGCAAGGTTACGTTGCCGCCTACGCGCTGTCTGGTTTTGTCAAAGCCTGTAAGGGAAGGCATTTGCCAAACCCTATACGCATTGCTCTTGGCAGTTCCGCCTTTGGAATAAACGGTAAACACGCCGCTGGTTGCTCCCTGCGGAATGGAAATAATCACTCCGTTGTTGGGGTATCTTGCAATCTGGCACGGAAAAGTACCTAGGGTGATGCTCTCTAGTAAATCTGGTCTAAGATGCTCTCCAATAATGGTCACTTCAGCACCTACAATTCCTTCAGTTGAGCTTAGGCCGGTAACTACTGGTGGTTGGTACACGGTAATGTCTTCTTGGCTTAATGTCGCGCCGTCTGGGGTGACTACTTTTATCCTTCCGGTGTAAGCGTCAACGGGTATTTTTATCCTAAGGAAGGTATCAGAGGCCTCCAGGATTTGAGCCGGAGCTCCGTTAACATACACTTGGTTACTGGCGGCCTCTCTTATGAACTTGGTGCCGGTGATGGTCACTTCACTGCCATGTTTACCAGCCCCCGGCCAGAAACTCATAATACGTGGGGATGCAATTACGTTTTTAGCCACCAACTGATTGTCACTCATTACTACTGGCATGTCATATACCCTATTGACGGTGGTATTGGTACGCACAGGCTCATTGTAGTCAAAGAAGATGTCCGCCAAGTTCTCAATCAGGTGCTTCTCCGGCAGATTTGCTTTTGGCTTTATGCTAAACTGCAACTGACCATTACTACCCGCCAAGTCTGTGGCACTGTCTGGCAACATGATGTTATCAAAGGTGAACATGAGCACAGGACGTATTTTTCCGGTCACTGACAGCCGGTAGGGGTGCGAAACTGCGCCAACTTTAAGGGTACTGATGTCCAGGTCAGCAGAAAGTGTGTCTACTACTACCACCCGGTACGCTACGTCTGTGCCTGTATTTTGGAAGCGGACGGTGTAGCGTAAAGGTGTGTTGGTGGGGGTGTAGTGCTCTGAGGTGAGGCCCGCGGGAATGACTTGCTTGTCATTAGGGTCATACGAGTCTATGATGGGCAGGCACTGCTCGCTGACCTCTGGCTCGGGATCGTCGGGGGGCAGGGCGCTCATGATTGGAGAAGGAATGCCATCGTTTAAACTAGGCACTTCTAGGTTGGCGCTGGCAAATGTTTTGAATAAATGGCCTTTTGGTTGGTCTGCCTCTACCCTGATCACTCGTTTATCTGCGGGTACCTGCAACACCAGGCTGTCACCGGCGGCAAGTTTGTACCGCCCAGTGAAGGATAGTGTAGCGTCCTGCAAAATTCTGAAGGACAGGCTGTCAGGCATGTTTCCTGGGCCATTGTTTGTGAGCACAACTCTGGTGTCCGTCGCAGACGTCAATAGTGCCTCTACGGCCACATCTGCCAGGCCAACCATAACCGGCGAAGGATAGGTGTTAGATGGCGTAATCCAGGCTTTGGTGCAGACAGTAAGGCCTCTTAGGGCAGGGTCTGCGCAGGATACGGAGTCTGTGATGGTTATTTTTCCTTCTGTATTAGGTGCAAGGTCTCCCACCTCAAAAACATGGTTGCCTTTGTTGTCTTTAGTGAACGGAAAGGAGGCAGAGATAAGAATAACTTCTGGCGGTAGCTGCACCATGACTTTTGATCCTTGCGCTCCACCGTACCCTACGTTGGAATATGTTACGGTAGTGGTGTTTCTAAAGCAACGCCGCCGCCTGTCTGATGACACATAAACGGTCAACATGGGACGGTTTATAACTGAGTGACCCAGATTAGGACCTTGAATCTTACTTCCGTAGGTATCTACTATGACTGGCTTGGTAGAGGGTTGGGGGCAAATGGGAATAGCCGTTTGCCCCGGCTCATCCTTTAAAATAGACCTGACTCTGTAGCTTCCCGTGTCTACGGGGATGATGTAATTGCCCTGCTTGTCAGAGATGCCGTAGAAAGGGCCCGGCTCTGCCACCACTAGTACTTGCGGCAATGCTTTTTCTTGACTACCCAAGGCACAGTCTCTGTTGTCATCATCAAATAGCTTCCCAATGATGAAGGCTTGGCGCGGTGAATTTTCTGATAGGTACTCGTCCACATAAGAACCCCGGGAAATGAGTAATCTGCTTCCGGCTTTGTCAATGGAAAATCTTTGAGGCCACATATTAGGCAAGGGACTTAGCCCTTCTAGTTTTTGAATAAACCTGCCTGAAGCATCATAAACATTTATATCCCCTTCATTCACATACACGTTCAGCTTGTCGTCAAACTCAATCGTAGTGTTTACTGACCCTGTGTTATAAGTAGTTTTGGGTGACAATTGAGCCAGAACCTCGCCTGAAGGATTCAGTTTCTGAATTCGATTGCCGTAGTCTATCACGTACATGTGGCCCAGTTTGTCTACCCCTATGGTATGAGGCCTGTCTACCAACCCAGAAAAAGAGGCAATTGGCTTGCCGGCAGGGTCAAGTTTCTGGATAATTGAATTAGTATAATCAACCAGATACATGTTGCCATGTACATCAATATCTAAATCTGAGAAATTATTAAAATTAGGGTTGCTGGCAAAGTTAGTATAGGTGGTGATAAACTTTCCCTCACCGTTGAATTTTACGATTCTGGAATTGTTGTTTGTACTGTTCAAACAATATAGATTGCCTTTTGCATCTACTTCAATGTCTGTAGAGGGTATGGTTTCGCCATATTCTGAAGAATAAGAAATGGTAAACAACCGGTGACCGAGGGGGTTGAACTTTTGGATGTTGGTTCCAGCATTTGGCGTATAGTTAAGGACATAGTAATTGCCCTGCTGATCTTCTGTAAGGTCCTTGATCATGAGGGAGTTGCCCCATTGCTTGATGGGTTTACCCAAAGGAGAGTAACTCTTGACAGTTTGCTGATTATAAATGCCGGGTAGTTGCATGGTGAACAGCTCGCCCGTTTTAGTGACAGTAAGAGCTATTCTACCCTCATTGTTGAACGTTGAATCTTCAAAGCTACCTATAGAAAAAAGCAGTCTCCCTTTGCTGTCAAGTTTATGTACAGACCGCCTGATGGCATCAGAGAAATAAATATTGTCTTCCTGGTCTAGCGCAATGGTATTTTTGAATTGAAGAGGACTGTATCCATTGTTTAATAGATCGTAAATATCTAATAGCTGACCGGTTGCGTCAACCTTGAAGAGCCTGTACCCAATGGTTAAAATATGAATGATGCCTTTTGAGTCTATTTGGATAGAGACTGGGTTGTTATAGGCAGGCAGTACGTGATATTCTGTAGGCGGGAGCTTATACTCAAAAAGGAAAGTGCCCGTGGCAGTAAACTTCTGAATACGACCATTTTCTGTATCTGCTACATAGATGTTTTTCTGGGCGTCAAGGGCTAATCCTAAGGGATTATTAAATTGACCTGGACCAGAACCTATTTGACCAAATTGATGAAGTACATCACCTGAGGGGTTGAATTTTTGAATTTTACCTAACGTATAGTTGATCACGTAGAAGTTTCCCTCTAGGTCTCTATGAAAAGCTGGATAATAGTTAGAGCTGTCCGCGTTTTTAAGTCTTGTCTTCTTTAGGAGATTACCCTCATAGTCATATTTGCAGATTCTTCCATAATCCAAGACATACATATTCTTGTCTTCATCCAAGGTGATGTCTGATGGCCCATAAAAAGGGATGCCAAACGTCCTGTTCCACTCAAATTCAATTGTTTGTGAAAACGCGGGGGAAATGAAAATTAAGCAAAGAATGAAAAGCAGTAAAAATTGGCGCATAAGCCTTTGGCCGATAAGGAGTTGTTAGGCAAGTTGGCAAACTATAATTGGTTTACCAAAGCAGGGAGAATTGTAAAAACTAAAAATAAGCTATAAGAGGCATTGACTGTTCAGCAACTTAAAGGCAAATGAGACAGCCCAAAGCTTAACTGCTAAGAGACAAGGAGAAAATCCTCAAGACTCGTTTTTAGCCTCATTTCCAGAAATTAAGCCAAAAACGCCTGCTCTCTAATTCTTAACTCCTTTCTCCGCGGCTTTCTTTTCTGCCAGCAGCATGGCTTGGTAGGCATTCACAATACCGCCGGTTTTTGACAGTGCTGCGAAAGCAATTTTCCGTTTGTTGGCCGAAGCTAGGTTGGGCTGGTAGACCTTCTGTTTAGGATGCTGCACGGTAGAGGCTAGCAACACTTCTTTCAACTCCACGGCCGTCAGTTCTGGATAATAGGCCCACACCAAGGCGGCGACGCCTGAGACTACGGGGCTGGCAAAGCTGGTGCCGTCCATTTTGTTGTATTGGTTGCCGGGGGCCAAAGAAATGATCTCTACGCCGGGCGCAAACAGGTCCACCGTCAATTTGCCGTAATTGGAGAATTCGCCGCAGAGGTTTTCATCTAAGAGACGGGCGTTGGCACCTACCTCCAGCCAATTGCTGGCCAAGGTACCGTTGCTTCTTTTTTTGGAGGGGAAGTTGGCGGCTTCGTCAATGTTAGAGGCGTCATTGCCGGCGGCGTGCACTATGAGCACGTTCTTGCTTTCGGCGTAGGCGGTGGCTTCATCTACCAAGCTTTTCTGGGCAGAGAAGCTCTTCCCGAAGCTCATGTTAATGATATGCGCCCCGTTGTCCACGGCATACCGAATGGCCAGTGCAATATCCTTGTCGCGCTCATCGCCTTGGGGAACGGCACGCAGTACCATGATTTCCACGTCTTGGGCAATTCCGTCAATGCCTATTTGGTTGTTGCGCACGCCAGCAATGACACCGGCTACCGGAGTGCCATGGTCAGGGCGGAGGCCTGTGACGTTGTTGTTGCCATAGCGGCGGTCCTGGATGTCTTCGGGGTTGTCACCTATGATGGTACTGCGGGGATCATAACTCAGGTTGAGGTGCTGGTTCAGGAAAACATCGCTCATCTCCAGCATGTGGTGGAAAGAGTAGGGCGTGTATCCAAGCTCATACCTGCCTATCAGCCAGGCACGGGCGCGCAAGACATCTTCATTAGCAGCGGTGATGGCTTTGAGTTCTGCCAAGGTAAAATCTTTTTTATCTAAATGCTGGGCAATGATACCTTCTACTTTGCCCAACACTTGGTTGAACTCCATGAGGGACTGCTTGTTCTTTTGTTGTTTGGCTAGTTCCTCGTCAAAGGCTTTCTTGGCGGCTGCATATTGTTTGTATTCTGCTTGTTTGGCGGTGGGCACCTTTTGCAGGGAAGTGTATTGGCTGTAAGTAGGGGCCAGCTTACGCAAAATCCTGACAAACTCATAGGTCTCAAACTTGATGTCTTCTCCTTTGGCATTGCCCAGAAATCCCCAACCGTGCAGATCATCAATGTAGCCATTGGCGTCATCATCCAGTCCGTTGCCAGCCACTTCTTTGGGATTGGTCCAGATGCGGCCTTGCAGGTCCTCATGCAATATGTCAATGCCGCTGTCAATGACGGCCACCACCGTTTTGCGTTTGGGCGTGCGGGTGGGCAGTAATTCCTGGTACACACGGTTCACGCTGACGCCTTGCACTTGCTCCACTTCGGGGCTTAGGTTGTACCAGTTCACCAGGCTTTTGTCAAAGCTGGCAATAGTGGAGGTGGGGCCGTTCTGCGCCTGTGTAGAAGCAGGATTCACCCAGGAAAGTCCTAAGGCTAGCAATAAACAAGAGGGAAGCGTAGAGGTTTTTTTCATACAAAGGCCTAAAGCAGTACCAAAGAGAAAGCAAGTTGTTAGGAGAGTGAGAGCTACAGTGCGGATCCGGTAAAGTTATAGTCTTACTTATGTAAAGTAGTTTCTTGACGAAGTTACAGTTTTCTATAAATAAATCTAACGTTGGGCATGGATTTACCTTGAGTTCAACAACGCGATAATTAAAATTCATGCCTCCTGAATACTAGTAAAAGGAGGCTTAACCGTTTTTGGCCTGGTTTCCAGAAATCAGGCCAAAAACGGCTCAAGGCCCATTAGTAGCAGGCAGTAAAACCCATCTATCAGAAAAAGGGTATGTTACCACAGGTACCCGTAATGGTACTCCGCAAATCAAAGGCAAACCTATGGCACCAACTGTTAGAATTGAACATGACTTTCTAGGCGAAAAAGAAATTCCGGCCCACGCATATTATGGCGTGCAAACCCTTAGGGCTCTAGAAAACTTCAACATTACGGGCATCACCAATGCGCAAGAACCGTTTTTTATCAAGGCCTTTGCCTATGTGAAGAAGGCAGCCGCGCTGGCCAACCATGACTGCGGCGTGCTGAATGCCAAGATCACCGAGGCGATTGTCTTTGCCTGTGATGAACTCATAGCCGGCAAGTACCAGGACCAGTTCCTGACTGACCTTATCCAGGGCGGCGCCGGGACATCGGTGAACATGAACGTGAACGAGGTCATTGCCAATATCGGGTTGGAGTACATGGGCCATGCCAAAGGGCAGTATGAGTTCCTGCACCCCAACAACCACGTTAACTTCTCACAGTCTACCAATGATACCTACCCCACGGCAGTCATGCTGTGCTTGTACTTTAAACTGAACCTGTATATTGACGCGCTCTCAGATTTGCGCAAATCGTTTAAAGCCAAGGCTGTGGAGTTTGCCGAGGTCTTGAAGATGGGCCGCACCCAGTTGCAGGACGCGGTGCCTATGTCACTGGGGCAGGAGTTTAACTCCTTTGCCACCACCTTAAAAGACGATTTAAAACGCCTCCGCGAAGCCCAGCGCAAGCTCACAGAGTGCAATATGGGCGGCACCGCCATTGGCACCAGCATCAACGCCCCAGAAGAATACCCTGTTTTATGCGTGAAGTACCTGGCAGAGTTGACGGGCCTGCCCATGGTGCTGGCCGAGGACTTGGTGGAGGCTTCCTCAGACATGGGGACGTATGTGCACATCTCTAGCATGCTCAAGCGCAGCGCCATCAAGATTTCCAAGATCTGTAATGACTTGCGCTTGCTATCGTCGGGGCCGCGGGCGGGCCTAGCTGAGATATCTTTGCCAGCCATGCAGCCGGGCTCCTCCATCATGCCGGGCAAAGTAAACCCCGTCATCCCCGAAGTAGTCAACCAGACGGCCTTCTATGTGATTGGCGCTGACCTAACCGTGACCATGGCCGCCGAGGCCGGGCAGCTGCAGCTCAACGTCATGGAACCGGTCATTGCCTTCAGTATCTTCACCTCCATTAACTACATGACCAATGCCTTGATTACGCTGCGCACCAGATGCGTGGACGGTATCAAAGCCAACGTGGAGAACTGCCAGGCCATGGTCATGCGCAGCGTAGGGATCGTAACCGCTTTGAACCCTATCCTAGGGTATGAGACTTCGGCGTCCATTGCCAAAGAGGCGCTGGCTACCGGCAAGTCCATCCATGATATTGTGGTGATGGAGCGCAAATTAATCACGCAGGAGAAATGGAATGAAATTTATTCTTTCCAGAATATGATACACCCCGTCTTCATTAATGCGTAAAAGGTCTTTGGTTTGTATTTTGTGTATTTCCGACACGGAAGCCTCAATATAAGCTTTAAAGAAGTTTTGCGTTGGACTTTAAGAGAGAGGTGTATGTTTAAGATCCCCCTGCTGTACCTCACGGAATGGGTAGAATCCGTTTTCCAGTCGCCTTATATGCGCGACCTGAAAAAGAAGTACCCGCGGTTTTCCAGGTTTCTGCACGCCCGTTTTAAAACCGACCATTTCTACGGACTTCCGCTGACCATCTTGCTTTTCTTGATAGGCGTGAACATGCTCCTGTTGAGTCAACTGGCAGAGAACGTGGTCAACTCAGAGGCCACCAAGGCCCTAGACATACAAGTGACCGCCTTCTTTTTTAACATGCGCTCCGCAGAACTGAGTTTGTTCCTGTATGCCTTCACACATCTGGGCAACGTGTATGGCGTTACAGCCATGACGGTGATGGCCGGACTCTTCTTGTATTTTAAGCGCATGTACCAGCATTTGGTGGCGCTTATTATATCGGTGCTGGGGAGTGGCATTACCATGGATGTATTAAAAACTTATTTTAGCCGAGAAAGACCAATTGACGTGGCGTTTTATATTCCAGAAAACTCGTTCTCATTCCCCAGTGGACACGCAGCCAGTGCAATGGCGCTGGTGGGTTTGTTGGCATATTTCTGCCTGCTGGAGGTAAAGCACCAGCGGGCTAAAATTTTGCTGTTTTTGATGGGACTACTGTACGTACTCTTGATTGGCGTTAGTAGAATTTACCTGGGGGTCCATTTTTTGACGGATGTGGTAGCCGGGTTTCTGTTGGGGTTGCTGTGGGTAGTGTTGGCCGTAGGCGTCTTAGAATATCTGGCCATTGACCGCGTGAAACAGGCCGTCAGTAAGGAAGACGTCATGATTACCTAAACCGCATTTATGCTTAAAACAGAAGGGGACTTTGCTTTAAAGCAAAGACCCCTTCTGTTTTAAAAACTATTTAATCAGGCTTAGAATACCTTTCTTAATCTGTTTGGCACTGTCTGTCAGGTTCTCATCATACTCCATGCCCGTGTGTTCATACAAGGAGTAAAACGCAAAGTGGAACGCTTTCTCGGCTTCTTCCTGGCTTGAGCCGCTTACCTCAATTTCCAGGTCTGGATAGGCCATAAGGTAGACACCATCCTCCACATCTACGCGTACTTCCAAAGGGCGCTTCAGGACGATGGGCGGTTCGCCGGCTACGGTAACTTTGGTTACTAATACAATGGCATACGCGGGGGCAGATTCTTCTAAAAGTACTTCGGGCTCCTGCTCAACGCCGGCTGGTAGGGGAGGAGCTACTATGGGCTGCCGCACTTTCTTGGGCCGTATCACCTTCGGCTTGTCTTTGGAAGGCGTCAACTCCTGGACTGCGCTCTGCGGAATGCGCGTCAAGGCAAACGTCTTGTCATTCTCTGGGGCATTCACCAGAATCTCATAGCCTTCAGATTTCTGGATGGTCTTGAAGAGAGGGCCAAAAATGCGTTTCCGTTCCTCGGTAGTAAAGCGCTCTGCCAACTCCAAAACTGCATGTGAGTTGGTATAGTCAACCGCCAGAATCTCCTGCACAAAAGCCGTGAACAGTTCCTTCAACACCGGCAACGGGAAGTCCATGCTGCTGGCGCCTTTGGCTTTGGTGCCTACATAATCTGGGGCTATGCTAGCCTTGAATCCTTGAAAATTGACGTCTACCATCATCAGGTCTGAGCTGACCTCGGGCTTGGTGACCTGGGTGTTAATGATGCCTTTGCGCTTGTTGTTGGTAACCGTTAAAAACTGGGTATAGGATTCTTGGAGCAGCAACAGCATCTCTGCCAACAGGCCCACGGCCACGGCTTGGTCGGCGCGGTTCTTGGGCTTGATGTGCAGGGTAAAGGCAATGGCTCTTAGGTTCTCCAGGTACTGATTCTCCATACAAGGGTTAGGTGCTTTGTTGAGGGTAACAACAGTTTTACAAAGGTAGTTTGCTAAAATTAAGAAGTAGATATTTTATTTTTGCTAAATTATTTAGTAGAGTTGAGGGGCTGATGTGAGTCCGTATTAACCCTCGTTTTTGGCCTGTTTTATAGAAAACAAGCCAAAAACGGTTCATATAAAGAGAGACGTAGGAACCTACCAACATAGGCGTCGTAGAAAAAAAGCCTGAGCGCGATGATGTGAATTCTGGGCGTATTTCATTAAAACGATAGAAACTATGTGGCAACCAATTTCAAGGCAAATGCACGGCGTAGCCGAGGCAGCGTATATTCCGGCCATGGCCTCTGCGCCAGAATCTATAGGGTTCACGAGACAAGAAACAGCCACCACCTTGTGCCGGGCCATTGGCGGCATGGCCTTGGTGTCTGCCTTGGTCACCAAAGCCGAGTGGGGTGCCGTACAAGTGGTACCGTATAAAGCGCATTTAGCCGTGGATGTGGTGACCAGTCTGTTTACTTTGGCTGCCCCTTGGCTGTTTGGCTTCTCTCATCATGCAAAGGTCAGAAACACGTTCATTACCCTGGGCGTAACTGGCTTGGTGGTAAGTGCCTTGTCCAGACCAGAAGAGATGGACCCCATGAAAGAAAGATCCCTTCGAAGAAAAGCACAGGCGCTGCCAGCTTTATAGGTTAGCGCTATCAAAACCAGACTACCACCTAAACAGAAAGTCTACAGTTGGATTTAACCATGAATCCCGTTTTTGGCCTGTTTTACAGAAAACAGGCCAAAAACGGACTTTAAATTTTAAGGGCTTCTCTTACTTAGGAAAGTACACCTTAAACGTGGTGCCTTTGCCTACTTTGGTGGACACCTCAATCTTTCCGCCTGCGTTGTGCACGATCTTTTTGACCATGTACAAGCCAATGCCAGAGCCCTCTACGTGGTCATGGAAACGGGTGAACATGGAAAACAGCTGCTCTTCTTGCGTAGGGCTCATACCTAGGCCGTTGTCTTCTACTTTCAAAACACTGTACCCGCCTTCGGTGAGGCAGGTGAGGTGGATGTAGGGCTCCTGGTCCAGAGAGCGGTACTTGATGCTGTTGGAGATAAGGTTATAAATAATGCTCCGGAGGTTTTTCTCAGAGAAGGAGATGATAGGGCAGTTGGACACGTCCACTTTTAACTGCACTCCAGACTCTTTAAACATCTGGTCCAAGTCCAGGACAACGTTCTCTATCAATTCGCCTACCTTGATTTTCTCTACCAGGCCATGCTGCTGGTTCTGGAGCTTGGTGACCTCCGTTAAGTTGTCAATGGTCTTCTTGAACCGTTCCACCGCGCCTTGCATCATGCTGATAATCTGCTGCAACTCTGCTTGCTCAGATTCCTCTTCTGGGAGCTCCAAAAGAAGCTCACGCAATAAGGCCTCTATGTTGAGGATAGGGGCTTTCAAGTCATGCGAGGCCGTGTAGACAAAGTTGTCCAGGTCCTCAATCACGCGCATGAGGTGGTCGTTGGTTTCCTTTAGCTTCTCCTGGGTTTCTTTGAGGTCTGTGAGGTCAATGAACGAGCCCAGCACGCGGTGGGGCATGTTGTATTCATTGTGCAGGATGTAGGCACGGTTGTAAATGTAGGCATATGAACCATCAGCGCGGGCCAATTTGAATTCTGCAATCCACTGGTCCTTGCCAGAGTTGATGGTCTCATTGATGCCGTTCATGACGCGCTGCCGGTCATCTGGATGGATCTTGGTGAGCCAGGAATCTATGCCGTTTTCCATCTCGCGGTGGCTGTAGCCCAGAATGGATTCCAGGGTATCACTCCACCAGAGTTGATTGTCTACCAGGTTCCAGTCCCAGATAAGGTCATTGGTAGCCTTAGAGACCAGCTTAAAGCGCTCTTGGCTGTCTGTGACTTCCTTAGTTCTCTCTACCACCCGTATTTCCAGCTGGTTGTTTAGCTTGATAAGCTCCTCTTCGGCTTTCTTGAGGTCCTCATAGGCCATCAGGATTTTCTCTTCGCTTACCTTCTTGTCGGTGACGTCTGCCAAAGTCACGGTGAACCCATCGCCCATTTTCACGGCGGCAATCTCATACCAGGCGCGGGTGCCGTTAAAGTCCAGGAACTGCTCCAAGTGCAGCGGGCTGCCGGTCTCCACCACGCGGGCAAACTTCTTGAACAAACCATTTTTCTTGAGGAAGGACATGTCCTCCATCACGCTTTTGCCCATGAGATGCGCCTGCGGCGAGCCCACCAGTTTCTCAGCTTGCTTGTTCAAAAGGCTCCACTCAAAATCTGTGATGACATTCTCTGCGTTGCGCACCGCCCTAAAGGCCATGATGTTGTTAAGCGAACTATTGAGAACGCCCTGCACCACATTGCTGAGGGTTTTCAGCGTAGTCACTTCCACAAAACTCAGCACCACGCCGTCCTTGTTGCCGTCATGCTTAAGGTAGGGGATAATGCGCAATAGAAAATATTTACCATCCTGAGTTTCTACTTCCTGCTCTACCTCTACAGACGTATTGTTCACCTTCTGGATGTCCTCTAACAGGTTAGGGTAGCGCAGGTTGTGGGACAGGTGGTGGATGGGTCTGCCAACATCTATCTCAATGATGTTGATGATGTTTTTGACCGCGGGGGTGAACTTCCGGATGATGAGGTGGTGGTCCAGGAAGAGCTGTCCAATGTTAGAACTCCGTATGTAGTTGTCCAGGTCCTCGTTGAGTTCCTGTAGCTCACGTATTTTTAACTGGTGCTCAGAGTTGACCGTGTGCAATTCCTCGTTCAAAGACTGCATCTCTTCATTGGAGCTCTGCAACTCCTCATTAGAAGACATGAGTTCCTCATTGGTGGACTGCAACTCTTCATTGGCGGTGCTCAAATCCTGAACGGTCAAATGCAGGCTCTCACGGGCTTCTTTGAGCTCAATCTCCATGACAGTGAGCTGCGTGAAATAGTCAGAGTCCTCCTCAGTGATAAGCGAGGGCTTCAGGTTTTTAAGCGAAGGGCTGGCCTTGCCCACTTCTTGCAACAGCACTAGGATGACCTTGGGCATGTCGCGGTCCACTGAGATGGGCTTCACCGACAGGTTCACCAACTGGTGTTTTTTGCCCAGCGTCATCATGACCTGCCGGGCCACTGGTTTCTGGTTTTTGAGCACCTTCCTGATGTCCACGCTCAGGGTAACGGCTAGTTCCTTGGGCACCATCTTAAGCAGGTTCAAGTGCAGGCGCTTGTCGGGTAGCTTTAAGAACCGGTTGATGTCTCCAATGCCGTGCAAGAGCTGGAAGTTGTCATCCACATACAGTCCCGTGATTTTAAACTCCTCGGCCACGGCGTCCATGAATTGGTCGTTGTAGCGCACCAGCTGTGAGTTCTTGAACGTAGGGCTGTGCTCCACCGGGAAGGAGTGGGCCTGGGGCGTAATGCCGTAATGCCGCTGGATGCCGCTTTTCTCTTTTATCTTCTGGAAGATCTTCCATTTGCGGTTGCGTTCCGCAAAGTAGGTTTTCATGTCCCCAATATGCTCACTGGAGCCCAGAAACAAGTAGCCGTTCTGCTTGAGCGCGTACGGGAACACTGCCAACACCTTCTGCTGCAAATCTGGGTTGAGGTAGATAAGCATGTTGCGGCAGGTGATCAAATCCATTCTGCTGAACGGCGGGTCCTTTTGCAGGTCGTGCTGGGCAAAGACCACCAAGTTGCGGATGTTCTCCTTGACGGTGTAGCGGTTATCCTTCAGGAGAAAATATTTCTGGAGTCGCTCTGGGCTTATGTCTTTGGCAATGCTGGCAGAGTAGGTGCCTTTTGAAGCTGATTTAATGGCGCGCTGGTCAATGTCTGTGGCAAAGAGCTTGATTTTTGGCTCGCGTCCCATCTTTTCAAAACACTCTTGGAACAGAATGGCCAAGGAATACACCTCTTCCCCGGTACTGCAGGCAGTCACCCACACTTTTACTAATTCTTCTTCAGGAACACCGGCCACTATGTCTGGAATTACTTCCTGCTCCAACAACTCAAACGCCTCTGTGTCTCTAAAAAATTTGGTGACGCCAATCAAGAATTCCTGCCACAACTTCTTGATCTCTGCCGGATGCTCATGCAGGTACGTTAAGTATGCCGGCAGTCCTTCTACCTTGAGCGTATCCATGCGCTTTTTCAAACGCCGGTAGATGGTGGCCTGCTTGTAGTTCTTGAAATTGGTCTGGGTATGCGTGCAGATCAGATCCAGGATTTCCTTGAGCACTCCTTCATTCTCCTCGTCCAGGTCTTTCTCCAACAGGGTCTTTACCAGGGGAATCTGGCGGGTGTATTCCATGATCTCACCGGGCATGCGCTCTGGTGAGAAGACATAGTCCACAAAGCCTGCTTCAATGGCGCTGCGGGGCATGCCGTCAAACTTGGCAGTGGCGGGGTCTTGCACCATCACCATGCCGCCGGCGTTCTTAATCATCTTCACGCCTTTGGTGCCGTCAGAGCCGGTACCGGACAAGATGATGCCAATGGCGTACCGGCCGCGGTCTTTGGCCAAGGATTCAAAAAAAACGTCTATGGCAAAGTTGGGCTCGCGGTTACGCACTTGGGTGACCAACTGCAGACGGCCGCGCTCAATGGTGAGTTGTTTGCCGCTGGGCAACACGTACACGCAGTTAGGACGAGTGCGCATGTTGTCTTCGGCCTCTAGCACCTGCATCTGGGTATGCTTGGACAATAGCTCCGCCATCAGGCTTTTATGGTCTGGCGAAAGGTGCTGGATGATGACAAACGAAAAGCTGGAGTTGTTTGGAAAATAGTCAAACAACTTATGGATAGCCTCTAAACCTCCCGCCGAGGCGCCAATTCCTACAAGGTAATGGTCAGTTTTAGGGGGTTTAACTGCTGGAAGCGTACTATTCATGGGCAATGGGGACAAAATGTCGCTCTGTTATATAAACTCCAGAGCCACAAATGCTAGTATCTCTCTTTAATGATTTTTTCAAGCACGGCATTGCGCAGGTTTTCGGCGGCTTCCAGTTCTTCTGGCAACCAGGGCATGGACGTATGCTTGACCGTCTCCTGGTAGGTGGCAAAAGAGTTTCTAGGGTGGTAGCTTTTACCATCTGGCTCCATCTGGATGGCCTGGTTGGGATTGCCGCCCCAGCTAATGGTCTGAATCACCTCTGGCCTGAACCCTAAAATGTACTCACCCTCCTCTGCGTTAATGGGCAGCACAATCAACCCACTGGCCACCTCTTTGAACTCCTGACTACGCATGTACAAACTAGGCAGCGTGTCTGTGGCGTAGGTTTTGTCTGTTTTGTTGCGCTTTAGCCAATACACCAGCTCTTTCAAGCTTTGGTGGGTAGGCACCGTGCCGCTGGTCCAGATGCTACCCTCATACAACACGGCCACGCCGTCAATGTTTAAGAGCTTCTGCAGGTGGTCGCCTTCTTTTACCAAGCCATCGGCAAAGGTAGGGGAGGTGTAGAGCTGCTCCAGCAACTGCGCATGCACGTCCCGCAACTGCGCCCGCAACTCCATGGTCTTTTCCTTTTCTCTGGCCGCAATCTGCGCCGAAATAATCCCGGACAGCAGTTCCATCGCTGACCGTAGCTCGTAGCTTGGGCACTTGGGTTGCTTGTTATGGCAAGAGATGAGGCCCCACAACTTGTCATCAATGATGATGGGCAGAGACATGGACGCCTGCACTTTTAGGTTGCCCAGATACTCTAGGTGCACGCCTGCCACACTGCGCAAGTTGCAGTCAGACAAGTCTGTGAACCGGCTGGTAATTGGGTTGATGATGGGGATTAACCGCACCGGGGTATAGTCACGAGCAGGAATTAAGCGGTACGGATTTTTGAAGTACAGGTCCCTGGCCTGTTTGGGTACGTCAGAGGCCGGAAAGCGCAAGCCCATGTAGTCATCCATGTCCAGCTCCCTTGCTTGGGCAATGACAATGCCGTTCCATTGCGGGTCAAACTGGTACATGAGGATGCGGTCAAATCCTGTTAGTTTTTTCAATTCATCCACGCTGATCTGGCTCACCAATTGCGTGGTGGTGGCTTGTTTCAAGAGCGACGTGATGTACTTGATCTGCTGGTACAGGGCTATGAAGGAATCCTGGAGGGCGGGAGCAGGATTTTCCTCCAGCTCCAACAAAATGTAAGTTTCTTTTAAATGCGCCAGGGCCGTGAACTGGGTGGCCACGTCCTGCACCGTAAACGTCAAGGTAAACGGAATCTTCTCCTGATGGCTGGAGAGCTGTACTTTGGCCAGAAGGTCGGCTACTTGGGCTTCGGGCAGAAAATTGGCGATGGGTTGGCCCAGCACTTCCTCCAAAGAAAGGGAAAGTATCTGCGTGACGTTCTCACTGGCCTGCACAATGCGCTGGTCCTGCGTAGAAAGCGTCAGGAGTACGCCGTGCGGTTGAATGAGGTTGACCAGGTGCAACGGAATGCTTCCGCAGAACTCAGAGTCATAATTTTTTTCTATGGCGATGCCAATGGGGGCCTGTTTGTTTTCCATAAAAGGGGATGCGTGTGGTTCTTGGCCACAGACAGATTGGGCAAGTTAAGCATTTGGCAAATTATAAGATAACCAGCGGGGGAGAAAGGCTACGTATTTACCGCAAAAATTACTTCTCATACGGGCATCCGCCAATTATAGATATCAGGTGGCCCGGAGGGGATTACAGGAAACCAAAGGCTTGTAGCGTTAGTGATTCTGCATTTTTCCTGGATGTGATGCCGCAGCATTTACTTGCCGTTTTTGGCTTATTTCTCAGAAAAGAGGCTGAAAATGGAAGCAGCGTTGTCCTGCAAAACGTAGCTGCACTAGCCTGCTGGAAACCTACTTTTTACAACCTTGTCGCCTGAAGGCAGTAAGAAGAAACACTAACATTGTTCACTTAAACCCACAGACAATGGCAATAAGTAAATCCTTTGAGGAGCTTTTAAATACGCAGCAGAAAAAGCTGGCATTTTTTCAGAATATATTACTGGCCGCGGTGGCAGATAGGCAGTTGGACGAGGGGGAAAGCGATTTTCTGGTGTCTATTGGCAACCAACTGAACCTCTCTGAAGCAGACACCAAGCCCATGGCAGAAAACATTGCCTTGCTCTCTTTTGTGATACCAGAAGACGGACTGCAACGCACCCTTGAACTCCAGACGGTCATCATGATGGTCTTGCAAGACGGCCACATAGCCGACAAAGAATACCAACTCTGCCTGGAATACGCCCGTCGCATTGGGTTCACCAAAGAAACCGTAGATGAGATGATTGGCCAGTTAAGCCAAGAGCAGGCATAAGAGCTATACAAACCGTAAAAAGGTAAAAAGAGCAGAGGCGTTTAGGTCTCTGCTCTTTTTTATGGGGCGGTTTCATCTTCCATAAAGGAGGCGTCTTCTAGGTTGCGGAGCCTCACGTAGGCGCGTTTCCAGGGATGCTCATCTAGCAGGCGCCATTTGTGGCCCTTACCGGTTAGATCTGCGGCCAGCAACACGTCGCCGGGTTGGATGATGAATACTTCACCGGTGCTGGTGGTAAATTCCAAGGTTCCCGTAAGGGTGAGCACATATTGCAGGAACGGGGCCGTGTGCCAGTCATAACTGGCCGGCGACGGCGTCTCCTTGAATTCCAGTTGATAGGTGTCCAGGTTTTTCCTGTCGGGGACATAGCCTGTGGCTACTCTAGAATTGCCGTCTGCGTCTGTGTATAGTTTATAGGCTTTAATCATAGTGCAAGGCTTACATGTGGGCATTATGCTCTCCCAAGGTTTCTTGTACTGCCTGCCCGGTAAGAAGATGTCTTTCCGTTAATAAATTTCGTGCTGCTTTTGCAAAAGCTTCTTCAAGGGTCAATGTTCTCAAGCAGGTTTTCGTAAGCCGTTTTGGCTTGTTTCCCAGAAATTAGGCAAAAATCAGGCTTTGGCAGGCAAAAGATTGAGAAGTAGTTTAACCTAATTTGTCAAGTCAGCTTACTGAGAATGTTGTGTGTATTGGGACAACTAATTTCAGCGCCCGGCTGTTATGGTATGCTGGAGGAAAGGAGGCAGGTTTGGTTTTGCCACACATTCCCTCTAACTCGCATTTGTTTACAAGAATCTTATGGAGCGTTTACATCAGAAAGAATATAAAAACGAATTTGTGCAGGCCTTTCCCGGAGATGACTCTGGTGATACCCGTCCCAGGCAGACGCCGGGCATGCTGTACAGCAAGGCCATTCCCACGCCGGTCAAGCAAGTGACGTTGCTAGCCTGGTCAGAGGAATTGGCGCAAGAGCTGGGTGTTGAAAAGCCGGTAGACCAACAAGATCTGGATGTCTTAGGCGGAAACGCGCTAGCGCCCTCCATGCAACCGTACGCGGCCTGCTACGCCGGGCACCAGTTCGGGAACTGGGCTGGGCAGCTGGGCGACGGCCGGGCTATTACGTTAGGCGAATGGACCTCGCCCAATGGCCAGTCATGGGAGTTTCAGCTGAAAGGCGCCGGACCCACCGCCTATTCCAGAAGGGCAGACGGACGGGCGGTGCTGCGTTCCTCGGTGCGCGAATACTTGATGAGCGAAGCCATGCATTACCTGGGCGTGCCCACCACCCGGGCCTTGAGCCTGGTGACGACCGGCGACCAGGTCATGCGAGACATGTTCTATAATGGTAACCCCGAGTTTGAGCCCGGCGCCATTGTGATGCGCGTAGCGCCTAGTTTCCTGAGGTTTGGGAGTTTTGAGATGCCGGCTGCCCGCCAGGAGCTGGACAACCTGCGCCAACTGGTGGAATGGACCCTCAAGAAATACTATCCGCATATCCAGGGCGAAACGCTGGAAGAAAAGATCCTGCCATGGTTCAAGGAAATCATGGACCGCACTGCGTTTATGATCACAGAATGGCTGCGCGTGGGCTTTGTGCACGGCGTCATGAACACGGATAACATGTCCATTCTGGGCCTTACCATTGACTATGGCCCGTACTCGTTCCTAGACGACTATGACCCAGACTTTACGCCCAATACTACAGATTTGCCGGGCCGCCGGTACGCCTTCGGGAAGCAGGCAAACATTGCGTACTGGAACCTGGGTTGTCTGGCCAGCGCTTTGGCTACCTTATTACCAGATAGCAAAGAACTAGTCGCCTTGTTGGAAACCTATAGCGAAGTGTATTACCAGAAGTACTTCGCTATGATGGCCAAAAAAATAGGCTTGGACCAGGTGCGCGAATCTGACCCGGCCTTCCTCACCCAATGGGAAGAAACCCTAGCCGAGGTACAATCCGACATGACCATCTTCTACCAATTGCTCATTGACCTGCCTTTGGAATTGGGTACGGAAGAAGAGGCCATTGCATACTTTGCAGACAGCTATTACACTACGCCGGGCATACGCGAAAGCGCCTTGTTGTACGCCATGTTGCAAGCCTACGCAGAGCGCCTGAAAAGCAACAACATCTCCAGAGAGGCCTCCCAAGAGATTATGCGGCAAGCCAACCCGAGGTTCATTCTGAGAAACTACCTGCTGCATCAAGCCATTGAGGGCCTCACCAAAGGCGATGACCAGCTGTTCACCCAACTGCAAGCCGCCACGAAGGACCCGTACAGCAAAGCCCACGACCAGTTCTTCGCCAAACGCCCCGACTGGGCCAGCCAAAAAGCAGGCTGCTCCATGCTTTCTTGCAGTTCTTAATACCATCTTCAACTACTTCTCAAACCCAAAAGGCTGCCACTAAATCCGCGGCCTTTTGTGGTAAAATGACAAAACCGTTTTTAGCCTATTTTCTAAAAATTAGGCTAAAAACGGTTTTTTTATTGGTCAGTAGTGCTACACTAGATCATTGCTTCTAATGCCGCATTATTGAGCTACTCTCGGTGCCTGAAACTCTCTATGGGTCAATCCTCAAGAAGGGAACACGCGTTTGGGCAAAGGCTGTTTTAAAGTAGAATCAATTAATTTGTAAAAGAAAAACCAAACCGTGCCTTGGCACGCATGCCTCTGCAGCGACATGAACTGATTTTGCTTAAGGAAAGACCATAGACAAGCAAGCCTTAACAGGATTGGAACCAGAACCAGTCCTGGTCCTGAGCGCCTCTGTTGTTTCGTTGCCGCAGGCAGGGCTCCTGAGCCCAGAGTACAACAGCAGTGCGAAGGGCCAGGACGAGGCCCCGCGGCCGTGAGCGCTTAGAGGTAGTGATGAAACTTGGAAGTGAGTGCGCACCGCAATAAGCGGCAACGACAAAGCAATAGCCAACGGCATCTACCAGCCAACTCCAAAAAATCAGTTGATCCTTCAGCAGAATGCACCTCAAGATCAACCTCCAAGCAAACCCATCAATGACCAAAACATCCTCAAAATTCTAATTCCCTATTCTGCTTTCCAGAAAGCCGGTAATCCTTATATTTACCAGACAAACTAAACCTACAACTATGTATACAGGATTACAGCATCTACACTCTTACTTGGCATACCTGGTCTTAATAGGACTGTTAATCTCTTGGCTGAACGGTGTGGCCGGGCTCATGGGCAATAAAGTATTTACGCACAAAGACCGCAAACTGAGCTTGTTGGGTTTGATTCCGGCACACCTGCAGTGGGTGATTGGCTTGGTGTTGTATTTCGTGTCGCCGCTTGGGATTTCTAACTTCTCCAAAGCAGGCATGAAGGAGTCTGGCGCGCGTCTGTATTTTCTGGAGCATCCCTTGATGATGGTGTTGGCTGTTATCTTCATCACCATTGGCTATGCCAAAGCAAAGCGCCAACTAGACACCACCCAAGGCTTTAAGTCCATCGCTATTTTCTATGGATTGGGATTGATCTTGATTTTGAGCCGCCTGCCATGGTCTGCTTGGTTGAGTTAAGAATAAACGATTAAATGAAAAGGTCCTCCTTCTAGTAGAAAGAGGACCTTTTTTTATGGTTGAAAGTTTTGAGATTACTGTACCCAAGACCGACGTTCGTCAAAGTGGTTGCAGCCAAACATGGCGCCGGTGATCATCTCAAACTGCCTAGGTTTAGAGTCCTGCGGACCTTCATGTACCAAGGGCAATACATATTCTGGGTTCATGGCGTGTTGGCCGGTGAGCTCATCACAAACGCCAAATTGATTGCTCTGCGTTTCTACTACCTTAGAGTCTTGGGCCCAGTGGGCGCAATGATTGCAAGTCGCTTCCATATCTATATGCCGTTTAGGTGAAACATCTATTTATAAGGTTATACCTATACAATGGCTTAGTATGTTTCATCTAATCAGGATATTTAGATAATTTAGAATATTACTAAATTAAGCCTGAGGGTTCATAAGTATGCCTAATTGTCCTCCAGCTTTACGCATATCTAGTCAAGGAACCAGTTCACTTTTCTACGCAGAAATCATCGGTTAAATGTGCTGCATAGCAAGTGCATAGATTGGTCCTATTTGGTGTCCTTACTGTTTAAGCGGAAACAACACTTGGAAGTAGAAAAGGCCTACTATCTAAGTATGCAGTAGAGCGTTAACATTCATAAAAACGAAGTTCTTTTCCGTTGAAGAGACTCAGTTAGTGAAGACGAAAAGGCGCAGATGGAGAATGAGGAAAGTTTGCATTAAAGGAAAATAAGTGGACAACAGGACTTTGAAAATTGCCCTACTAAGCACTAAGGCTATCTTTTTGGTGGGGTAGGCATCTTCTAGGTAAAATTGCCGTATCCTACACCACCAACATACCTTAAAACTACCACTATGGAAAATAACTTAGAACCTAAATCCCTTGCCGACCTGATTCATAACCCATCTGAGATTTCAGCGATTATCTCTGATCCAGCTGAGTCGGGCATGAGGTTTTACCAATCATTGCACAACAAAGATAAATCATACGTAGCCTTCGCGGCGGGTGTGGGGCTATTGGCCTACGGCTTGTACCTGAGCAAATCTGGGAGCGCTAGCAGCAAAAAAGATAATGCTGGGAGCACTGGTAACCAAGGCACGAGTTCTAAAGGAAATAATCTGGCCGCTTCCTTCCATAGGGCTGGCGCTCAAAGCAGTGCTTCAACTGGCGAAGGCAACAACAAAAACATCAGCACCAAAGAGCTGGACGTGAAAAAGAAAAACAAATAGTCTTCTTGAAGACATCTAAATCAAAAGAGGCGCAGAAATTTCTGCGCCTCTTTTTTGTGCCTTTAACTTTGAGCAAGGTGCATTTTTGGCGTATTTCTTTCATTTCAAGCTAAAAACGGCGTTAATCATATATGCCTACTTTTTAGCTACTGAGTATGCTTTAATAATAAATATTTCTAAAACAGGCAATATTTTTTGTTAAGGTAGTATCAAGATCTGAATTGATATGATGCTTGTGGGAAACTCAATCTTAGACGAAGAATTAGTATAATTTTTAAAATGAAGGAAAAATTTAAAATTTTCCTTAGCCAATACTGAAGGCAAGGTTCAAATAGCAATACTCTAATGCTTTCTATTTGGTGTTAGTAAAAATTATTGAGGGATGCAATGCCATAAAAGTACTAAATAGGTCAAAGACTACAGTTAAATTAATCTCATAAATAATTATATAATCCACTCTATATAATTTAGAGAAAATACATTGTGTATCTAAGGTGTGTGATTAACTATTTGATTATTAAGTATTTAAATAGGTTGTTGCCATAAGTTTTTTATTCTTTTTAAGTTAGAATTCATGGCCAAATAAAAAAATCGTAACTTTGGAAAGTGACACAATGCTATTGCATTTTACTAATATTAATGACACCTTAGTTGGTTTTTACTTGATTAGGTTAGCATAAAGTCGTCATTCAAATTAAAAGTTGATAATTTAAGATATTTTAATAAAATTTAATAAATAAATAATACGTGCTAATTGTGTAAACTAATCTGAACAAAATATTTATATAAAAGAAAATTATATTGGTGTAAAGTAAGGTTTAACATTTGAGTACTTTATTGAATATGTTGTAAGATATAAATTATAATATTTAGGTTATATTTTTTTAATTTGAAAATATATTTTTGATTAAAAGTCTCTTGTGTATAAAATGTTAAGATGTATTTAATATTTTTTTAACGATAATGCTGGTGTTTGTCTAAGGTTTTAGCAAAATGCTAGTGTATTTATGAATGCAAAAAAAATCTTAAAAATAGTCTGAAAATATTGATATTTTCGTTTATAGTTTGTTTTGAAGAAATAATTATAGTATTAAAGATAATGTATGATTGAATTTTTATATAAATTTCATAACGAAATTCCTGTTATAGATTTTAGCTCTGTTAAGCAAGATGAGAAGCTAATGTCTTTAGGTCGGTTTTATGGATTTGATAATATTACTGGTCAGGATACTTTTTTTGAAATTAACTCTCCAAACCTGAGAGAAAGTGTTATCTCTAAAAATTCTAGGTGTACCAATAGAGTTAGGCAATTGGTAATAGCTTTGGCTAAGCTAAATAATGAGCAAGAAACTTCAAGTCTGGAATATCTTCTGCAAAAGCATTATCTAGATAAACGTATTTTACTTTTGGAAAGCCACTCTCCTTTTGCCTCTATATTTAAGCATTATTGTAATAAATATAATATTGAACTTTATGCAACAGAGTATCTGAGTTTTACAGCTAGTTCAGGAGAAATCATTAATGAAACGCTTCATGTAGACATTCAAAATACTCATTTTCCAGAAGAGTACTTTGATTTAATAGTGCATACAGATGTTTTTGAGCACGTTCCAGATGCATTGCTTGGTGAAAAGGAAGTTGCAAGAATATTAAAAGTAGGCGGTGCTGTAATATTTACAGTTCCATTTGATCATGATGGATCAGAAGACTCGCTGTATGCTGAGCTAAAGAATAACGAAATTTTATATTATAAGCCCCCTGTGTACCATGAAGATCCTGTATCAGAATCTGGAAAATGTTTAGTTTTTAGAATATTTAGCCTACCTGAAATGTGGTCTAGATACAAGGCCAATGGTTTAGATCTTTATAGTATTTATGTGCATAGCAGGTACATGGGTGTATTGGGGAATGATGGTTTTTCATTTACTGGTGTTAAGAAGTGGAAAGTAGAGTAGCGATAATTACAGGTTTTTATAAATCACCAAATTTTCTTAAAGAGTTATTTAAAAGTCTAAATAAACAATCGTATAGGTTATTTGATGTTTATATATATAATTATGAGTTAAATGAATTTGATGTTGGTCTTATTGCTGACATAAATTTTAATTACCATTTGCTTAATTTACCCAAAAATGTTGGTTTTGCAGGTGGCAATAATGCTGCTATTAAAGCGGCAAAACAAGTATTTGATTATTCATTCTATGCCCTAATTAATGACGATACCAAGCCAGATAAAGATTGGCTTCTAAACCTTGTATCCAAAGCAAGAGAAAGAGATGAAATTGGTGTGGTTACTTCTAAGCTTGTTTTTTATGAACGGTTTTTACTTGTTCAAGGTGATATAACAAGTGAAAATCAACCGCACAATCAAATTGTAGAAGCACGATTCTATAACAACTCTTGCTTTGAAAATTGCTGGTACCCTAAAAAATTCTTTTTAGAGGGTTTTGGTAATGAAGAAGAGGATGAAATATTTACTTTTAGAAGCATTGGACCCAAATTTCAAGTTTGCTTGCCAGTGGCTACCTGTGACTTGAGATTGCCTGTCAAGCTTAGATTATATATAAAATGTAATTCTGAAGTTGAGGACCAGGTTATTAAGCTAAGAGTGGGATCCTTCTATCTACCTGAGTTTAAGTTGCAGAAGGATAAAATCTTCTATGAGCTTACCATTCCTGAAACTGTATTTGAGAAAGATTCTTTCATGATGGTTCAAAATGCTGGTTCAGACGTGGATGAGCAGTTTAATGGATATGATATTGGTTCTGGGCAAATTGATAAAGGGCAATTTGACGCTGAAAGAGAAGTGAAAATGTTTTGTGGCGGTGCCTGCTTAATTTCTAAAGTTGCTTTAGAAAAGGTTGGGCTTTTTGAAGAGTTATATTTTAGTTATTATGAAGACTCTGATTTGAGTTTTAGGATAAGAAACAATGGTTTCAAAATAGTATATAATCCAAAAGCTCTAGTATGGCATTATCACTCCGCAACAAGCGTGGAATGGTCTCCTTTCTTTACATATCACGTTTTTAGGAATAAATTAATTTTCGCTTTCAAAAACATAGGTATTAAAGCTTTTGTTGCCTCATATTTAGATCGTATTAATGAAACCTGGTATTTTGTTAAATTTGGATACAAAATCAAGTTTTCTGATCCAGCACTAAGGTCAAGAATAAAGCTGAATTTTAACGTACTAAAAGACTCAGTTTCAGGAATTATTAGATATAATCCAACCAAGTTCTAAGTGAAAATTTTCTTATTTAATAAATATTTGCCTACCAGCGGGGGAGGTGAAAAGCATGCGGGAGGCATTGCGGAAGTTCTTTCAAAAAAGCATGATGTCACAATTCTATATAGCGGTGAAGCTAATGTTACGCTAATTTCATCAAAATTAAATCTTGATTTATCAAGAGTAAAGTTTGTTAGTTTTAGTGAAGAGAGAAATATATATAGCCAGGTGATGGAGTTTATACAATCCAATAGACCTGACATATTTATTAACGCAACCTATTTCTCTACGTTTGTTGCGCCTAATGCTGTTAATATTTCCTTGGTTTTCTTTCCTAAATTTAATTTAACAAGAAAGCCTTCAACTTATGATACTCTTGTGCATAAGGTGGGGGAAGAATTTTTTAATAGATATGATAGTACGGTTCGGTTTTTTGAAGGATTCTATAATGAGGAGATAAATGGCAATAAAGTTGGAAGATGGAGTACAGCCAATTCAACTTTATTAATCACTAAGCCATTTAATAAATTAAAAATATTCTTCAAGCCTTTGGAGGGTAGGATAGTTAGGGACGTAGTTAAATCAATAAAAATTCATGGGAATAAGCTGAACTTCTCCTTTTACAAGGATATTATAGAAATTGAAAGTCCTGTAAAGCATTCCTGTGGCATCCATTTAAAGTTTGATACTTTTAAGCCCTCCGATAGTTTTAAGAATAATTTTGACTCTAGAAACTTAGGTCTATTCATTCGTTTGGTATATATTGATACGCATGATGTCTTTACAAAATGGGTAATTAAGGCTTGGAATAGTAAAGTCCTAGGTAAATACTTAACTAGAATTTATGTTAAATGGACGGTTATAAAGGAGTATAATTGGAATAGGGGTTTTTTAGAAGCTAACCTTAACATATCTAATTCAGATTATACCTCTTCATGGATTAAAAGAATATATGGTGAAAAAGGAATAAAAGTGGAAAAGCTATATCCGCCGGTGGATGTTGAGCATTTCTTTAATTCTTCTGAAAAAAAGAATGTTATCCTCGCTGTTGGTAGATTCTTCGTGGGAGGGCATAACAAGAAACAACAAGAGATCATAAAGGCATTTAAAAATGCATATGCTAGTCATCCAGACTTTAGAGATTATAAACTAGTTATATGCGGAGGAACACATCCAGAAGATCATCACCAAGATTATTTGAAGCTGTGTAAATTATCAGCTCAAGGGTATCCTATCGAAATCTGTACAGATATTGCATTTTCTGATCTAAAAGCAAAGTATGCTACTGCCAAGTTTTTCTGGCATGCCGCTGGTATGTATGAAAACGAGGATCTGGCTCCAGATAGATTTGAACATTTTGGTATTACTACGGTGGAGGCAATGGCGGCCGGTTGTGTTCCTATTGTGATAGGTGTTGCAGGTCAAAAGGAGATAGTTTCACATAGGCAAAACGGCATGCTATGGAGAAACGAGCAGGAGCTTATTAGCCATACGGTAGAGTTGATAAAAAATGAAGATCTACGAGAGCAATTGTCTGTAAATGCCATAGCCGCTTCAAAACAGTATAGCAAAATGAATTTCAATCATAGAGTAGAAGAGATTTTTAAAGAGTATTTAAAGTGAGAAATTAAATGTTCTTTCTTTTTACAGCAAGTTAAAGTCGTAAAATAGGATTGAATACTAGAATATCATGAATAAGCAAAACAAATTTCTAGAAAATGGTAAAAATTTAAGCGGCTGTTTTTTAGAGAGATGTAATGGAAGTTGACCTTACTTTAATTTTCATATTCATGAATAAGCCTATTTTTTGGGATTTTTTAAGACTTTAATACCTTATGGTAACTTCGTACACTTTCTTCTCGAGATGAAAAATGATGGCAGTTTGACATTGGTGAAAGACAACTATACTGTTGGATTGTAGCAGGGTTATAATATTTTGCTTTTACCTGTAATCTTAAGTATCTCCATTGGCGAGCTTCAATTATCTAGTTTTGGTCCTTCTCTGGGCTCTAGTATGAGCTAAAAATTGTGGTTTAACAAATTTAATAAATTAAAAACATAGGATAATGTTAGTTTTTAAGTCTTTAAGTGATTGGTACTCTGGTACAAATAAGCTGGAAAGGTTATGGCTTTTGGCTAAAATTGAATTCAAGCTAAGATATTATGAGAATAAACTAGGACTTTTTTGGGCCTTGCTAAAACCTGTATTAGACATTGCCATTTATTATGTGGTATTCCAGGTAATTATGAAGCAAGACGTTCCAGCGTTTGCTTCGTATCTTTTTATTGGGCTTATTCTTTATAATTTCTTTTTGGAAAGCACAAGCGGAACTGTTCAGATTCTTAACACTAAGAAATATTTGTACGAATACAGCAATATGAATAAGCTGGAAATCTATATTTCCACTTTGATGAGCAATGTAATAGGCTTTTCCTTCAATTTTGTCATGTTCCTATTGTTTTATAATTTCTTGGAACCAGAATCCACGGGAGCATCGGTTTATAATTTCTGGATAATTCCTATTTTCCTAAATCTTTTTATCATGTCTTTGGGAATCTCCTTGATTCTCTCTAACATTTATATTATTGCCAAAGACATAACTCAAATCTGGCAGGTGTTTTCCACGTTGCTTTTATTTATATCTCCTATATTCTATAAGCTTTCTAGCTTTAAGAAGGCCCTTCCATCGTTTGACTACGCCAATCCTTTGGCCGGCATCATCATTAACGCGCGCAGAGTCATGATGCAAAATATTCCTCCAGACTTTGACCTGATGTTTTTTGATTTTGGTTATGGATTTTTGTTTTTATTAATAGGTCTTATTTTGTTAAACAAATTGGGTGCTAGAGCGGCAGAGAAGTTATAAGATGGAAAAGAATACTATTATTGTAGAAAGCAAGGTAGCTGTAAAGGCAAGAAATATTAGCAAGACGTTTCAAATCTCTGAAGACAGCCATAACACAGTTAAACACCGTTTATTCAATTTGTTTAACCCTCCTAGGACCAAATACATACCTGCATTAAAATCCATGTCCCTGGAGATAATGAAAGGTGAGTGTATTGGTTTATTAGGCAGAAACGGTAGCGGAAAATCAACACTTGTAAAGATATTGGCAGGCGTCTACCCTTCAGACAGTGGCTATGTAAAAATTGATGGCTCTACCATGCTTATGAACCTTGGGGTGGGAATGAGCCACGAGTTGACCGCTAGGGAAAATGTATACGTATCTGGATCGGTGCTTGGATTAAAAATAAAGGACATAGATGCCATCTTTAATGAGATCATTGAGTTTGCCGAGTTAGAGGGATTCATAGATACAAAAATCAAGTTTTTCTCGTCTGGTATGGTGGCTCGTCTGGCCTTTTCCATTGCTGTAAAGGCCGGCGCAGATGTCATGTTTTTAGATGAGATTTTTGCAGTAGGCGATGTTAAGTTTCAGGAAAAGGCCATTAAAGTATTTGAAAGTTCTTGGATAGAGGGCAAAACAGTCATTCTGGTTAGCCACAGCGTAGACGTTATCCGTCAATACTGTAATAGAGCAGCTTTTATGAAGCAAGGAGAATTGGTTTTTATGGGAGATACAGAAAAAGCCATTGAATTGTATATGGATGACAACCATTAAACTTTCTTTGTAATAGTTGCAAAGCCCGTACAGAAGAACTGTACGGGCTTTGTTTTTTGGATTAGAAATTGGGTAGTAAATTGATAGTTAAGTCCACCTAGTGTCATAGTTTTACTTGATATTGAAACAGACCATACGGTCACTTGCTAAGCATTCCCTCACACTATAGGATTTTGGCAGTGGTACAACAGGGTTGCAGCGAAAAGTAGTTAAGACGTTGAGGTTATAGGATGCCTTTGTTGATAGGCTTTATCAATTTAAGTTTTAGATATAAAAATAAGACTTCCGTTTCCGCCTGATTTCCTCAAAACAAGCCAAAAACGGAAGCCTTAACAAATCCAATCCTTACCTCCAATCCACCTTCGGAAACCTTGCCTTCAAAGAACCACGCATCAATCTATATTCTTCCTGCCAGAAGTAATGCAGGCTGTTCACCACTTTCAGGGGCTTTAGGTCCGGAGTGAGCAGGTGCAGGGCCACACCTACGTCGCCGCCGTCTACGGTAGGGTTATGCTCCCAGGCAAACACGTCTTGCAGCCTGATTTCCATGATGGGCGCTAGGGCGTTGTCTGGGTAGTACAGTTCCACGGCGTGTCCGTCTGGCAAAGTCATGGTAGCCGGAGCCAGTTCTTCCAGGCGGTCGCGTTGTTCCTTATTCAACATGTTCTGTAAAAGGGGCAAGAGGTCAATGTCCAGGAGGTCCTGGCCAATTTGGACGTCCTCCAGGTGGTAGGCCAGCCACTCATTACAAGTCATGAGAAGGGTAGGGGTGCTGATGTCTGGGAAGCCTTCGGTGGGGTGCCATTTGCGCAGACACAGCACACGGTTCTGGAACTGCTTCACGGCGTCAGAGAAGTTGAGCCAATCCTCGCCTTCGCGTTTGATGGTTTCGCAGATGGCTTGCACCAGGAAACGCTCGTCGGGCTCGGGGAGAGGTTTGCTTTGGAGCACGATGGAGCCAATGCGCATGTCACGGGAAGCGGTAAGTTCACCTTCCTCGGGGTCCCAGGAGACCACGTCTTTCTGCTTCACCAGTGGGGCCAGGTCTTTGGGGTTGAGTGGCGAGGCCAGGAAAATGCGGCCCGGACCGTCACCACCGGCGTGCAGGTGGGCAATGGCCAGCCAGGGGTCATGGGCCAGGTCATCGCGGTGGCCGGCAGAGGCGTACTTGCCGTTGGCCAGCTGGAACTGGGCGTTGTTGCCGGGCCTGGCGTAGGCGATGCGCTCTGGATAGCAGTTGGCCAGCAGCACACCGGTCTCATACGGGTCTACCGTGCTGTTCTCGGGCTCAATGTTAAACAGGCGGCGGTAACTGGCGGCAATCTTGTCAATCTTGGAGAAGCGCTTTTGGTGCAGTCCTTCTTTGCGGGTGCGGCGCAGGGCCTCAATGCGCAGGTTCAGGTCAATGCCGGCTTCGCGGGGCAAGGGGTCACGTTCTTCCAGCAGGGCGGCAATGTCGGTGGCCAACGCCAGTTGGTCGCTTTCCTGGGCGGCCAGCAGCATGTGCGCCAGGCGCGGATGGGTGGGCAGGGCGTGCATCTTGCGGCCGTGCTCGGTGATGCGGCCGTTCTCCAGGGCGTTGAGCTGGTGCAGGGTTTCCTGGGCGTAGAGCAGGGCGGCTTTGGGCGGCGGTGTGAGCCAGGTGAGCGCCCTGATGTCTGAGATGCCCCAGGCGGCCATGTCCAGCACCAGCGGGGCCAGGTCGGCTTCCTGAATCTCAGGGGTGCGGTGCGGGGCCAGGCGTTCGTGCAGGGCCTCGGTCCAGAGGCGGTAACAGGTGCCCGGACCTAACCGTCCGGCCCGACCGGCGCGTTGGTCGGCGGCGTCTTTGGAGATGCGCACCGTCTCCAGCCTACTAAGGCCGGTGGCGGGGTCAAAACGCTGAGTTTTGGCAAAGCCCGTGTCAATGACCACGGTTACGCCTTCAATGGTGAGGCTGGTCTCGGCAATGGAGGTAGCCAGCACCACTTTGCGCTTGCCGTTGCGGTCTGGCATAATGGCGGCGTACTGCTTGCCGGGGGGCAACATGCCGTACAGCGGGTGGATGGCCACCTCGCGCAGGCCCCTCCTCAGCAGGGCTTCTACTTTTCTAATGTCCTGCTCACCGGGCAGAAACACCAGCACATCGCCTTGCTGTTCTTGCAGGGCTTTCCGGATAGCCCGGTCCGTCATTTCATGGAGCAGTTGGGCATCGGTCTCGCCGGCGTACTGCACGTTGATGGGGTATTGCCGGCCCTGGCTCTCTACGGCGGGGGCGTTGAGCAGGCGGGTGAGCTGGGGCATGTTGAGCGTGGCGCTCATGACCAGAATGCGCAGGTCTGGGCGCTGAGTAGACTGGGCTTCGCGTGCCAGGGCCATGGCCACGTCTGCGTGGATGCTCCGCTCATGGAACTCGTCAAAGATGACCAGCCCCACGCCGTTGAGCGCGTTGTCTGAGTGGAGCATGCGGGTGAGAATGCCCTCGGTGACTACCTCCAGGCGGGTCTTCTCTGAGGTGCGGTTCTCAAACCGGATGCGGTAGCCCACGGTCTGGCCCACCTCCTGGCCCAGCAGTTGCGCCAGCCGTTCGGCAATGGTGCGGGCCGCCAGCCTACGGGGTTCCAGCATGATGATTTTCTGCCCCTTCAGCCAGGCCTCGTCTAAGAGGGCCAGCGGCAACAGGGTACTCTTGCCCGCCCCCGGAGGCGCGTTCACAATCAGCGTGTTCTGGGCGGCAAGGTGTTCCCGCACGGAAGGGATAATCTCCCGAACGGGCAGGTCTATGGTAAATGGGTCGAAAGGCAAGTAGTAAACTTAGTTAAAAGGTAAGTACACAATAGTTGGCTGTACCTTTTGCAAAATTACTCATAATTGAGCAATTGGAATTTTTTAAATAAAGGTTTAATATTTGATTGAAGTGATTTTAAAATTTTTGATATATTTTCAAAATGTTCTTTTATGTAATTTCATTAAAATACTATAAATCTTTTAAATGGTTTTTGAAGTAGTATTTTCATTTTAAAATTATTCATGCATTATTTTAAAAATGAAGAAACTAAGAAAATGTCATGTTTAAAATCATGATGATAATTAGAGTCGTAATTTATTTCTCTAGAAACAGTATTTCTTTTTTTTAATTTGTATTCATGTATGCTTATTTTCCTTATTAGAGGATTTAAATTAGTTTTATGTATTCTGTTGGTTGTATTAATGATATAATTAACAAAGCATTCAGCGGCATTTAATTGTGGTGTTGTTGTATTTCTGCCTCTTTTTAGTTCGATTATTAAAGCATATAAAGTTTTGTCTTTTTCAGCAAAAATTATATAATCACAAATACTGCAAATGCCTTTAGTTTTAGCAAAAAAAGGAAAAAGTCCGCCTTTGTAATCTTTGCTTAGTTCTTTATCGAATTTATAATTTATTATTTTGCAGCCCCCTCTTTTGTCGATTGGGATATTCATTTTTGTGGCTGGTTCTTCTAAGGCACTTGTTTTGGTAGATACAAAGTCTGTATGTAATATTTCACTAATCAATGATAAGTTGCTCATCCTCTACTCCGTATTTTAATGTATAGTATAAATCTTCTGAAATGTTATTTAATGAGTTAATAGTGTCATCAATAGTTTTGACATCAAACCCTTGCTCATTAATGGCTATTTGCTCAACTGTAATGTTTTTTGAATTGCTGTATTTGTAATTAAAAAGATAAGCACCTACTTCATCTTTGTTTATGCACTCAGTTTCTTTGTAATTGAATTTCTTAGCAAGTTCAGAAATGCCTTCTTTAGGGGAAGAAAGCATAATCAAATTGTTTAATTCCCTTATAATATAATCACTGTGAGTGCTAATTAGTAGTCTAAATCCATTATTTATAAGTTGTGCAAAGATTCTTGTCAGAACGATTTGGTTATTTGGGTGTAAATTAAGTTCTGGTTCATCAATTATTATTAGGTCATTCTTATTAGCAATATGCTTTAAATAGAATACTAAACTAGATAAAGTTTTTACAATTGAAGCTGTTAAGTGGATTGGGATTTTTTTTCTTTTGGATTTATTTGAACAAAATTGAACTTCGCCATCTTTGGATAAAATGACTTTTCCTTGTAGTAGATTATTTTCAATGTTTTCTGCAAAATCAATAAAGTCACTTTTTAAATTATTGTAGTTTGCTAAATCCTCTGCTACTTCCAATCCATCTCTTATAGGCATAGGATATCTTGTAGTTCTTTTTAAAAGCCAATCAAATGGGTCGCTTTTTTTGTTCGAACCTAAGTCTTGTGCTCTATCAAGAAAGTCTTGCTTCCTTATAGAAAGTTCTTTGCTAAAAGTGTAAATTGAATTTCTTTCTACTGGTAATATGTAGCTTGTAGAAAAAGGGTAAAATGCAAGAAGGGATAATAATTTAGTCGGTAAGTAGAATTCTAAAATTTGTATATGGTCTTTAGATAATGTTTTGTTATTTACCTCAATTATTAAATGGTTTTGATTAGAATGTTTAATGATATTTACTGATAAGTCAGAAAATTTAATAGTTTGCTCAAAACTAATAACTTCTAATTTATTATTTAATTCTTCCTTATTCTCTTTTATGGAGATGTTAAATTCGTTAAATAAGTTTTTAGCGATTTCCTCAGATATTCCAAATAAGTTATCTGTTCCATCTGAAATATCATTTATTTCAGATGCCCTGAAATCCCAAACCTCATTTATATTATAATGGTATAAACATTTTTTTTCTTCTATTATGGTTTTTAGAAGGTCTTTATCTAAGACGCTTTTAAAGAATTTTAAATTGTATTTCGATAAAGCGTATATCACAAATGCAACATATGTTTTACCTGAATTATTTGGGCCACAGAAAACTGTAAGTTTTTTACTTAAGTCTATTGAAGCATTCTTAATTGCTCCTAAATTTTCTATATTAACAATCATCTATTTGATTTTTTTTTGAGTAGTAACTAAAGATTGGTTTTTGGTTTGCGAATTAAATATAAGTTTCTATTAATGAAAAACTTAAAAGTTCTTTTTATAGATGCTTTTTTTACAGATGTATTATAATAAAGTTCTATGAATCAATTATTTGAAGGACCAAATTGTTGAATTTTATAAAACTTATAAATATAAATAGCTTAAATAAAATCACAAATTAGTTAAATATTAGAAATTACTATCTATCCCTCCTCATAAATACGCTCAATCCTCCTATCCGGTATCAACCACATAAACGCCACCAGCACATAGACACCGTTCGCGGCCCAGGGGCTCCAGAAGGAGAGGGCTATGCCGGTTAGATATAAGAGCGGGGAGAGTTTGCCTTTCAGGTCTTGGCCAATGGCTTTGGCGAGGAGGGAGTCTTTGCCGTTCTTTTGGATGATGGTCTGCTCCAGCACCCAATAGGCAATAGAACACAAGAGCAGGATGCCACCATACAGGGCCGTAGCCGCCGGCGCGAAGCTGTTTTCGCCCATCCAGCCGGTGGCAAAGGGAATCAAAGACAGCCAGAAGAGCAGGTGCAGGTTGGCCCAGAGAATGCTTCCATTCACCTTGCTGGCGCTGTGGAGCATGTGGTGGTGGTTGTTCCAGTAAATGCCAATGTAGATGAAGCTGAGTACGTAGCTCAGGAACACGGGCAGGAGCGGGACCAGGGCGCGCCACTCGGTGCCGTGCGGTACCTTAATCTCCAGTACCATAATGGTGATGATGATGGCCAACACGCCATCACTAAATGCTTCTAGCCGGTTCTTGTTCATGATTGCGGGGGTGGCCCAGTGGGGCGCATGTTTCTACTTACAAAAGGGAAGGTACAACAATCCGGTATATGTAGAAACAGCTATATGGCTTTTGTGCAGAGGTGGTAAAAGCAAAAGCCTTCGTTTTTGGCCTGTTTTACAGAAAAGAGACTAAAAACGAAGGCTTTTACGCGGGTTGGGCCTTAAGAAAGCAGGCTATTAATCTGGATCTGCATGTAGTAGTCCTCCTGTTCTTCTTGGGTAATGACACCCATCTCAAAGAGCCAATTAATCCGTTCCATCATTAACTCTTCTGGCAGGTTAGGGTCAATGACGGCGTATTTGCTTTTGTACACGTTCTTAATGCGTTCATACAGCGCCTCAATGAAGGCATCCACTTCCTGGGTAGACGGGTTGTTGCTCAGGAGTTCCAGCACCTTAGAGCCGCCGGTGAGGAAGATTACCTTCCTGTTTATTTGCATGGTCGCCATCACGGCCATTGCCCCGAAGAACAGCCCTGCAAAGGCCCAGAAACCTTGCATGGCCACGCCCTCCTCGTTGATGTAGGTGTCATAGAGGAGGAACAGGTCTAGCGCTACCATCAGCCAGAAAAAGATGGCCGGGAACAAGGCCCCCTTTTCCTGTTTCTTTACCTGGTCAAAGCCTATCTCTTCATACTTGACGGTATATTCCAGATTCTCTGACGCAGATTTAGAGATGACTTTTACGCCCGTTCTTTCCAGGTAAAACTCTTTCTTGGTTAACAAAACGCGTTGCTTTAACTGGGTCATAGGTACGTGTAATAAAACAGGACGGCGGCAATCAAGCCTCCCATAAAGATTAGAAAATAAGCTAAATAGACGTTTGAGTCTCCTCTAAGGTAGTGAATCTGGCCGCCTCTTTCAATCTGATATGTAAATGCGATGACGTCTCCTTGGGCTCCCGGACTCTGCATTAATCCCGGTGACTCCTGGTAGTACACCGTAACGGTATCGCCTACTTTTAATTTTGCAATGGATTGGAACTCGGGCAGGAAATCATCTGAATCGCCGCCCAAATACACGTTGAAGGCTTTGTCAAAACCTGCTATGTGTAGGTATCGGTCCTTCGGGTCATTCTTATAAGGGAAGGCGGGATGTTTTTTTAAAATATGCGTGATGGGCCCGCGTACTTGTTCCATCTCAGACAATTCTTGTCGGCCCCAAATCAAGGTATGCACGCCCAGGACAAGGATCACAAGGGCACCCAGCCACAGTGCGGGATAACTGGCTTTAGAAGAGGAAGCTTGCATGGTAATGAAAAGCAGAAGAAACGTAAAGGTACAACCTCTGCACCTCTTCTGGTAATACCTTTCTGGGGCAAGAGGTTAGCGCTCCTGGCAGAGAAAGAAAGGGTTTTGTTGTTTTAGGTCTAATTCCCGAAAAACAGCCCGAAAACGGTTTTATACTGGCTGGACCGGGTGGCTTTGGGATAGGGAAGTACCCCAAGGTTAGCGCTGGCTTTGAGACCGAAGGCCGAGGGAGATATCCTGCATTTCTAAATAATTTCTATCTTAATGGCCTCCCTTTTATTAGAAACCGCATGAGACATTGGTACACGCTGGCCTTGGGCCTGGAAATGGTTGTCTGGGGCTGCGTCCCGGCCAAAGACACGCAAACTTCTGGCGCTGGCTCCGCTTCGGCGCAGAAAGCCGCCACGTCTGGCAATCCCATCTTCCCGGGTTGGTACGCAGACCCAGAGGCAGCCGTTTTTGGCAAGCAATACTGGGTGTATCCCACGTTTTCGGCGCCCTATAACCAGCAAGTGTACTTTGATGCCTTTTCGTCTAAGGACCTTATCACCTGGCAGAAGCACACCCGCATTCTGGACACGGCGCAGATAAAATGGGCGAAGCGGGCCCTATGGGCGCCGGCCGTGGTGCAGAAAGGGAAGCAGTATTTTCTGTTCTTCGGGGCGAATGACATCCAGAGCGACCAGGAGCTGGGCGGCATTGGCGTGGCCGTGGCCAACCAACCCGAGGGTCCTTACAAAGACTACCTGGGCAAGCCGCTGGTAGACAAGTTCCACAACGGCGCCCAGCCCATAGACCAGTTTGTGTTTCAGGACATAGACGGCCAGTATTACCTTATCTACGGCGGCTGGCGGCACTGCAACATTGCCAAGCTCAAGCCAGACTTCACAGGCTTTGTACCGCAGGCAGACGGCACCATCTTCAAGGAGATTACGCCCCAAAACTATGTAGAAGGGCCTATTATGTTCATGCGCAACAGCAAGTACTACTTTATGTGGTCAGAAGGCGGCTGGACCGGACCCGATTACAGCGTGGCCTACGCCGTGGCAGATTCTCCCTTCGGTCCGTTTGAGCGGGTGGGCAAGATTCTACAGCAAGACCCTAGCATTGCTACCGGCGCCGGGCACCATTCGGTCATCCAAGTGCCCGGCAAAGATGAGTGGTACATTGTCTACCACCGCCGCCCCCTGGACCAGAAAGACCGCAACGCCCGCGTCACCTGCATAGAACCCATGACCTTTGACGCGCAAGGGATGATTAACCCCGTGAAGCTTACGAAGGAAGGAGTGGAGAAAAGGAAGTTGTAAGGCTATTAATTAAAATAGGAGTGAGGTGTTGCTTTGATTCCTTCAGGCTTTTAATAGAAACGCGTTTTTGGTCTGTTTTACAGAAAACAGACCAAAAACGGCACCGCATAATTTATAGATAGCTCAGCCATTTCTTCTCGGGGTGGGCCGCTTTGTAACGGCTGTACCAACGGCAGGCCGGGTACAGGAGCAGCACCACGGCCATCCAGACCAGATACACGTAAGGCAATTCTACGCCCACGCCTTCCTCGGGTCGCCCAAACTTCATCATGCCAAAGGGCAGGTCTTCCCATTTCACGCCCTGCGCCAACACCATTACAAACATAGAGGTATGAATCAGGTACCAGTGCAACAGGTAGAAGAACATGGGCACGCGGCCGTAGGTGGCAAAGAAGCGGGTCACGGCAATATTGGTAGTATTGAGCAGCGCCAGCAACACCACCATCACGCCCAGAAAGAACAAACTAAATTGCAATGAAGGCGGGTACTTGGTCACGTTAAAGAACGACAGAATGGTAAAGGCAGTGGAGGTTTGCGGCGCCCATGGGTTTGGCTCGCCGTACAGGTTGAACACGCGCAGAACCATAAATACGGCCAGCATGGCAAAGCCTAGGAGGTACAAAGTTTTCTGGCGAGATACGGCATCTTTACGAACCACCTCGCCAAAGCTATAGCCCAGTAATAGAAGACTCATCCAAGGCAGCAAGGGATAGGCCACCAAAACAGCTGGTCCGCCCTCAAACGGAAAGAAGCCCTGCCGGAACAGGAGCGAATATAGGAATTTGCCTGCCATGGTCTCAGCAGGGCCTACTTGGGGCAACAGGTTGTGCAGCAGTAGAATGGCCGCGCCTATTCCGCCTATTACCCTGGAGGGCAACCGGAGCAGCAAGGCCAGTACCACAAAGCCCACGCCAATGGCAAAAATCACCTGCAGCATGACCGTCCTGAACTGAATGTCAAACCAAATCCCGAAGCCAATGACCGTCACCTCCAACACCATGAGCCAGAGGCCCCGGCTTAGCAAAAACTTCTGCGCCCGGCCTGCATCGCCATGTTTTTTATAAGATAAATACGCCGAAGTACCTGCCAGAAATACAAAGGTAGGCGCGCAAAAATGGGTAATCCAGCGGGTGAGAAATAGGGCTGGCGTGGTGGTCTCAAACGAAAGCGGGTCCTGCACCAGGGAGGTGGTGTGCCATAGGTCGCGCACGTGGTCCAGGGCCATAATCACAATGGCCAGGCCGCGCACAATGTCAATAGAGGAAACCCGGGTGTAGCTTTTTTGGGCCAGCGGAAGAGGAACTTCGGTTTGCAGCATAATGGCTTTTGTTGGAGTTGGATTCGCTGATTCTAAGATAGATACTTTCCTTTGTTTTCCTAGGGACCGGTTGATGGCAAGCTCATGAGACACCAGGAAATGCAGATTACTACCTTGCTCAAAGGCTCTCGTTATTGGCCTGTTTCATAGAAAATATCCCAAAAACGATTGGTGCGAGCCGATGTCATTTGCCTTATAGTACAACAGCCGCTTTCTGGCTTGCGTAAGGTAAAAGACCTTTGGTTCTACCGCATATGGCAAAAGATACACACGCAAACACTCCCCAGGGATTCACCGGCTTTGTGACCGTTCGCGGCGCCCGGGAGCATAACCTCAAGAATGTAGACCTCACCATTCCCCGAGATGCCCTGGTGGTGTTCACCGGCGTGTCGGGTTCGGGTAAGTCGTCGTTGGCGTTTGGCACGCTGTACGCCGAGGCTCAGCGCCGCTACCTCGAGAGCGTAAGCCCCTATGCGCGACGGCTGTTCCACCAGATGGCCGTGCCCGAGGTAGATGCCATTGAAGGCCTGCCGCCGGCGGTGGCTTTGCAGCAGCAACGCGGCACGCCCACCACCCGTTCCAGCGTGGGAAGCGTGACCACGCTCTCTAATCTGGTGCGCATGCTCTACAGCCGCGCCGGTGACTACCCCAAAGGCCAATCTATCATCTACGCCGAGGCCTTTTCACCCAACACCCCCGAAGGCGCCTGCCCCACCTGCCACGGTCTGGGTCGCATCTATGAGGTAACCGAGGAAAGTATGGTGCCCGACCCCAGCCTTACCATCCGGGAGCGGGCCATTGCCGCCTGGCCCACCGCCTGGGGCGGCCAGAACCAGCGCGACATCCTGGTCACCCTGGGTATTGACATAGACCGCCCCTGGCGCGAGCTGCCCCAGAAACAACGCGACTGGATTCTCTTCACCGAAGAGCAACCCGTGGTGCCTGTGTACCCTGGCTACACCCCAGAGCAAACCCAGCGTGCGCTCAAGCGCAAAGAGGAACCCAACTACATGGGCAACTTTACCAGCGCCCGGCGGCACGTGTTCCATACCTTCGCCAACACCAACAGCCCCCTCATGAAGAAGCGGGTGATGCAGTTCATGCTCCATACTGACTGCCCCACCTGTCAGGGCAAGCGCCTGAACCCGCATTCGCTTTCCGTGAAATTTGCCGGCTACGACATCACTGAATTGTCGCGCCTTCCTCTGCAACGCGTCGCCCAGACTCTGCAACCGTATGTAAACGCCGTCACCTCTAGCCACACCCAGCACGACGAGGAGCACCCCGAGCAGGTGATTGTGAAACAGCGCATTGCTCAGGATTTGGTGGCCCGCATTCAGGTGCTGTTGGATTTGGGACTCGGATACTTGTCCTTGGAACGGAGCACGCCTACCTTGTCGCCGGGTGAGTTACAGCGCCTGCGCCTGGCCACGCAACTGTATTCGCATCTGTTTGGCGTGGTGTATGTGCTGGACGAGCCCTCGGCGGGATTGCACCCTTCTGATACTTTGGCGTTGCTCACGGCGCTGGAGAACCTGAAGAAGGCGGGCAACTCTCTGTTTGTGGTGGAGCATAACCTAGACGTGATTTCCAAAGCCGATTGGCTGGTAGACGTAGGTCCTGCGGCGGGTGAGAAAGGCGGCGAAATCTTGTACAGTGGTCCGCCGCAAGGGCTGCAAAAGGTCAACAATTCCCAAACCGCCGCCTACTTGTTCGGCTCGGCGCCGGTGGGTGTTCGGGAGCGCCGTCCGCCCTCCGGCTGGCTCAAACTCAGCGGCGTCACCCGCAACAACCTACACAACCTGGAGGCTGAGTTTCCGCTGGGCGTGTTTACCACTGTCACGGGCGTGTCGGGATCTGGCAAGAGTAGTCTGGTGAGCCAGGTACTGGTAGAATTGGTCGCCGAGCATCTGGGGCAGGAAATCACTGCGGAGGAAGAGGAGGGAGACGGGCTGGAAAGCAAAGCGCCCCAAACCCTGGGCGGACGAATTGTGAGTGGCCTAGAGCAGATTAAGCGCCTGGTGCGCGTAGACCAGAAAGCCATCGGGCGGACGCCTCGCTCCAACATGGCCACCTACACTGGCTTGTTTGACCACGTGCGCAAGCTCTTCGCTGAAACGCCTCTCGCCAAGAAGCGCCGCTATGACGCGGGCCGGTTTTCGTTTAACGTGGCCAAAGGCCGCTGTGAGAATTGCACCGGCGAAGGCTTCGTGATGGTGGAACTACTCTTTCTGCCTAGCGTCTACGCGCCCTGCCCGATCTGCCACGGCGCCCGCTACAACGCCCAGACCCTGGAAGTGACCTACCGGGACCTCAACATTGCCCAGGTCCTTAACCTGACCGTAGACGCAGCTCAAGAATTCTTTGACGAGGAGCCTGCCATTCACCGCGCCCTCACCGTCCTCCGTGAAGTAGGACTGGGCTATCTTCGTCTGGGTCAGCCTGCTACGGAACTCTCCGGCGGGGAGGCCCAGCGCATCAAACTCGCCACTGAACTGCAACGTTTGAGCCGCGGCAACAGCTTGTATATTCTGGATGAACCTACCACCGGCCTGCACCCTTCAGACGTGGAGAAACTCATGGCCCAACTGGAGAAACTGGTAGACGCCGGCAACACTGTGATAGTAGTAGAACATACCATGCGCGTGGCCGCCGCCAGCGACTGGGTCCTGGACATTGGTCCCGGGGCAGGGGAGGAAGGCGGACAGATTGTAGCGGCTGGTACCCCAGAGCAAGTGGCTAAGGTAAAGAAGAGCAAGACGGCGCCTTTCCTGCGGAAGGAATTAGAGATTTAAATTAGAAGTCCGTTTTTGGGCTGTTTTCCAGAAAACAGCCCAAAAACGGACTTCTTCAGATCATGCCGCAAGGTTTGAGCGAAGCGGTAAATGGGACTCTTCCTAGTAGCAGTATGCAACTGCCTCTGGGGACCTTTTAAATTGAGCCAACACCCAAGTGGCCAATGTATTATCAACCAATTCGCTGCTTTTTAAAAACCTATAAGAACCTCAAAATAAAAGTCTATATCCCCTGATGGCTATATAGTTGGAGTTTGTTAAATTGGCAGCGCAAAATGTAGACAGACATGACAAAATTCAGACAAACCCTTTCGTATGTATCCGTTTTCACGCTCTTGTGCGTCACGCTTTCTTGCTCAGACAAAGAAGATCCGGCGCCAGACCCAGCCAACTTTGCCTGCTTGCTGCTCAAGGAACAAGTGACGTTTCCCACGCCCGGCGAATCCCTTACGCGTGACTTCCATTTTGACCAAAACTATCTGTCGCATGTGTCTGAGGTGTACCAGGGACAGCGGCCTCTCACTACCTCCATCATGTATGATTACAATACTGTAGGGGATGTGGCTTCTACTACTTTGCTAGATGCGCAAGCCAGGCCTTTAGAAGCGCATGAGTTTCTCTATGGGTTGGATGGGCTGGTAAGACAGGTGAACGTGTACAATAAAAAACAGAACCCGGGGTCAGGCTCCTTGCAACTTTACAACACCAAAGAACTCACCTTCAATAACAAGCAACAGCTGGTTAGTTTGAAGAACTGGTTAGTGACCACTTCGCCCCGCCTGTTGTTAAATGACTTCACGTTTACTTATGACGCCAAAGGAAATCTAACGCAAGTTCAGGAATACCGGGTCACACGCTACTCAGAAACCAACCCAGAAGATTTTAATGACATCGTCCTGAAGGTAAGCTTCACCCATGACAACAAGGTAAACCCTTACAATGAAAACCTGTACGTGATGTTCTTGCCCAACACGGGCATCTTCATCCCAGGCTTGTCTACCAACAACATTCTCTCTACCACGTCTGTGTCTACCTTAGAGGGCACCAAAAAAGGACCGGGTAGCAACTATGACCCAAGCGTTTACAACTACACCAGAACCAATACTTATGAGTACAATGACCAAGGCAGGCCCGCCAAGGTGACTAGCTCAGTGGGAACGGTGCGCACGTTTACCTATAAGTGTGAACAACAGTAAGCTTTAAGCATCAATAAAAGAAGGCCTGGGCAGTAATGTTCAGGCCTTCTTTTGTTTGTAACCTGCTTGGACGAATGAGGTGTTTTTAGCCTGGTTTGGTGGAAACAGGCCAAAAACGGATGGTTGCTTGACCTGCCACCAGTGGGCTTGCGTAAAATACTGGAAAGCAGGTGTAATTACTGATTTTGGGAGGAAGGTTCAACCGAGTTACCCCTGCTTCGTTTTGCCAGAAAAGTCTAGACCATGATACTTCCACCGTTCCTCAAGCCCCATGACACCGTAGGGTTGATCAGTACCAGTTCTTTCACCCATGAAAGCTACATTCAAGAGGTGGTCAAGATTCTGGAAAGCTGGAAACTGAAACCAGTGCTGGGCAAAACCATTGGCGCCAGGCACGGCAGCATGGCCGGCTCAGATACCCTGCGCCTGAAGGACCTGCAAGGCATGCTGAACAACGACGACATCAAAGCCATCTTTCAGGCTACGGGCGGATATGGCATTGTCAGGATCATTGACCAGCTGGATTTCAGCCATTTCAAGTACAAGCCCAAATGGGTGGTGGGTTACAGTGATACCACCTTTCTGCACAACCACTTGCAAGGCCGACTGAGCACGGGCTCCATTCACGGCACCATGGCCGCCGACCTGGAAGCTGGCTACCATGCCACCTCCTGGGAAAGCCTGCGCAAGGCACTTTTTGGCGAAGACCTGCACTACACGGTAAAGCCTCATCCCTTGAACAGGCTGGGCACTTCTGATGGAATTCTGGTGGGCGGCACCGTCAGTTTGTTGTGTAACTCTAAAGGCACCATGTCTGAGGTGAACAGCAACGGCAAGATCCTATTTCTGGAGGAAGTAGGCGAGAAGCACTTCCGGCTGGACAGTTACCTCATCTCCTTGAAACACGCGGGCAAGTTTGACTATGTGCGGGGCCTGATTGTAGGCGAGCTCATTGACATGGAGGATGATGACCCGCCCTTCGGGAAAACCCCTGAAGAGATCATTCTGGATGCCGTCAAGGAGTATGACTTTCCAGTGAGTTTCGGGTTTAAGGCGGGGCATGGCCAAGTAAACAAAGCCTTGATTCTGGGAGCGCTTGTGCACTTGAAAGTAGACGCGCAGGGGACCACTTTTTCCTTTGAGACGTAGAAGAAACACCAGCGTACTCTATACCCCTGTTTTTGGGCTAAAATCCAGAAAACAGACCAAAAACGACTGCTGTCTATGTCTACTTCGCCTTTGATTTGTCTGCTCACTTGTGAACACGCCGGTAACGAGGTGCCGCCAGCGTGGGCGCCGCTATTCAAAGGCAAAGAAGAAGTGCTGTACACGCACAAAGCCATAGACTTTGGGGCCCACCAGCTGGCCCGGCACCTGGAGCGCGCCTTTACCCTGCCCTTGTACGTGACCACCACCACGCGCTTGCTGGTAGAGGCCAACCGGTCCCTGCACAGCGACGAGCTGTTTTCAGAACATTCTAAAAAACTTACTGAGCAGGAGAAACAGCAAGTGCTGGAGACCTACTACCACCCACATAGAAACCTAGTGCTTAACCGGCTGGAGGAAGAGACGGCCAAAGGCAACCGGGTCCTGCACCTGGCGGTGCACACCTTTACTCCGGTTCTGGGAGGCGAAGTGCGGAAAGCCGACATCGGGATTCTCTTTGACCCCGCTCAACCCCTGGAAAAGAAAATAGCCGGCCAACTGAAAACCGCCCTGGAGAAACAGAATCCTCATTGGACCATTGTCTTCAACGAGCCTTATCCCGGCACGGCAGACGGTTTCCCCACGTACCTGCGACCAAAATTCGGGAAGGACCAGTACGCCGGGTTTGAGCTGGAGGTGAACCAAAAGTTTTTCTTGAACGGGGATCCAGACCTTTGGGAAGCGCTTAAGCAAGACCTCACCGAAGCCCTCAAATCCGTCCTCCAGAAATATCAGGAAAAGCGCCGCATCACCATCCGGAAGGCCTAAAAAAAGCGTCCTCGTTTTTGACCTGTTTTCACAGAAATGGCCCAAAAACGGAGGATTCTATTGCTATTTTTTATCTGCTACTATTACAAATTCCTGCACTACCAGCGTGTCTTTGGCAGCTAGGTTAGATAGGCCAGAAGGGTCAAACAGGTTGGATTGCGTCATGCTGTTCACAGCGTAGCTATTTTGGTCACCGGATTTTAGCGTGTATTTTAAGGTGTAAACGTGCAACTCTTGGCCTTTTAAGGTGGCTACTAGCTGCCGTTTTGTTGTGTACATTTCTTGAATCCCTGTTCCCGTAGGTACTTTTTTGAAGTCATATTCAAGCGGTTTATACTTGAGAATGCCTTTAGAAACTTGTGTGTAGTGGTTGTTAGAAGGCTGGACAAAAATGGAGAATTCCTTTTTGGAGGTGAAGAGCAGTTCGCCCTCTTTTTGGCTTACCTCATATGCCTCATTTGTTGAACCGTTTTGTAACTCAACCAGAGAGGAATTTTGGAAAACAAGCGACTCTCCTGAACTGATGGTCTCCACTTTGTTCTCCAGAAAATAACCATCGTCCCATTTCTGCACGAATGCTTTGATCAGCGTACCGTCCTTGACTTCGCCGGCTTGAGTGTACATTCTAACCGGGGTGGTGTTGTGCGTTTTGGCAATAGAAAAAGTGGCTGGGTACTCCAAACCCAGGGCATCCGTTTCCTCATCGGTACAGGCCGTCAGAGTTGCCAAGGACAGGAGCAAGGTCAATAGTTTTTTCATAGATACACAAGTCTAAACAAATGTAGTCATATCGTGAGAGAGGCCAATTGAGCGCTAAGTTTTTCGAGCGGACGCATTTACCAGCAGGTTTTATAGGCTTTCTTAAGATAATTCCGTTTTTAAAGAAGCGTGTCTTATTTTTACCACACGCAGAACGCAAACCTTGTAAATTAAAAAACATGCATAAACCTTTTTTAACCGGTTCTAAGAAGTCCAGCTTCTTGCTCATGCTGGCCTTGGCAGGCTGTACTTCCACCCAGCCGCAGCAGACCGCTACTACCAATGAAACAGCCGGTGCGGCCCCTACTACTATGGAAACCTTGATACCAAGCTTTGATAATCAACTACTCAAAGAATGGACCGGGCCTTATGGCGGCGTCCCGGCCTTTGACAAAATGAACCTGAGTGATATCAAGCCGGCCATGGAACAGGGCATGGCCCTCCATTTATCTGAGATTGACGCCATCACCAACAACACTGCTGCGCCTACTTTTGAGAACACCATCGTGCCCTATGAGAAGGCTGGCGATGCCTTGGATAGAGCCTTTATTTACTATGGCATTTGGGGAAGCAACATCTCAACGCCCGAGTTCAGAAAGATTCAAGCGGAGATGGCGCCTAAGATTTCTGAGTTCAGCTCTAAGATTTCGCAGAACACCAAGTTGTTTGAGCGCATCAAGGCCGTGTATGACCAGTCTCAAAAAACACCATTGCCGGCAGACCAACAGCGCACCGTGCAGTTGATTCATGAGGAGTTTGCCATGGAAGGCGCGGGGCTAGACCAGGCCGCCAAGCAACGCTATGCCGCCATCAACAAAGAATTGTCAAGCCTGTACACGTCCTTTGCCAACAACACCCTGGCAGATGAAGAGAAATACATCACCTACATCACCAAGGACCAGCTGAGCGGACTGCCAGAGTCGTTTGTGAAAGCGGCTGCCAAGGCTGCCGCAGACAACGGCAAGCCGGGCCAGTATGCCATCACCAACACGCGGTCCAGCATGGACCAGTTCCTGACCTACTCAGACAACCGTGCCCTGCGCGAGAAAGTCTGGAACACGTATTACTCGCGCGGTGACAACGGCGATGCCAATGACAACAACCAGAACATCACCAAGATTCTGCAACTGCGGGATGAGCGCGTGAAGCTCCTGGGCTTTGACACCTACGCCGACTGGCGCCTGCAGAACCGCATGGCCAAGAACCCCACCAACGCTATGAACCTGATGGAGTCTGTGTGGCCTGCCGCTTTGGCCCGCGTGAAGGAAGAAGTGAAGGACATGCAAGCCGTGGCCAATGCCAGCGGCGCCAAAATCACCATCGCGCCCTGGGACTACCGCTACTACGCCGAGAAAGTGCGCAAAAAGAAGTATGACCTTGACTCAGATGAGGTAAAGCAATACCTGCAACTAGAGAACCTGACCCAGGCCATTTTCTATACCGCTGGGGAGCTGTTCAACTTCTCCTTCAAACCAGTACCGGCCGGTTCTGTGCCGGTGTTTCATGAGGACGTGAAAGTCTGGGAAGTGACGGATAAAACCACCGGGGCGCACATCGGACTTTGGTACCTTGACCCGTTCGCCCGCCAGGGCAAGCGCTCGGGGGCCTGGGCCTCTCAGTACAGAAGCTTCTCAACCTTTGACGGCAAGAAAACCGTGCTGGCCTCCAACAACTCCAACTTCGTGAAGCCGGCGCCGGGTGACCCTGTGTTGGTGTCCTGGGATGATGCCACTACCTTCTTCCATGAGTTCGGCCACGCTTTGCACTTTTTGGCCTCTAACGTGAAGTACCCAACCTTGAACGGCGGCGTGCGCGATTACACGGAGTTCCAATCTCAACTATTGGAGCGCTGGTTGTCCACGGACAAGGTGATTAACCAGTTCCTGAAGCACCACAAAACGGGCCAGCCCATGCCGGCCTCTCTGGTGGCTAAAATCAAGAAAGCGTCTACGTTTAACCAAGGCTTCAGCACCACAGAGTTCCTGGGTTCTGCCTTGATGGACTTAAAATACCACACTGTTAAAGACCCAACCGGTCTGAACCCGGACAAATTTGAAAGGGAGACTTTAGCCACCTTGGGTATGCCTAAGGAGATTGTGATGCGTCACCGCTCGCCGCACTTCACGCACGTGTTCTCGGGTGAGGGCTACGCCGCCGGTTACTACGGCTACCTGTGGGCAGACGTGCTCACCTCAGACGCCGCCGAAGCCTTTGAAGAAGCCCCCGGCGGGTTCTATGACAAAGAGGTGGCCGCCCGCCTGGTAAAATATCTATTCGCACCGCGCAACTCCATGGACCCTGCAGAGGCCTACCGTCTGTTCAGAGGCCGCGACGCCAAGATTGACGCCCTCATGCGTGACAGAGGTTTCCCGGTACCTAAGCAGACCGGCAAAAAGTAAACTTCCGTTTTTGGCCTGATTTCCAGAAAATAGCCCAAAAACGATTTTTGAAGGCCTCGCAGGTTAGAACCTGCGAGGCCTTTTTGTTGAGCAGGATTTTCGAGATTCAGTGTTAATTTTCAGAATAGGCAAAGAGTTGTAGAAACAATGACACCGCCTTGTCTCCCGCGCTTTTGGATTTGGCCTGCGTAAGAGACAAGCCGGTGACATCGTCCCAACAACCTACCACGCATTCTGTCCCCCTTAGAAGGGGGTAGGGGGATGACGTACGTATAAAGATATAGCTCAACAGGATATAACATTGCGAGGGAGACAAGGCGGTGCCTGGTCTCTACATTATCTCCAACGTTACCTAACTTATTCTTTCAAGGAGAACGTCAGCACGAGGTGCGTTTTTAGCCTATTTCCCAGAAAACAGCCCAAAAACGTTCTGTCTCCTCACCAACCTAATTCCAACAATCCAGGTAATTCCCTTTCTTTCGCACATCTTTCTAGACCCGTACCCGTTCAACAAGCCCTATGGCACTTTTAGCATTCTCTATAGTTGTGGCACTGGTGGTATTCTTCTTTTACCGCTGGGCCACCCAGAAAACCAGGAACCGACGAAAAATCATGGCGCAGGAGTTCCCCGCGGAGTGGCGCAAGGTGTTGCTGGACCGGGTGGGCTTCTACCATACCTTGAGCAAGGAAGAGGACAAGCACCGGTTTGAGAAGATGATTCAGCTGTTTCTGGCAGAAAAGCGCATCACGGGCATTGAGGTGGAGGTGGATGACACCCTGCGCGTGCTGGTGGCGGCCAGCGCCGTCATTCCCATCTTTCGGTTTGATGATTGGGAGTACCGCAACCTGGGCGAGGTCATCATCTTCCCGGGGAGCATTGAGCGCTACAAAGCCCAAGATTCTGAGGCGGTCTCTGAGGTGCTGGGCCGCGTGAACCCTTTCCAGAACGACCATTACGTGACCCTGTCCAAGCCTGCCCTGGAGCGCGGCTTCAATGACATGGCCGACCGGCAGAACGTAGGCATCCATGAGTTTGCGCACATGCTTGACCAAGCCGATGGCGAGATTAACGGCGTGCCCCGCGCTTACTTACCCGAGGAACTGGTGCAGCCCTGGCAGGACCTCATGTACCGCAAAATCAAGCAGATTAAAAAGGGCGAGTCGGACATCAATCCGTACGGCGCCACCAATGAGGCTGAGTTCTTTGCCGTGGTGACGGAGTACTTTTTTGAGAAGCCGGGCCAGCTAGCCGAGAAGCACCCACGGCTCTACCAGATGCTCACCCAGATTTTCCAGCAGAACCCCAAGCGCCGGTTCAGGTTGAACTTCAGGGAACTTCTGAACCCGTACGGCAAGCGCCTGGGCCGCAACGAGCCGTGCCCCTGCGGTAGTGGCCAGAAGTACAAGCATTGCTGCCTGCTAAAGCAGTCAAAGCCCACGTTAGCCGCCTAAACACATCTCCATTTCTAAATATAGCTTCATTTTAATAAGAAAATGATGGCACTCAAGGGAGGCGCCGTAGGAAACGCCTACTTTTTCTGCGGCTTTTACGTATGGCGGGTGTAGGTTCCAGAATGCTGTTGCAAAGCGCGCCGTATGGCTTTAAACCCCGCTTCGTTCTGGGTGCCTGACTCCGTGCCTATGAAGCTCCTTTTCACCCTCTGCCTTAGCCTTTTGTCTGTGACCCTGTTGCAGGCGCAAGTGATAGAACAAGACACCATCAAGCCGGGCCGTGGCACCCGCGATGCGCAGTTAAAGAACATCAAGGACCGCAAAGCCCGTCTTTTCAAAGATTCTTTGGGCGGCACCGAGCCCACCAACACCGTGCTGCTGGACACCACGCTCTACAACAAGTACGGCGACCTGCTCAACGATGACCCCGAATACAACTACCGCCAACCCCTCTGGAAACCGACGGCCCAGGTCCTAGGCATCAACCTGGCCTTTATGGGCTTCAACCGCTACGTGGCCAAGGCAGACTACGCCTATGTGAGCCCTACTACTTGGAAACATAACCTGCGCTCAGAGCCAGAGTGGGACACAGACGAGTTCGGGATAAACTTCATTGGCCACCCGTACCAGGGGACGCTGTACTTCAATGCGGCCCGCTCGCAGGGCTACAACTACTGGCAGTCCCTGCCCTTCGCCGTGGGCGGAAGCCTGACCTGGGAATACTTCGGGGAGAATACCCTGCCGTCTTACAATGACATGATTTACACGCCCATCAACGGCGCTGCCCTGGGCGAGATTCTGTACCGCCTGAGCTCCAACATTCTGGATGACAGGACCACCGGCCGGGAGCGCGTGATACGTGAGGTGGCCGCCGGCGTCATCAACCCCATCAGGGGGCTGAACCGCCTGTTGCAGGGCAAAACGGCACAGGTGACCAACAAAGAGGTGTATGAGAAGGAGCCCATCAACATCACCCTTTTTGCGGGCGTGCACCGGCAGAACGTCAACCAGGACGATGTCTTTGGGGCGGGCGGCAATAAGACCATGTTCAACGTACAGTTGGACTACGGCAACCCATTTGAAGACCAGAAGCGCAAACCGTTTGACCTTTTCCGGGTACGCGCCGAATTTAGCCGGGGTGCCCATGATACCATCTCTGGCATCATCAACAATATCACGGGCTACGGCATCTTGTTTGGCCGCAACAGTACCGTAGGCAAGCTGGATGTATTGACCGGCCTTTTCCAATACTACGATTACTGGAACACCCGTAATTTTGACTTGGGCGCCCTAGGATTTGGACCAGGCCTGTTCACGCGTCTGCCTCTCAGCAAGCAAGTGAATTTGTACACCAACGCGCACCTGGGCGTGATTCCGTTGGCGGGTAACAGCACGCGGTTTGCGCCAGACGAGAACGGCCTGCGCGATTACGTCTACACCACGGGCCTCCACGGAAAAATAGAAAGCACCCTGAGCTTAGGCCGGCATGCCTCGGCGTCTTTTGTATACTATCATTATTTGCTAAAGACCATTGAAGGCTTGGAAGGGACCAACTCCATCGGTATTGTGCGGCCCAGGGTCACGGTGCAGTTGTTCAAGAACGTAAGCCTGGGCTATGAGCATTTCGGGTACACCACCAACCGCAAACTGGAGCAATACGCCACCCAGCGCTCCGTCATCACCGACCAGAAAATCTTCTTGCAACTGTTCCTGGAGGACAGGCAGCGCCGGGGCAGATATAACTAAGCGCTGCAAAGGTTTATAACCAAAGAAGCCGATTTTGGCCTGTTTCTGAGAAAGCAGACCAAAAACGGCATTTTCAAGTTGTATTGGCCTCGGTTCTACTACTTATGGTGCTATTCTGAAGGAGGAATGTCAAGCTTTACCAGACTTCCTGAGTTGAGGCAGAACCTCAGTCCCGCGGGGGCTGGTCCGTCTGGGGAGACGTGGCCCAGATGCCCGTCACAGTTGTTGCACCGCACCTCTACGCGCTGTATGTGGTGGCTGTCGTCAAAGAGAAAGCTGCACGCGGCTTTGAAAACGGGTTGGGTGAAGCTGGGCCACCCTGAGATGGCGTGGTACTTGGCAGTGGCTGAGAAAAGCAGACTGCCGCAGCCGGCGCAGGCATAATCACCGGGCTCATAATTTTTGCAGTAGGCGTTCCGGTAGGGAGGCTCAGTGCCGCGTTCCCGCAAGACATGGAACTGCGCAGGGGTGAGGCGATGGCGCCATTCTTCCTGGGTGTGCTCTACCCTGCGCTCAGGCTCCGGGTTGCTGTATTTGGCGTATGTGAGCACATCTATCCAACGAAGCATATTTCTAGCGGGTGGTTTCTAAGAGAAAAACGCGGGAGGGGGCATTTCGTTTTAGGAAAGAGGCAACGCCGTTTTTAGGCTCTTTTCTGGAAATCAGGCCAAAAACGGAGGCACGGTCCTTTCCAATAGAAACCGTACCTTTGCCCTTATTAAAATCCGGCCGTCTTTCAGCGGTTGGGAGCATGACGCATCTCCTTATGAAAATTGTAGGCAACATCTTAGACATCACCCACAAGCGCGACACTAAACACCAAGGCATTGAAGTGCACTTGGACCGAGTGGAGTACCTCATGTACAAGAAAGATGGCCACTACCTGCAAGACTTCAACTACATAGATGACTTGGACGCCCCGTTGGTCATCACCGGCGACCGGCTGGCCAGAATCATTGACAAAAAACTACCCGAAGGTGAGTATGACTTCAAGGTCTATGACCTGGTAGACGGCGAGTATGAAGAAAACCCGGACAAGTTTCTCTCTGTCCTGCTCATCTATGATTTTGAGGAAGACCAGCACATTCTTAGCTCCCTGGAATACTCTGAAACCGTACCGATGGAGGAGTTCAAAAAGATAAAAGGCGCTAGGGAAAAAGAGAAACTTGCCAGAAAGAACAAGGCCAAGCGCAGGTAAAATTTTTCTTAGAATTTTTACAATAACGCATGTTTTATAGAGTTATCTTTTTGAAAGTTATACTCTAAAGGAAATGTGTATGCTGCTACGTCTTCTTTTTCTGCTATCCTTTTCGCTGCTTACCTCTTCTGTTGCTTCAGCGCAAGAGCAAGATTCTTCTAACACCCTTAACCATAAATTCTATGTGGGAGTTGAATTTCCAAATTTTCAGTATCGGATCTTTTATGATGACAGCCCTGATAAGCCCAGATTTATATCTGGGGAATTCCTTCCTATAGACCTTCATATAGGCTATAAAATTACCAGGAGGGCTAGTGCTCAACTAGGGCTTGCTTATGGTGGCAGAACCAGAGAAAGCCAAACGTATGGAGTCCCACTTAACGGAAACGGGCAGACCGTTTACCATGATTATTATGACCGCACAAGAGGTATAGGCATACCCGTCACAGGAAGGTTTGTCTTGCTTAATGCGAACAAGAAAATACCCATTTACGCAGTAGGTACAGTTACTCCTGCTTTTATTTTCAGCCATTTTAGAGAGACCACTACAGAAAACAAGGTAACCACCATCCTTTATGATGAGCATTACAAAGGAATGGATGTTTATACCACTGCCGGTTTTGGACTAAGTTACAGGGTACAAAAACGGTTGAATGGGAATGTTGAATTCTTGTTGTTTAAACGCAATCTTACAAGCCGCAATTTTGACTTGTATAATGATGGCTGGTTTGTAAAGATAATTAGGTCGTTGTCAGTAAGCTTCAACTATAACTTCAATTAGGGTATTTTCTTCACTATGGCATAACCTTCTGATTGCACTATAGAAGCTATTCCAATCTACCCAAACCGCAGAATAAACGCGGTGCCCATGCCTTCTACAGACTGTACCTGAATGGTGCCGCGGTGCAGTAAGACAATCTGCTTGCACAAGCTCAGGCCAATCCCGCTGCCGGTCTTTTTGGTGGTGAAGAACGGAATGAAAATCTTCTCCTGCACTTCCTCAGACATGCCAATGCCGTTGTCGGTGAGTTTGATGACCACCTTCTTTTCTGCGTTGCTGTAGCCGGTGAGCGTGATGGTGGGTTGAGGCTTTTCTTTCACAGCTTCCACGGCGTTCATGACCAGGTTGATGAGCACCTGGTCCAAGAGATTCGGGTCAGCTTGAAGGGTGATGGCGGGGTCTTTTAAATCTACTTTTAAGGTAATGCCCCGCTGGGCCAACGTGGGTTCCAAAAGCCGCTGCAGGTTGGAGAACAGGTCTTTGAGCAGTACCTTTTCCAGATGCAGCGTGGTAATCTTGCTCAGGTTGCGGTAGGTCTCCGCGAATTTCAACAAACCCAGACTTCGGTGTTTGATGGTAGTAATGCCTTCTTCCAGGTCCTCTAAATCATGGGCGGTGGCTCCGTGCGTTTTGGTGTCCTGCAGGCGGTTTTTAAGGGTGTCAGCTAAAGAGGAGATGGGCGCGATGGAATTCATTATCTCATGCGTCATCACGTTCAACAGCTTCTGCCAGGCCTCAGACTCGTTTTCGTCCAAGGCCTCATGCACGTTCTGGAAGGCCACTAGTTTATACCTGGCGCCCTCGTTCTGAAAAGAAGTAGCGGAGAGGAGCATTTTGACATCGCCTTTCTCCAAACTCACGGTGCGGGCCACGGCAATCTTGGTCTGCCCGGGCTGCAGACCGTACACCGCCTCATAAAAGCTCTGGTCGCGCTTGGCCAAGGAGTGGATGGTTTTGAGGTAGGGAATATGGAGCTGCCTTTTAAACGACTCGTTCATCATGACCACTTCGCCAGAATCCAAATCATAGGAAAGAATGCCTGTCTCCACCAGTTCCAGGACCTTCTGCAGGTATTGGTGTTGGGTTTCCTTTTCGCGGTTGATGGTCAGGAACGTGGAGTTGATTTCATTGTAGCCTTTGCGCAGTTGCTGTAACTGCACGGGCGCTTGCTTCTCACTGAAATAGCGGGAGAAATCACGGTAATGCACCGCCTCCAGGAACAGCTTTAGTTCTTCTTGCGCCTGTTTTAAGAATTGCACCAATTCATATACTTGGTAGAGGCCCAGCGGCACCAGAAACACCAGCAGCTCTGACCAGCCTTGCAGGACCACCGGCACCGGCAGACTGAGCGTGACAAACAGAAACGCCACGCGCAGTAAGAGCCGCCCTTCAAAATTCTTAAATGTCATACTTGCCTAAGCGTCTGTAGAGCGATGTGCGGGTGATGCCCAGTTCCTTAGCGGCCTTGGTGAGCACGCCGTTGTGCTTTTCAAGCACGCGGATGATGGTAGCTTTTTCTATTTCCTCCAAATTGGTCTCAGTGGCGGCAGTTTCCTCCACGGCGCCCGACTCAATAGGGGAGAAGAGCATGTCCCTGGCTTCCAGCACTGGCCCGTCTGCCATAATTACGGCACGTTCAATGGCGTACTGCAACTCGCGCACATTCCCCGGGAAGTGGTAGCTTTTGAGCTTGTCCAGCGCCCCTTTGGAAAGTTCAGGCGTGGTCTTGAAGTACTTGTTGGCATAGAACTCAGCGAAGTGCTTAGCCAGCAGTACAATGTCATTACCGCGCTTGCGCAAGGGCGGCACCACAATCTCCACGGTATTGATACGGTAAATCAAATCTTTTCTAAAGCGCGCCTCGCTTGCCAATTGCGCCAGGGAAACGTTGGTGGCACAGAGCAGGCGCACGTCAATGTTGATGGGCTCATTGGTACCCAACCGGATAATTTGCCTGTTCTGCAGTACGCTCAGCAGTTTGGCCTGCTGGTGTAGGGAGATGTTGCCAATCTCATCTAAGAAAATGGTACCCTTGTTGGCAGCTTCAAACCTACCCATGCGGTCATCCTTGGCGTCTGTGAATGCGCCTTTCTTGTGCCCGAACAGCTCGCTCTCAAACAAGGATTCGGTCAAGGCGCCCACGTCTACTTTAACAAAGGGCTTGTCGGCGCGCAGGGAGTGCTGGTGAATGGCCTTGGCGATGAGCTCCTTTCCGGTGCCGTTTTCCCCCAGTATCAAGATGTTGGCATCGGTGGGCGCTACTTTCTTGATTTTGTAGAAGATGTCCTGCATGGCTTCAGACTCACCCAGCAGTTCAGACCCAATGACCTCGGACCCTTTCACGGTAGAGGAGGAGGCGTTGCCAGATTTGTTGCTAATGCCGTCCTGGATGGTCTGTATTAGCTTGTCATTAAGCCAGGGCTTGACCACAAAATCAAAGGCCCCTTCTTTGAGTGACCGAATGGCCAGGTCAATCTCGCCGTAGGCAGTAATCATAATGACCGCGGCCTCACTGCCCAATTGCTTTATCTTCTTAAGCCAGTACAGTCCCTCATTGCCGGTGTTAATGGAAGAGACAAAGTTCATGTCCAGTAGGATGGCGTCAAAGGTGTGCTGCCTGAGCAGGGCCGGCAGGTTCTCAGGATTTTTCTCCGTGACAATCTCCTTCACCTGCGGGCGCAGTAGCAACTTAACCGCCGTCAGCACATCTGGGTCATCATCCACTACCAATACAGAAGCCTTCTTCAATTGCATAACTTACTCTCTTTCTCATTAAAGAAACTACAATTATGCCATTGTTCCAAGACGCTGATTGTGAGCAGTATTCCAAGATATGGATAGTGCCCGCGCGTGCGAATTCGCACACATCAGGCGCGAAAATGCACGCGCGGGCTCAAGGGGATGTTTGTAAACGGCTGAAAATGAGCGATTATCTAGTTTGGCACCAGGTGTGCAAAGGGTTGGGCAGCACAGAGCCACCCAAGGGAAAGCACTTGACCCCTGGCCTGTTTTATCCGCTGAACCCTAAAAGACCAAACCGATGATACAGATTTCTAACTTAGAGAAAGTATATCGCACCGATGAGATGCACACCACCGCTTTAAACAAACTGACCATTACCGTGAAGGAAGGCGAGTTTGTGGCCGTGATGGGCCCCTCGGGTTGCGGAAAGTCCACCTTGCTGAACATGCTGGGCTTGCTGGACGAGCCAGACGCCGGCAGTTTCCAGTTCAACGGCACCGAGGTCACCCAACTCAATGAAAAGCAACGCTCCACCTTGCGCAAGCAGAACATCGGCTTCGTGTTCCAAAGCTTCAACCTGATAGACGAGCTGACCGTGTTTGAGAACGTAGAGCTGCCTTTGATTTATATGGGCGTAAAACCAGCTGAACGCCAGAAGCGCGTGGAAGAGGTGCTGGAGAAAGTGAAAATCAAGCACCGCCAGAACCATTACCCGCAGCAACTGTCGGGTGGGCAACAGCAGCGTGTGGCGGTGGCTAGGGCCGTAGTCAATAACCCGCATTTGATTCTGGCAGATGAGCCCACCGGGAACCTGGACTCCTCCAACGGCAACGAGGTCATGGAACTGCTCACCGAGCTCAACACCCAGGGCACTACCATCATCATGGTGACCCACTCAGAGCATGACGCCCACTACAGCCACCGGGTCATTAGAATGCTGGACGGCCAGACTGTCCTGTCAAATGTGCTGGCGCAGGCCTAACCAAAGAAACAGAGAACGAACAGTATAAATCTAAAGAAGATGTTCAAGAACTACTTTAAAGTCGCGTACAGAGGCCTTATCAGGCATAAGGGCTTTAGCATTACCAACATTGCCGGCCTGGCGCTGGGCTTGACCGCCTGTCTGCTCATTGGCTTGTTTGTGTATGATGAGTTGCAGTATGACAAGTTTGTGCCCGAAGGCGACAGGGTCTACCGCGTCTACAACTTCGCCAACCTGGAGGAGACCAATGACCAGATTGCAAGCGTACCGCCTATGTTTGGGACCACCCTGCAGCAGAGCTTTCCGGAGGTGGAGACCAGTGTGCGCGTTCTCATGCAGCAATGGGACGGCCAGGCGCTCATAGAGGCGGGCAACAAGCGTATCTATGAAAAAGGCGGCCTGGACTCAGACCCTACCTTCTTTGAGGTGTTCCCGCTCACGTTTGTGTACGGCTCCCCGGAGAAGGCCCTGGATGACCCATCGTCGGTGGTGATATCAGACAAGTTCTCTGAGAAGGTGTTCGGGAACGCAGACCCGGTAGGCAAGAAGGTCATGATTGACAAGGAGACATACCTGGTGAAGGGCGTTTTCCAGAGCAACTCCAAGTTCCATTTGCCCATCAACTACATCCGGAACATGGAGCGGTTCAAATTCCCGGCGGAGCGCATGAACAGCTGGGGCTGGCAGCAGTTTTACACCTACATTAAACTGAAGGAAGGCGCTGACCCAGACGCCTTGCTGGCCAAGTTCAGGGCGGTGACCAAAAAGCAGCTAGACCCAGAGACCAACAAACCAGAGGATTACCTGCCGGATTTTCAGCCGCTCCAGAAGGTTCACCTGTACTCTGCCGCCTTTAAGTTTGACCAGTCCAACAGAGGGAACATCACCTACGTGAAGGCCTTGAGCATCATTGCGGTCTTCATCCTCTTGATTGCCTGCTTCAACTTCGTAAACCTGGCCACGGCCAAGTCCTTGCAACGAGCCAAGGAGGTGGGCGTGCGTAAAACCATCGGCGCAAGCCGCACCCAACTCATGTTCCAGTTTCTGGCGGAGACCCTGTTGATTACCCTTATCAGCGTGATAGTGGCCGCGGCGCTTACGTCTTTGTTCTTGCCGGCGCTCAATGACTTCACAGAGAAGGAGATGACGTTCAATATATTCACCAGCCCTGGGCTGCTGCTGTTGCTACTGGCTTTGGTCTTAGTGGTGGGCGTGCTGGCGGGGCTGTACCCGGCCATGGTACTGTCTGGCTTTAAACCGGTGAACGTCCTGAAGGGCGCGGTGGTGAGCGACGGCGGGCCGGGCAAGATTCCGTGGTTGCGCCATGGCCTCATTGTCCTGCAGTTCTCGCTTTCCATCTTCCTGATAATCTGCGCGCTGGTGGTGTACCAGCAGGTGAGTTTCCTGCACAACAAGGACCTGGGCTTCAACAAAGACCAAATCATGTTCTTCCCGATGCGTGGCGACAACATGTACAAGAACTATGAGACGTTTAAGAATGAATTGGCCAAATCGCCTACCGTGGCCAGCGTGTCCATCGGCTATGGCTTCCCGGGCGATGCCACGGCCGGAGACGGCATAGAGGTCATTAAAGACGGCGAGCGCCAGCACCACGGGGTGGCCCAGCTGATGGTGGACCATGACTACATAAAGACGCTGGGCCTGAAACTGGTGGCCGGCCGAGGCTTCTCCAAAGACATGCCCACGGACAAGGACCAAGCCTTCATGCTGAACGAGACCGCCGTGAAGGAGCTGGGGCTGGGCACGCCCGAGCAGGCCATTGGCCAAAGACTGGAGTGGAAGATGTGGCTAGACAAGGACACCATCAAAAAAGGCCAGGTGATTGGCGTGGTGAAGGACTTCCATTTCAAGAGCCTCTTTGACAAGATGGACCCTACGGTGCTGCAGATTTTCCCGGGGGCCAACTGGAAGGTGGCCGTGAAGCTGAAGGGACAGAACGTGGCCGCGGGCATTGGCCACGTGAAAACCGTCTGGAACCAGTTTTCCCCTGAATACCCCATTGAGTACAAGTTCATGGACGACAACTTTGAGGCCATGTACAAAGCCGAAGACAAGCTCAAGTCCCTGCTCTGGATTTTCACGGGCATGGCCATTTTTGTGGGCTGTCTGGGCTTGTTCGGGTTGGCTGCGTACGCGGCCGAGCGGCGCAAGAAAGAAATTGGCATTAGAAAGATTCTGGGCGCCGAGACCTCTTCCATCGTCACTTTACTGGCCAAGGACTTCCTGAAGCTTGTGTTGATTGCGGCGGTGTTCGCCTTCCCGGTGGCCTGGTACGCCATGAGCGTCTGGCTCAAGGACTTCGCCTACCGCATTGACATTCCCATCTGGGTGTTCTTCGTGGCCGGGATTCTGGCTTGTGTGGTGGCCTTTGTGACGGTGAGCTTCCAGGCCCTGAAGGCGGCCACGGCCAACCCGGTCAAAAACCTGCGCATGGATTGATGTGCCTAATCGTTTTTGGCCTGTTTTCTGGAAAACAGGCCAAAAACGATTTTTTACGTGGCATACTTTGGCTTAAGCCATTGATTGGGGAACTGCGTAAAACCTAGCTATAGCGTTGAGTATGAGTTATTACCAAACAAATAGACTATGGCTAAGGAAAGCAGAATCTTGAAAGCATTGTATACTTTGGCAACCGGCCACGGGAATCCTTTAGAAGCTAGAATCAATCCGGTAGAAATCTCAAAGCAAACGCCCGGCTTGTCACTGGGAGAGGTGGAGCAGGAGATACGGGACTTGGACCTGAAGAAATGGGTGGTGATGGAGCGGTCAGACACCCTGGATATGTACTGTCGGTTTACGCCAGTGGGTTTGCAGGAGGCAGAGAAGTATGCCAGCTGACACTTCTTGTTCTTCGTTTTTGGCCTGTTTTCCAGAAAGCAGGCCAAAAACGAAGGATTTATTCCTGCGGCTGGGCGGTGCTGTTGAAGTTCTCTAAAGGAAGGTACAGTTCCTGGCCCGTCATGACAAAGAAGAAGTTCTGCAGATGGTGCACGTACTCTACCGGGGCGCTGGTGGCAATGTAGCCGCCGTTGAACACAATCTCGTTGTACTCGGGGTCCAGGGCCCACTGGCTTAGCTCCGGGAACGTGTACTCATGCTCCAGGTCGTTGTAGGTGGCGCCGGTGAGCCAATCTGGGGTGAGGGGAATGGGAGCGAAGGAAACGGGCTCGCCGGATAGTAGGGCAATCAGCCGGGGCGCATCTATCGCCACGGGCCTGCCAGCCTCTAATACCAGGTTTCCTAACCGTAATTCGTTCGCAAACATCCTGCAATATAAGGGTATTCTCCTTTTGACAAAGGAAACAGCCTGGGCGCACCACCCAAGCGTATTCTACCTAACCTCCCGCAAGGCCTAAATATTGTGGCGTGCAAAAGTAAAATCGCTTCACCATCTGCGGGCAGATGTCGGTTAATACCAGGCATAGGCACCAAGGTTAATGGCTTAACCCGCTTATTTATAGGTAGTAATAAAAAATTTTTATAAAGCCGAAAGCCGTTTCAGACGGCGCTTGGCCACTTTTTAGGCATCAGATTAAAATATTTACTCCTAACACAGTAGTTTTTCTCCTAATGTATTAGGAGTTGTCCTAATCAATTAGTAGTTTAGTGTAAACTTTACCGCTATGCAGAAATTAGGGAAACGAGAAGAGCAGATTATGCAGGTTGTATGGCAGCTGGGAAAGGCCTTTATCAAGGACATCATAGACGGCCTGCCAGAACCTAAACCGCACTACAACACTGTGGCCACCATGGTGAAAATCTTAACCGAAAAGGGATTTTTGCAGGCCGAGAAACTGGGCAACACCTTTCAATACAGCCCCAAGGTTCTCCTAGCCGACTACCGCCAGCAGGACATGGCCAGCATCAAGAAAAAGTACTTCGGGAATTCTTTCGCCAACATGCTCACGCACTTTGCCAAGGAAGAGAACCTGTCTGACAAGGAGCTGGACGAGCTTATTCAATTGATTAAGTCAAAGAAATCAAACTAAACCATTTGCGCCATGATGGAATATCTGTTGAAAGTTTCCTTGGTGATGGCCGTGGGCTTTCTGTTTTACAAGCTGGTCTTGCAACAGGAAAGCTTCTTTGCCACCAACCGGTTCTACCTGCTGTGCTGCCTGGTACTGGCCTTTGCGTTTCCGTTTGTGAACATGCCCCAGCTGGTCAAAAACCAGGGCGTTGTCTCCTCTCTGTTCCAGGAGAAGGAAACCGTGACGGAAACCACGCCTGGCGTGGCCAGTACGTCAGTAGAAAGGCTTCGGGTCCAGACAGTGGAGCCCGCTGCCTCTGTGGCTTCCCAAAGCGTGACGGCGCAGGAGCCTGCTAGTTCGGGTTCTTCCATGGTGGCAGAGACGGAGAAAGCCTCTGCAGCAGCGGAAACGTCGGTGCTGGAGGGTAGAAGCTGGGGATTCTGGCTGGCTATGTTCTATGTGTTCGGCGTGGCCATTTTCTGCCTCAACCTGCTGTTCCAACTGGTGGCCACCCTCTGGAAGGTCTACCGAAGCCATGACAAGGTGGAGGACGGCGATTACGTCATCATCAATACCGCTAAACCGCAGGCGCCCTGCTCTTTCTTTAAATACATCTTCATCCACCCAGACTCTTATGATTTTGACACCTATGAGCAAATCATAGCGCATGAGAAAATCCACGTGCGTTTGGGTCACACCCTGGACTTGCTGCTCGCCGAACTGGCCGTGGTGGTCCTGTGGTTCAACCCGCTGGCCTGGCTCTATAAGCGCGAAGTGGAGAAGAACATTGAGTACCAGACAGACGCCATCCTGCTGGGCCAGGAGCAAGTGAGCCCCGACAGCTACCAGATGAGCCTCCTGCAGATTGCCTGCCCCCAGAAACCCCTGAGCATTACCACCAACTATAACCAGTCCCTGTTAAAGCAACGAATTTGTATGATGAACGCTAAGAAATCCACCCCGCACGCCTTCTGGAAGTACGCCTTCCTGGCCCCGCTGTTCTTCGGGACGCTGTTGGTCTTGAATGAGCCCGCCACCAGCCACACCATGCCGCTGCCAACCTTGACCGTGCAGGAGATACTCCCAGAAACACCGGCCGCCAAGAAAGAGAGCGTGCCAGTGGTGCCTGCCCCTAAACCCGCACCGCAAGCCGCTTCGGTTGCGCCAAACGCAGTGCAAACCACGCCGAAGTCTGCTGCCAAAACCAAAGCAGCGCAGCAACAGGAGCCCAGCCGCCGCAACAACAATTTCTCCATCAACAACACCGGCGGCTCAGTGGACATGTCTGAGGGCTACTGGTACGGCCACACCACAGCCAAAGAGTACTGTGTGGAGCTGAAGGGCAACAAGTCTACCTCTACCTGGAACATGTCCCGCTGCTTTGACAAAAGCCTGATTAAGAAAACTGGTGCCGATGTATTTATCATGACCAGAGAGGCCGGCACCCAGCAGTTCAACGGCAAGCTGGACGAAGAGGTGAGCCAGGGCAAATACACCTTCACGCCCAACAACTCTTTTGTGAGCTACCTCAACAAGCAGGACATCAACACCAAGGACACCAACCAGAACCTGTTGTTCTTCCTGTTCCTGGGGGATGTGAGCAAAGACTACGTGGGCTACCTGAAATCCAACTACGGCGAGGTGAGCGGCCGGAAACTAGAGGAGCTGGCCATCCATGGCGTGACCATGGACCAGTTCAAGCAGTTTGTGACGCTGTTCCAGAAGCACAACAACTCCAAGCCATCCATCTCTGAGGTGATTGAGGCCAGAATCCATGGCATCTCTGAGAATTACGTGAAAGAGCTGCAGGCGCTGGGCTACAAAGACGTGCCTTTAAGAAAGATGATGGAGGCCAAAATCCATGGCGTGTCCAGCCAGTATGTGGAAGGGTTGAAACAGGCCGGCTATACGAATCTGTCTCTGGACAAAGTCATCAGCGCGAAAATCCACGGCGTGACGACCGAGCGGATTAAGGAGTTGAAAGCCATTGGCGGGGCAGACCTGACTCTGGACAAAGCCATTGAAATGCGGATTCACGGTGTGACGGCAGATTACATCAAAGATTTAAGCAACGCCGGCTACAGCAACCTCACCTTGAGCAAAATCACCGAAGCCAAGATTCACGGCGTCAACTCTGCAACCATCAAAGCCTTGAACAGCTATGGTTTTAAAAATCTGTCCATTAACCAAGTCATCAATGCCAAGATACACGGCGTGAACGGAGACTTCTTACAGGGCCTTGAGAAAGAGGGTTTCAAGAACCTGAGCATTGACAAAGCCGTGGAAGCCAAGATTCACGGCGTGACCGGTGACTTCATCAAGGAGGCCCGCAAAGACGGCTACAACCTGAAGTCTTTGGACGAGTACATCAACGTGAAAATAATGGGCTATAGAAGAGCCAACAGAGACCGCTCAGAATAGCCTTTACCTATCCAGAATAACTATCCGTTTTTGGCCTGATTCCTAGGAATCAGGCCAAAAACGGATTCTATGGAACCCAATCTCCACCACCCATCCCTTCCTGCCGGAGGCTGTGTTTTGCCGTTTGAGAATCCTACAGACCCTCCCACTTTCCCAGCCGAGCCAAATTAAATGTGCCAGTTTTCTTACAACACTGCGCTGGAGACAAAGCCACCAAAAAAATTTGCAATATTTCTTTGAAAGGTTGGGACTATCCGTGCAACCATCATGATTTTGAAAAGTCTTTATAGTATACTTTCAAACTAACCTAAACTCTACACTTCAAACACTTTTACAATGAAAAAAAGAGCCCGCATTTTGCTGGGCCTGCTATGCTTTTGCCTTTTCTGTTTGGGGCAAGCACAGGCTCAAGGCACCACCCAGGCGCCCGCCGCATCTGCTGAGAATGGTCCCGGGAAAATCTCCGGTACGCTCACAGATTCCCTCACCCAGGCTCCCCTAGAGTTTGTCACCGTGGCCCTGCTCAAGAAGGGCACCACCCAGTCGGTGGGCGGTACCATCACCGATGAGAAAGGTAGGTACACCTTCAACGGTTTGCCGGTGGGTGACTATTCCTTGGCCTTCAGTTTTATTGGCTATCAAACCAAGACTTACCCCAGCGTGAGCATTACACCAGACAAGCCCCAGGTGACGGTGAACAACGTGCGACTGGCGTCCTCAGCCAAGCAATTGAAAGAGGTGAAGGTAGAGGCGTTGCGTCCTACCATCACGCAGGAGGCCGACAAGATTGTGGTGAGCATTGAAGGTACGGCGCTGGCCGCGGGTAGAACCGCCTATGACGTACTGGCCAAGTCGCCGGGGGTGTTTGTGGACCAGGACGGTAACATTCAGTTGAATGGTAGGGGCGGGGTGACCGTGATGATGGATGGTAAACTGACGTACTTATCGCCTTCTGATTTGCGGACCGTGCTAGAGGGAATGTCGGCGGAGAACATCAAGAACATTGAAATCATCGCCAACCCCACCTCTAAGTTTGACGCCGAGGGCACGGCGGGTATTCTCAACATCAACCTGAAGAAGAACGAGATACAGGGCCTGAACGGGAGCGTGTACGGCACCTACAACACCAACTTTAAACAGCACGGCTACTCTACGGGCGGCAACATCAACTTTAAGACCGGCAAGTGGAACTCCTTTGCCAGCATTGACCAGATGCAGCGCATAGGCAACCGCGAAGGGACGTTTGAGCGCGTCTATGACGCCGAGGGCGGTAAAATCTACTTTGACCAGACGGCCAACGGTCAGCACAAAAACCAGGGTCCGCCCACCTTCCGGATTGGTACCGACTACAGCATCAATGACAAGCACAGCGTGGGCGCTTTGACCGCCTTCAACCAGAACACGGTGTGGGTGGATTTTATCACCGACTCTTATATGGGAGATAACCGGCAGAACCCTGAGACGTTCATCAACGCCAATAACTTCTTGACCAACCGGTTCAGGAGCTTTACCAACAATGTCCACTACCAAGGAAAGCTAGACACGGTGGGCACTACGCTCTCAGCTGATTTTGACTTCGTGAAAATCTCCAACGCCGGCCACTCCAACTTTTACAATTACTACACTGACCTATCCGAAGCAAGCCGCCCTACTACCCAGGATTTCCTGTACACCGACACCGACAACGGCTTTGACATCTACTCCGGGAAGATTGACTTTGTCAAGCCTTTGAATAAAATAAGCAAGTTTGAGTTAGGCGCTAAAGCCAGCCGCGTGGTATCTGACAATGACTCACGGTTTTACTTCAACAACACCGGACTGGTCTTGGACCCTAACAGAACCAACCATTTTATCTATGACGAAAACATCTACGCGGGGTATGTGACCTACAGTAACAAGTTTGGCGAAAAGTTTCAGGTGCAGGCGGGTTTACGAGGTGAGAAGACCGAGTCTACCGGTGAGTCTCCTACCATGAACCAGGTAAATGAAAGAAGCTACTTTAACCTGTTCCCCACCTTGTTTGTGCAGCAAAAGGTAAGCGAGAACTATCAGATTGGCTACAACTATAGCCGCCGTATTCAGCGCCCCAATTATGGCAACCTGAACCCGTTCATCAGCTACCGTGACCCATTCACCTACACCACGGGTAACCCGCAACTGCGCCCGCAATACACCCACGCCGTGGGCATTACGCAGACGTTCAGGAAAGACTACATCTTGACGCTCAACTACCAGTACGTGAAGGACGTGATGTCTGAGTTGCCGTATCTGGACGTTGAGAACGCGACCACCATTTATACCACCGGCAACGTGGATGATTTACAGAACGTGAGCATGACGGCCATCACGCCCATTAAAATCATGAAGAACTGGGACACCAACAACACGCTCACGCTGTCCTATAATGAGTACACGTTCTTGACCAACACAGATGGTCAGCTGAACTCTGATAACAACAACCAGCGTGTGGTCAACTCTCAGTTTTTGTACATGCTCCAGTCAAGCCACAACATTCTGCTACCCATGGGCATTCAGCTGGAAGTGAACGCCGCAGGCCGTGGACCAGGAGTCTCAGGTCTGTACAAGGTAGGTGCCATGTGGTGGGTGCACGCTGGTCTTAAGAAAAGCTTCCTGGACAAGAAACTGGACCTGAGCGTGAACGTGAACGATATCTTCAGAAGCTACCGCTTACGCTTTGACACTACCATTGGCCAGAACATCAACAACTTTGACCAGTACCTCTACCAGCGCACGTTGGGCGTGACGCTTCGCTACAAATTCAGCAAAGGACAGAAGGTAGAGCAACGCAAAACCACCAGCCCAGACGAGCTGAACAGAACATAGACATCATTTGGTTTAATGGGAAAGGCGTCCTTCATTTTTGGCTTGGTTTCTAGAAAACAGGCTAAAAATAGAGGGACGCTTTTTTGTGTGCAGAATAATTATTTAAAGTAGCTTAAAGCGTTGTGGAACAGAGAATCCTAAATTAATAAGGATTTTATCTTACAGAAAATTTCCATGGGAGTGTAAACATCGAGTTAACCACCTTGTCATCTTTCATTGCAGGCTTCCATTGGCCGCTAGTAAGTTGAACAACTCTTATTAGCTCCGCTTCAATTTCTGGGTACATTGGTTTGTCTACTTTGAAGTCAGTAAGATTTCCTTGTTTATCTACAGTGAATAATAAAAGTACGTCTCCTGACAAGCCATATCTTATAGCCGCACCAGGAAACCTATATTCCTTGCTGATAAAACGCATTAAATTATATAAATCGTTTTTGGAGTTCTTTTTGGGCGCAAAGAATGCTTGTGCGTCTACTTCTTCTTTTGAATAAACCTTAGTTGAATCTTGAGTCGGCATGCTCGAAGTAAGTTCTTGGGCGGTTGAACTTAAGCTGAAAGTAAATATGAACAGAGCCAAGAAAAGAGATAGATATGCTTTTTTCATTTAATAAAGTATAAAGGTCAAACAAAGGTAAGTAATGAGAGTTGGCAAGAAGTATATTAAATATTAAAGCTATTTTGATACAGATGTGGTCGTCAACGTCCCCACCTTCGGAAGAATCTGAATCACGAAGCGTCTGTCCCGTACATCACCAGTCCGGCCGGCGCCTTCAAAGCCACTGCCCGAGGCGATGAGTTCGATGCGGTCTTTGGGGAAACGGATGCCCGCGCTACGCCAGAATTGGAGGAGTGCCAGAGCGCGTTTATAGCTCAGTTCCAAGGCATATTCCCTTTGGGTAGCGTTTCTGGGGTCACCCTGAGGAAAGGAGGCGGCGCGGCCGTCAATCACAATCAAGTATTTCACATCAGCGCCTTGTACAGAGTTTAACACACTGCTGAGTTCTTCGCCAGCACGGCGCAAAGGCATCAAGGACCGTTGCGGAATCGTGGCACTGCTCTGGGCAAACAACACGTCCACCAACAGCTCATGCCGTTTGTAGCGCTCGTTGTACTGAAAGTAGCGGCTATCCAAACGGGAGAGGGCTTCCTTGATTTCGTCTAGCTTGCGCTTTTCCTGCACCTCTACTTTGAGCTGGGCAATGTTGCGTCGGTTCTCAGAATCCTTATCAGTGAACATCTTGAAACTGAGCACAAACAAGACCAGCATGATGAGGAAGAGCACCGTCATGAGGTCCACGTAGCTGGGCCAGAAAAAGTCTTTGTTTTCCTTGTTCATGGTAGGTTACGGCCGGCGTCTGTTTATCTGTCCCTTCCCGAAGATTTTGCCCATGGCGGCCTTTATCGGTCCCGGCTCCAGGGTACGCTCTACGTTGTCATTCAAGACGGCCAATTGTTGCAATAGAGCCTGCTGGACCTGCGTGTCGGTTTCCAGTTTGCGCAACAGAGCGTCATTGGTTTGCTTGATTTCCTGGGCCAGTTCTGCCTGTTGTTTATTGAGCGTGTCCTGCTGGCTGTTGAGGTTCTTGAACGGTTGCATGTACTCCAAAATGCGCTGGTACAGGTTGTCCTCGTTCAGACGCCTGAAATGCTCCTGCCACTTCTCATAGGCGTTCTGGGCATCGCGCTCCTGGTGTTGTAAGCGGGCCTGCATCAGGTCTGTCAAACGCAATGACGCTTTATCGAAATACTGTTCGGTGCGGTTGGCAATGTTGTCCAGTTCCTCCTCATGCTTTGAGAAGAAATTCACTTGCCGTCTAATGGATTCATCATGCTGTTTCAAGTAGCCCGGTAATCTATCAAAACCTTCTTGCAGAGAAGTTAATCTACCTAGCACCTGTGAGATGTTCTGCGTCAATTCTCCGCCCTTGCGCACCGATTCATTCAACGCCTCCTGGTACTGCAGGAAGTTCATGAACAGGCGTTCGCTTTCCTTGATTTTGTCAAATACCTGCAGGTTGGCGTTGGCCATCTGCGTGAAGCCAATCTCGTCTAGTCGCTGAATGAATTCCTTCTGGGTGCTGATGTTATCCGTGAGCGTTTCCACGATGGGCCGGAAACCCAGAATCTTGTCCAGAAAGTCTTTGTTGAACGAGTCCAGCACGGATTTCAGGTTACCCAGACTGGCGGCCATGTCACTGTTCAACTTTGGCAACAGGTGCGTTTGCAGGAAGGTGTAGTATTCGTTTTTGTTTCTGTCCCGCAGGCTTCGGGCGTTCTTAAGGGCGTTGTTGCCCATCATGGTCAAAAGCAAACCGCAGAAACTGCCGGCCATGGCAATGAGCACCCCAAACAGGAAAGAAGGAATATTTTGGTCCGTGATAAATGAGCCTTCGTCTGCTGTGGCGCTTCTTAACCCGGTGTACACCAAGCTGGAAAGACCGATGATGACCCCAGAGAAAGTACCTAGTAAACCGACATACAAGGGCGTGGAAATGGTGGATTGCACTTCTTCGTCCAAGGAATCTGAATACCGCTCGGCTACGTCCTTGAGAATGGTAAAATCAGCGGCGGCACCTTTGTTCAGGCGCAGATACTCATTGGTGCTTTTGAGTATCTTCTGGAAAACCGAGGACGGGTTTTGCGCGTGAATTAGCTCGGTGGTTTCAGTTGATTTAGCCAAAGGTTTCTGAGCCAGTTTGTTGGCCTGAATATGCTCTTCTAAGAAGATGTTTCCCTGCTGAACGGACTGCTTGAATTGCGCAATGGGAACTGTGTAAAAAGGATTGGCTTCGTCCTGCGCAGATATGTGCAGTTCCTCAGAATCAACAGCCACAATGCGCTTAATGACCGGACTGCTAGGCGAGCCTTCCCTAAAATCTTTGCCATAGACCAACTGCTCCCAGAGCTGTTCCTGTGAGATAGAGGCTACTTTGTCTGGCACCGAGCCGTCCAAGGGCGCACGCTGAACAGACAGCCTTGACTCATCTGGGAAAAGGTCTTCTATGGTCTCAATCTTGCGACGGTTAGCCATGTACACGCGCCATTGGTAGCCAATGATGACCAGGACCAAAAGGGCTTCTAAGATAAATATTACTTCCATGGAAAGGAGGTTGGTTTGGGTAGTGTCACTGAAGGAAGATTGCGGGATTGTTTGATTTTCTTGCTTCGTTTTTAGGCTGTTTTCTGAAAACTAAGCCAAAAACGAATTGACAGTGACCGTTTTAAAAAAGGCTTCAACGTGAAATCAAGGTTTGCTTCTCATTAATACAAAATGTCCTCTAGATAGAATGAATTATAATTCAGCTAAAATCTTCTCATAAAAGGGTTGAATTACTTCTTCCAATTTACGCCTTTGTTCCTTTTCTAAAATGTGAAGTTTCTTTGGGTAAGTTTGAGTAGGATTAATGGCTATCTCTAACAATAGTTCTTTTATTACTTGTTGCTTAGGTAAGCCACGTGATAAGATTCTAAAGGTAGTTTGATTTAAAATCACAGGTCGATTCCAGCCAGAGCTATCAAATTTTTGGGCAGAAATAAGAAAAGTATGTTTAAGGCCAATCCAATCTTTAGGGACATACTTAAGAACTGTAAGGACATCCTGTTTTGTGACAGAATGCATAGGTTCGGTATTAATCGCCTCAGTTATAATTCTCATTTATTTCAGAATTAGCCATCAGGAAAGAACTTCTGATGTAGCCAATGAATGTACCTAAAAATTGCCAGATTTAACTAAGAATCCGTTTTCGGGCTATTTCCTGGAAAACAGCCTGAAAACGGATTCAATTCTTCTACTCCAAAATGGCAGAAATTGGGTAAAAGAAAGGCTGTTTAACTAAAGTCAATGCGGGCTTTTTCCTGAATCTTCCAGCCACTGCCGGTTCTGGTCAAAACACCATCGCCTTGCTGTACAATTCTGGTCACCATACGGTTAGAAGGCTTCTCAAAGTTGAAAGCGTTCTCAAGTCGGTCCATGCCCTGTGAGATGACGAAGGCGTGGTTGCCGGCCAGGTTAAAGCGGTACCGGGTTTGGGTACTGCCTTCCTGCGGGGTGTCAATTTCCAGGTAGCTGTCAGAGTCGGGGCGCTTTTGCAGTTGGTGCGTTTTGATGACGCCGTCCTCCGGGATGATGGCAAACCTGATAGGAGACTCCGGCTCCTGCGGTGCCTGCTGGGGCTGGGACAATTCGTTCAACAAATCATCACCAACCATGCCACCGCCCACCATGGGGTTCTGCATAGGTCTGTTCTCATCTGAGGACGAGTTCTGGTCTTGTGGGTTCATGCCATCTCTTCTTCTAGGTTCGTTTCTGCGCTGTTGCGGTTGTTGCTGTTGCACACGGGCTGGCTGTTGCCCCATGTCACCGTCTAGTGGTTGGGCTGGTTGCTGGCCTTGTTGCGGGTTGCGGGGCTGTCGTCCTTCCTGAGGTTGACGTGGCTCTCTAGGCTGTCTTGGCTGTTGTTGCGGAGCCTGACCTTCCTGACGGGCTCTGGGTTCTTGCGGGGCCCGTTGAGGCTGTGGCTGAGCTTGCTTCGGCTGACGCTCCTGTGGTGGCTGTTGAGGCTGAGGTGCCTGTTGTCTGGCGTTTTGCTGAGGCTGTTGTTTCTGGCGCTGCTCTGGCGCCGGTTGCTGTCCTCTGGCAGGCTGGGCCTGTTGAGGTTGTTTGGGTTGGTTTCCGCGCTCTGGACGGCTTTCCTGCTGTGGGTTTCTTGGGTTGTTCCGTTTGAAGTTGTTTTCCAGTCCCTTCAGGCCAGACTCCAACTCGCGGTTCTTCTTTTCTAGTGAGCTGATTCTATGCAAGAGCCCGCTTACTTTAAAGAAGGTGAAGCCGGCTAGCAGAACCGCCACAATTGCTATGATGAGAGGTATAGTCATACCAAATGTTTTAATGGTTAGAGGATACTAAAACCGCCGGTGCTTTTCTCCAGCACCGGCGGTCTTTTTAAATTTATACAATGGCACCCACCTGCTGGTGGTACAGTTCTTTAGATAGCAAGTACAGTGACTGCTTCAATGGCATAAAGAACATGGTCTCTGGGATGAGCTCACGGTCAGAAAGTCCGCGCAGGGTCTCTTCCAAGACCATGGTGTAGCTGTCCTGGATGTTGTTGCGCATGAAGTTGAGCACCCAGTGCGGGTCTACCTCCACGCCCATAGAGCGCATCAGAGGAGCCACATCGGCATCGTCCAACAAAAGCGTCAAGCAGTTCATGACGTTGTCCAACACCTCGGTTCTGAGCGTAGACGAAATCTGGCTCTTATTCACCGACTTCATGGCATCTTCCCCAGCCACGGCACCTGTTGGGCGCATGATTGGAATATCTGTCAAGTCAGAAAGGTTGGCGCCTTCCAAGGCCATGGCCCCACCGTTGGCCGTCACTTGCTTAGGATTGTCCACCAACACCAGCTTGAAGTTGCTAGGCGCTTCCTGGCCGGTCACTTTCTGGAAGATGGTTTTAGCATAACGCTCCACGTTGGTGAAGTTGGTGCCCGCGGCCAAGAGTTTGATGTACAAACTACCCTGACCCGAGAAGCAGATGTAACGCGGAACCTGCGTGCCCAACAACTGGGTAAGCTGTGCCAAATGGTACATCAAGGCCCCGAAGTGCAGATAGAACATCAGTCTAAGCTGACGCGCCTGCAACAACTGAGAGCTGTAATTTAACTCACGGTCATAGCTAAACAGCAAACTGGTAATGTCCGCGGACCCGAAGTCTGGGTTGTCCAAAGCCGTTTCCAGGAACTTCTTGTATTCCTTGCCTTCCTCAGACAAAGGAATCTGCATGATATGGGACACACCGTATTGCAACAAACCGTTGTCTTTGCTGGTCTTGACAGAGGCGAAGCCATCGCCCCACAGGTCATTCCCAGCAAACCGGAAGGATGCGCTGTGCGAAGGCTTACGGTTGGTGAACAACAGCACGTCTGTAGTACCACCGCCTATGTCTACGTTAATCAGGTTTTCATCTTGGCTAGGCACTACCACACCGGTTCTGGACAGGAAGTAGAACGGTGCCACAGACTCTGTGATGCAGGCCGTGTTTCTTCCGTTTTTGAACACCGTCTGGTACACGCCGTCCCATACGTTCTGGAACATGTTGCGCGAGTAGTCATCAAAGCTCAACGGCGCAAACCATACCACTTTGGTGTTGGCCACGTTGCCATGGTTCAAGACTACTTTGTTTTTGATGAGCAACATAATTTCGGTGAAGAAGGCTTCAATCCGGCGCTTGCCGGTATTGGACAGCGTCTCACTCCACTTCAAGTCAGTATGGTAGCTCTGCTTGTATTGGTCTTGGTGCGTGCCTTCGGTGTTGATGGAGAAGCCTATGTTGATGTTTCCGAACAAGCTTGGAATTTGGTTCTCAAAGTCAATAGACTCGCAGGTAGCCGTTCTGGTAGGGAAAGAGTAAAGCGACCCACCCGAGCCGATAATCAACGGAATAAACTCACGCTTCAGCAAGGTCTCCACCGCAAATAAACGCCCGAAGCCACGCTTATGGAAACGCTGGTAATCTGTCAAAGACGCGTCCTCTGAAGGCTTGTTCAGCATCACCAACTGTAAGTCATTGGCCGTGATGGAGAACTCTTTCGGGGCCTGGTTAGCACCGGCGGTGTAGGCGATGTGCGTATTGGACGTCCCGAAGTCAATGGCAAAGGTAAAGCTCTGAATACCTTGGTGCATCTGTTGGAACTTAGGCACAATCAGCGCCTTGCCCGTCACATCCACGCCTTGGTGCGTCAGCTCAGCGTAGTCAAAGTGCGTGCCCCTTATTTCATAGTAAGTACTACCGGCACTGCTGTTGCTTTTCTTGGTCCGTCTTTGGGACGTAGCCGACATGAACCCTCCACTGGCGTCCAGTTGGCGTCCGCCTACATAGAAGTTCAATGTATGGTTTCTGTTCACCAAGAGTGGGTCAATGTCCTCGTCTACCAGCATCACTTTGTAGAAGTCATTGTAAGTAGGCGCGTCCACAAACTTGTAGAACGGGAACACCCCTATGCCCACGCGTGATTTCAGGATGTGGCCTTTCTCTGGAATAATCTGCCCGTGTGGGTCTCTGGAGTTGAGCGGGTTGTCATAGTAACTGCGCTCATACACCACCGGGCCATGCTCTGTCGGGATAGACAAGGTCACACGGACATGGTTCACGTCTACATAGAACGTGAGGTGATTGGCCAAATCCTCAGGTGTAAAGTAATCAAAGTACGTGCTGGTGATAGGCAACAGGTAGTTGAAGACTTTCTCAGTGACACCCGGCTGGTACAAGACGGTCCCGCTGTAGAAACGGTCTGTGTTTACCTCGTAAGGCACTTGCACAATGGTCTCTTGCAAGAGGTCATTGATGGTAAGGTACGGGTAGTTGAAACCCACGCCCGGCAACGAGCGCGCAGGGATTTCTTTTTCATCTGAGTAGCCCACCTGCGTGTTGGTCGGCCAAGCCAGGTTGTTTACATACTTCACGTGCGGGGCCAAACGCAAGTCTGGCTTAAGCACGATAGGACGGTCTCCCTGGAAAAGATTGTTGGTAGGGCGCAGGAACAAGTCACTGCTGGTCACCGCGGTCTGGTCTTTCTTCACTAGGAAGTTCAAGTGGCCCACGTGCACCGGGTTCTGCTGTAAATCCACCAAGGGCAAATAGTCATTGATGACCGCATTCTGGCCCATCACCCCAGACATAGAGATGCTTTTTAACACCGCTTCATCCAAGGCATTGTACACCGCCGGGAAGGCCTGGATGTACGCCGGGTTAGACACGAACAGCTTGTGTACGTACTCTTTGAAATCACGCTCGCGGTCATTCAATGACACGAAGTTGTTGTCAAAGTACACACCCACATTCTGCGCTCTATTGATGGAAAGCGGTTGCACGTTAGGAGACACAAACAGGAAGGTGAACGGCGAAGTACCACCCAACAACTGCATGTGCTTGTTACCCCGTCCATCCGTAGATTCCAGATAAAAAAGGAACAAATCATCCACACCTTTAAACTTGGGGTCGTTCATGAACAGCTCCAGCGTTCTGCCCAACAATTGCGTGTTAGGGTTGGACTGCATGGCATGCAACTGCTGTTGCTTGTTCCAACGTCTAATAACAATCTTGTTACCGCCCTGGGCGTAGCTTTGGTGATTGTAGAGCAGTTCCCACAAGTCCCAGAAGTGGGTCACAAACTTATGGTAGATGCTGTTGGGGGTGCTGGAGACGCCTTGCTTGACAAAGTCAAAGGCGGTCTCAAACAAGTGCATGCGCGCGAAAGGCGTAGGGATGGAGGCGGTGATTTTCTGGGCTCTGCCACCGGCACCGTCGGTGATGTCTTTTATCTCCGTGCTGGTAATCTGGCTAGTTTTTGCCCAACCTTCTACGTTAGAACCGGTCTTATGAAGTCGAAGTACTTTCGGCATAAATCAATCTGTTTTTAAGGTGTTTTCAGAAAAAGAGGCCAAAAACGAATTTGGGGGATGGCCTCTATTTCTTTCCTTTTGTTTATTTCTTCCATCAGGAAGAATTGTTACTTCTGCTAAGAAGATTTGCTACTTCTTCGTCCCCCTTTGAAGGGGGTAGGGGGATGATTCTTATAAGGTGATTCTCCCCTTGAGGGGAGCGTAGAGGGGTGTTTACATTGCAAACGTTCTCTCCAACGATTACACCCCTAAAGTCCCCTCAAGGGGACAATCCCTACTAATCCCAATCCCTTTTATCAAGAATACTTAAGCTTCTCTTCTACCAAATTATTAGTAGCTATCTCAAAGGCTTTGATGGTGGCTTTGAAGGCCTCGCGGTCTGAGATGGATTCTGAGGCGCGGTTTAACTCTTTCACAAACGCGCCTTGCGAGATGCCTTTATTCAGGAAACCAGTCTCTACCTGCTTGTCAGATACCATGCGGTTGAAGTCGGTCTCATGAAGGTGGAAGGCAGAGAAGGTGCGCTCCATCCGGCTTAATTCTTTCAACCAGGCCTCATAGCCAATGTCTGGGCTGTTCAGGAACTTGTTCAGCTCCTTGAAGATAGGCTCGTTGCGCATGGCACCTCCTAAGTCAACACCCTTTGCGTAGGCCGCTTGCGCGTCGTCCGGCACGTGGTTGGCGTAGTAGCGGGCGAAGTAATGGAAGCGAATCAACTGCTTGGCAATACGGTCTCTGGTCTCGGTGTCCAAATGCGAGAACTGTACATTGTCTACGTCTTCACGCAAGCCAAACTCATGGTAATGCGAGTTACCCGTCAACTCATTGTCTGAGTAGTCCATGAAGTCAATGATGGAAAGCGCGCTCAAAAGTTCTACCAAGTGAGCGTCGTTTTTCTGGCTAGCCCGGCCTGGGTTGTTCTCCAACGGACGGTCTGGCGTGTCACCCATGTAATAGGTGGCGTTCACCCCAGTCAGGTGGTTCTGGTAGTAAGAAAGCGCGTCCTTGGCCTTAGTAGTAAAGGTGTTGGAGTCAATAAAGTCAGCGTCCACGCCCGGGGCTGGTTGCTCCAGTGTGAAGTACGGCAACACCACCATGGCTCCTGTCAACGCCGAGTTCAAACTAGACGCATTGGGCAAGGTAGAGTGCTGGTCTTTGAAGTTCTTCAGCAACAGCGGGAAGCCAGCTGCGCCGGTACCGCCAAAGATGGAGCTCACAAAGAAGATGCGGTCGCCGGCCTGAAAATTAGACGCGAAAAAGCGCATCTCAGGAGATTCAATAATCTCGTTCAAGACCACACTGCCCACGTTGGGGCTTCCTCTAAAGCCCACATCCAGGCTGTTGTTGAGGTTCTCTGGCGTGAACAATAAGTCTACCAGCGCCTGGGAGTCAATTTCCAATTGGTTGTAGCCTACGTGGTCTTTGAACGGCTTGTTGATGCCGCCAAAGTCATACACAAATGAGTCCCTTACTTTAGAGGAACCGTCGCCGGAGATACTGGAAAGCGTGCTGATGTTGGTATGGAAAAAACCCTCTTCGCGCTTGCCCAGCTGGTCATGCAGGTGCTTGTAGGTTTTAAGCAGTTCTACTGTGCGATTCATGTCCCCGTTCTGCGTGTCTGGGTCAATGATGATGGGCACAATCTTGTCACAGTTCTTGATTTTGACACCGGCGGCCATGAGCATCACCAACGAGCGAATCACTCGGGAACCCGTTCCGCCAATTCCGAATACAAAAAGTTTTGCCATAATTATCTAGTGTGGGGCCATTTCATGGGAGTAGTCCAAGCCTGGACACTTCCCTTTTTAAGCAATAGGGAGAAAATGAAAAACAGGATTAAGCTGAGCACCGCGTTTACAAAGGCAAACGTGTAGGTGTAAGAATGAGTATCAATGTCGGCGCCGCTCACCTGAGAAATAGGGATGATGAAGGCAATGATGGCATTGATGGCCAAAAAAATGTACCAGTGTCTTGGCTTGTAGAAACCGGTGCTCAATGCGCGGTTCAAGACATAATAATAGAGCACTACCATGACCAGCGTGATGATGAACAGCATGAGACCGGTGTTGGGGAACACCACCTCGCGGTAATCATTGGTGAAACTGGCTGGCATGGGCCGGCCCAAGAAAAGCTCATACAGCCCGGAGAAGAAATTCTGAATCATCCTTAGTTGGTTTCTTTGTTAAACTTCATTGTAGCACTAAATACAAACTCACTTTTATCTCTATAGAGCGCCTGCACGCCGTCTATAATCTTATTGAACTGGTACGTTTTTCTGGGCGCTGACGCCGGATTGTTGTCATTGCCCGTGGACCATTGACTTATCCAGGACGGTACCGCTTGTGGTAAATTCAACGTGATGGAACCGGTGTTGGCCGTCAACTGAGGCACCTTTACCCGCACGAAATGGGTAAACTGAGACACGCCCGGTGCGGACTTGGTATCTTCATTGGCTACAAGGATGGTGCCAATAGACGCTTTGCCACCGGTGGTAGTCAGCTTTAGGTTCTGCTTCAAGTAGTCCGCTGACTGCATGGTGGCCGGTAAATTGCTCAAGTCCAGCCCGATGGTGAACTCCACCGGCTCTTTATTTTCTGGCGCTAGATTTATAGTGGTACACGTTTCAGCGGTTCGGCTGGTGCAGTACACCACGCCCATGGGCTTGAAGGCATTGGCTTTAAGGACGGCTGAATACGGCACGCTGGCATATGAAAACCCGAAATACGCTTGCTGGGCCGGCAGGTTGCGCAATACTTTTTTGGTGAACGTCTGCACCTCGTCCTGTTTGCCAATCACCCAGATGTAGAACGGAATCTCCTGCCCGGATAGTGTCTGCTTAACCGCCGGCTTTTTCACAGCCGGGTAATAGTTGCCATAGAACGGCGATGCCTCCGCCAAAACCGCCACTACCAAATCCTGATGCTCAGCCTGTTTTAGACTGCTCCTGATGTCGGCGTCCAAAGACAGAAACTGGCCGGGGTTGTTAGGGTCTGGGCCATGGATAAAGTCAGAGACCACCACGCTCAAGGCCCCACGTTTGGTGGAGTTGGACAAGGCGGCCTGCAACATGTCTGGCAGGGGAGTGCCCAACACGTTGTCTTTGATGCCGCTGACAATGGTCAGTTTTAGAGTGTTGTATGAAACGCTATCCAGTACGGGTCTGCCAGCATTGTCTTGTTTGGCCAAGTAAAAGCGCTTGTCATCTACGTGCACGCCATCCTGCACCTCAGAAATCAATTTGGTCAACCGGTTCTGGAACGTGGTGGGCTCCTTGTCGGCGGCGGGAGGGGGCATAAAGCCTTTCATGCCGTTGGACACCTCCAGGTAAATGTCTACGTCTACTTTGGTGTTGGCTACGGGTGCTGGCTCAGGGGTTGTGGCGGAGGGTTCCTTTTGGTCACGCGAGGAGGCTTCCTCTGTAGTGGTGGTCTCCGTTTCTTCGCGGGCTCCCTTTTTTTCAAAGCATCCGGTGGTCATTAGCGCCAACCCCAGGCAGAGCAGGGGAAGGGTAGTACCAAGGAAGGGTGCTTTATAGATTTTGCTGTTCATGTTCATGTGTACTTACTAAGATTCCTGATGAAGGTTGACCATGGATAGAACGCTAGCTTTAGACACTCTATTACCCAAGGATGTAATCGTGGCCCTGTTCTCTAGTTTCCAGTCAGAATGTCCAGTGAACCTAGTTACCTGCCAGATTCCATTTATGGCCTGTTTTCCGGAAATCAGACAGAAACTAGGGCTTTAACGGAAAATATACCTTAACGGCTATATACGCAGGAAGCTTTAAAAGATGCATGAATCTGTAACGGCCTTCTGAAAATACCGGATTTGCCCATTGGTCACATTTTCTCTGGGATTCGTCACATTTAGTTTAGGATGCCTTCAAAGCTGGCTAACCTTGAATCACTTACCGCACACACCCTCCGGCAATCAAACCTACGCCCCATCAAGGGTAAGGCCTGACCACCCAATAAGTGATGTGCAATGTTCAGTTAGCCACCTCAAAAAGTATTCTATGAAAAAGTTAGTACTCTTAGCCGTTTCGGGCTTATTGGCAACCCAGCAGGTGTCAGCCCAAGCCCCGCCCTCCAAACCTGCCGCTACGGTTGTTTCTCCTTTAGCTGGTAGCACCGCTCCCAAAGGTAACAGTAAGATTGCTGGCGTGGTCCTTGATGAGGCCGGCAAGGAGCCCGTGGAGTTTGCCACTATATCTTTAGTGGACAAAGCCACCGGCAAAACAGTGGACGGCACCATCTCAGACGATAAGGGAAAATTCACCTTGACCCGCCTAGCCGCCGGACAGTACAAGCTGTTAGTGAGTTTTCTGGGCTATGAAACCAAGTCAGTGGAAGACATCTCTTTGGGCAACAAAGACGAAGTGAACGTGGGTGCCATTTCACTGAAATCTGATTCTAAAGTGTTGCAGGAAGTGTCGGTGACAGGAGAGAAGGATTTGGTAGAGGACAAAGTGGACCGCCTGGTGTACAACGCCGAAAAAGACATCACCAACGCCGGAACCTCGGCCAGCGAAGTGCTTAAGAAGGTGCCGGGTCTGACCGTGGACATGGACGGCAACGTGTCCCTGCGCGGGAGCTCCAACATACGCGTGCTCATCAACAACAAACCATCCGCCATGATGGCTACCAGCGTGGCAGACGCGCTGCGCCAGATTCCCGCAGATTTGATTAAGAGTGTGGAGGTGATTACCAGCCCATCCGCAAAGTATGACGCTGAGGGCACGGCAGGCATCATCAACATCATTACCAAGAAGAACAGCCTGCAAGGCATCAACGGCATAGTGAACGCCGGGTACGGCAACCGCATCAGCAACATGAACGGGACCCTCAATTACCGCAAAGGCAAGTTTGGCTTCAACGGGGCCGCTGGGCGCCAATGGCGCAACAACCCGACGGAGAGCACCCGCGAAACCCAATACAAAGGCATTGAAGGACTGGACCGCCTGACCCAGGTCATGGACGGAAAACGCGAAGGCTTGTTCCAGCTCTACCAGTTTGGGTTGGATTATGACTTGACGCCCAAGAGCAGCATATCAGGGGGTATCCGATTCCAAGGCGGAGAGTTTACCTACACCACCACCCAGGCCTCCACGCAGTACCTCACCAACGGTACTACCCTGGCCAATACCAGAATCAATAAAAGCGATTTTGACAACGCCAACTATGACATCAACCTGGACTTTACCCAACAATTGGCTAATCCTGGACAGGAATTGAGTATTCTGGGATTGCTGAGCCGAAGCGACCGCCAGAACTTCAACTTCGCGGACATCCAAAACCAGGACCGCCAGCTGGTGACGCGGGAGCAGTTCCTGAACGATGCCTACAATGATGAGAAGACGTTGCAGGCAGACTACACGCACCCGTTTAAGAATAAGCACCTGTTGGAAATGGGGGCCAAAGCCATTCTGCGCTACGTGGAAAGTGACTATCAGTTCCTGCTGGCCAGTCCGGCCGATGCGCCGTTTGCCGTAGTGCCCAACAGAACAGACATTTTCTCTTACAACCAGAACGTGGAGGCAGCCTATGCCACCTATGAATTCAGCCTGAACAAGAAGTACACCTTTAAATTGGGCTCACGCTATGAGATGACGCAGGTAGACGGGGACTTTGCCTCTACCAACACCTCTGTAAAACAGACCTACGGCAACTTCATCCCAAGTCTGGCCATCTCTAGTAAGCTGAGTGAAAGCCAAACGGTCAAGTTCAACTACACCAAGCGCATCCAGCGGCCGCAGTTGGGCTACCTGAACCCGTTTGAGAACCGCACCGACACGTTCAACATTCAAGTGGGCAATCCTAATCTGCAGGCCGAAATCACCAATGCGTATGAACTGGGCTACAGCACTTTCTTCAAAAATGGCATCTCGGTGAACGCCTCGCTCTACCTGCGCCAGACCGACAATTCCATTCAGGCCTTTGTGGTGCCTACGGCTGGAGGCGTAAACTATACCCGCTTCGGGAACATTGGCCGCAACGCCAGCTACGGGATGAGTTTGTTCGGCAACGCCCGGTTCTTGAAAAAGGGGAGCATAAGCGGCAACATGAACGTTTTCTACGTGGACTTGGAGAGCGTCTCTGCCGAGCTGAAGGCGGCCAATGCCAGCATGATGTACAGCCTGAACCTGAACACCTCTTACGCCTTTGAGAACGGATTCAGCGCGCAGATGACCGGCGAGTTTAATTCCAGAAGAGTGACCTTGCAGGGAAAAGCCTCTGCCAATGCGGCTTATTCCTTTGCCGTTAGAAAAGAGATTTTCAAGAAGAACGGGAGCATTGGCCTGAGCGTGGACAATCCTTTCAACGAGCGGCTCAAGCAGCGCAATAGCTTTACCACACCTACTGTGGACCAGAATGGCACTAATTATATCTACAACCGCCAGGTGCGCGTGCTTGCCAGCTATAAATTTGGCAAGGTGACGGGCAAGCCCCAGCCTAAGAAAAAGAAGAAAATCAGCAATGATGACGCTAAGAACAGCAGCGAAGAATAAGCTGCCCAACTAGATTTCACGCCCGTGATTATCCTGATTTTTCTCTGCCTTGGTTTCGTTTTTGGCCTGTTTTCCTAGAAACAGGTCAAAAATGACCAGGAAGTAGATTCACAGAAATATTGACTCTCAGCTGAGAAATAATTTCATGCGTTTGCTTTCATTTACCATGTTTTTCACCTTTCTCTTGATTAAGATTTCCGGGATATTCCCATCCGTCACATTTTTCCAAGGGTTCATCACATTTAGTTTCAGGCCAGGGAAAAGGCGCTTATTCTTGTATAAGCTTATCTCAGATTCATTAACACTAGACTAGCATGGCAGAAAATATTTACCTTTCCGTACTTTCCAATAATACATCCGTGAAAGAAATCCTCAACGATAAGGAGCAGTTCAAAAAATTAGAGTTCTGGCTGGTTACCATTTTATTTGTTTTGGCTGCCTTCTCCATGGCCAATAACTCGTCTAACTATTTACAGGAGTTATATAAGGAACACAGAACGCCTTTTGACTATTATGGCAACTACCTGTTTCCTAACCTGGCAGAGTGCGCCCTGATATATGTGACGTTTGTGTTCCTGAACTTTAAGGTTTTTCCAGATTTAGTAGGCGGCGAAAACAAGAAATTGCCCATCTTTTACCTGGTGCTGGTATTTGCCGTGTTAGGCCTCTTGTTTGGCGTTATTGAGACCCACTCTAAAAATTATCTGTTCCATACCTTTGCTACTGAAGACCAGGCCTTAGACAACTACTTCCAGAAAAGCTACCTGCAGGCGGCCTGGTTTGTCTTTGTCTTCGGGTTGTATTACGCTATCAAAATCTCGGTTTTTTACCTGCTCAATAACTCAGAGGCCATCCAGTCAAAGTACCGGATTGTGACCCGCGACGGCCTCATTGGCATTGTCATCTGGATGGTGACCATGTTCCTGCTCATCATTGGAGAGGCCGAGGGCGAGGCGATTATTGGCTGGGGCATCATTGGTCCTATAAGCGTGGCCTTGTTCTGCTTTGCGTTTTTCAAGCTTATACCAGATGCCTTATCCAGGAAGAGACCGTTTTTGAGCTATCTGCTATTCTCGGTCTTCTTTTCCTTTCTTTCCTTCTTTCCGGCTGCGCTCATAGCCGTCATTTTCAGTAATGGAGGCGACTTTGGGATAGCAGTGGGCGTGATATGCGGGTTTTTCCAGTTCTTTTTCACGTTCCCGGTGGCGTATTTTCTGTACGTGCGGCACACAAAAAGCCAAGAGGTGGTGCATGGCCTGAAAAAAGAATTGGGTAATTCTGCCGCCAACTTAGACTTCCTTCGGTCCCAGATTAATCCGCACTTCCTGTTCAATACCTTGAACACCTTGTACGGTACCGCCTTGCAGGAGAACAGCGACCGCACAGCGCAGGGCATCCAGATGTTGGGCGACATGATGCGCTTTATGCTCCATGAAAACCACCAGCAGAAAATCCTCTTGGCCCGGGAGGTAGAGTACCTGAACAACTATATTGCGCTGCAGTCCCTGCGTACCTCCACGTCGCCAGACATTCTCATTCAGACCAACATTGAGGATGTGTTAGCAGAGAAGTTCATCGCGCCTATGCTCTTGATACCTTTTGTGGAGAATGCGTTCAAGCACGGCATCAGTCTGCAGAACAAGTCCTGGATACGGGTGAGCTTGCACTGTGACCAGAAGAAGCTCTACTTTGATGTTTACAACAGCATTCATTCTAAAAGCGATTTGGACCCTGAAAAGGATAAGTCGGGCGTGGGGCTGGAGAATGTGAAACAGCGGCTGGCCTTGCTGTACCCTAAGCGCCACGACCTCATCATCAGGGAAACCGCCAAAGAGTTTTTTGTGCACCTAACCCTGGACTTGTAATCTGGCGGCGGTTCGCGTAGCTTTAAGGAAAGAGACAGAAAACACAGAGGAAGAGCATGAGAGCAATTGCAGTGGATGATGAACCAATGGCCTTAGAAGTAGTCAGGTCTTTGGCTTCTAAGGTGCCGTACCTGGAGCTGGTGGCCTGCTTCACTGACGCGTTCAAGGCGCTGGAGTTTCTACAGAAAGAATCCATTGACCTGGTGTTTCTGGACATCAAAATGCCGGACATTACGGGGCTTGAGTTTGTGACCAGCCTCCAGAAGAAGCCGCTCATCATTTTCACCACTGCCTACTCAGAGCACGCCGTCACCAGTTTTGAACTGGACGCGGTGGACTACCTCTTGAAGCCCTTCTCCTTGTCCAGATTCATCAAAGGTTGCAACAAGGCCTATGAGCTGTACAATTTCAGGAATGCGCCAGAAGCCGCCGACCATATCTACATCAAAACGGGCTACGAGCAAATCAAGGTGAGTTTTGACGAGATTCTGTATCTGGAGGCCACCGGCAATTACGTGACATTTGCTATGGAGAAAGGGGTGAAGCACCTCTCCAGAAGCACCTTCGCGGAGGCAATTAATCTGCTGCCCCAAGAGAAGTTTGCGCGGGTGCACCGTTCTTACCTAGTGGCCTTGGACAAGATTGACAAAGTAGAACGGCACCAGGTCACCATCCACAACAAGGAAATTCCGTTGAGTGAGGCCTACCGGCATGACTTGGCAGCGGTGCTAGGCAAGTGAGGTTGTCATACATTAAGTAGAACCGTTTTTGGCCTGTTTTCTGGAAAAGAGCCTAAAAACAGAAGCCACAAAAAAGTCCGGCAAGAATTTTCTTGCCGGACTTTTTACCTATAAACTAATCTGAATGAACTAGATTCTGGTTCGGTTATCGTTGTCCAAACCACCGTCTCTGTCACGGTCTGAGTCCAGTCTGGTGCGGTCAGAAGTGTCATCTAGTCTGTCCACATCCACTTCAGTGGAGCGCACGGTGTCTCTGATGGTCTCTTCGCGTTCCTCCACGTCTTTCTCCAGAGAAACTTCCTCTACCACGCGGGCTTCTTTATTAACCACCGGTACTTCGGCGCGTTCCGTCATGCTAATTTCGCCTTCTTTGAAGGAATTGATGTCAGCGTCAGTGGCTGGTCTATCTACGGGAGTGCGTTCAACTACCACGCGCTCTTCCCGCAGTCGCACGTGCTCCTCTACCGGCTGCTCCACAATTCTGCTGCTCACATGCACGCCACCGGTTTCCACTTCACGTTTCCCAACCTCTAGATTCTCCTCAATGATGGGAATAGACTTTTTGCCTTCAGTGCCGGTGGGACGGCGCTGCTTGAAGGCCTGGTCAGAGTACATGTCATTTTTGTAATAGTCATCATCACGGTCATTGTCACCGGTGACGGCGTCTGCGGCCTTATGGGCTGCACCTGAAACGGCGGCAGCGGCACCCGCAGCAGCGGCGCCAAGGCCTTCAAACACGTTCTTGACAGAGTCTTCTATCTCACGCCCGAAGTGACCTTTCTCATAGGTAGGCAACGCTCTGAACTGCTCTACGGTCACAGACGGAAGAATTACGTCATCATCAGATTCATGCAGTTGCGCCATGCCAATGGGTACCAAAACGTCACGTGGCTCCAAATCCAGCATGCTGCCTTCTAAATCCACCACCATGTAGCGTACTTTGCGGGCGTTTACGTCAAAGATAAGCTCCTCTACTTCGCCAATGGTTTGGCCCTGCTGGTTCTTTACGGTCCAGCCTTTGATGTTAGGCTGATCGTCTACAATCTCATAGTCACTGCCACCTAGTTCTTGTAGGTTGCTTTTTGGGTTAAAATAATCTCTTTCCATAGTTGTATATAGGTTGCGGTACTGGGTACAGTACGGTTTTTAAATAATTAAAAAATGAAGGTGATGAATCTTGCCGCTTAAGATTTGCGGACTACAATCTGCACTCTGCGGTTCTGCTGGCGTCCCTCTGCCGTGGCATTGGAGGCCACCGGATTGGATTCACCAACGGGGTGTAGCGTGACGTTGTCTTTGTTCACGTCGCCGTTGTCCACCAGCCAGGTCTGCACGGCTCTTGTCCGCTCCTCTGCTAGCTCTTTGTTATAGCTGGCGCTGCCTTGGGCATCTGTATACCCATACACGCGCACCTGGCCACCGGCAAAGCGTTTGTTGATAGAGGCCGCCACCTGTTTCAATTTATCTGCAGCGGCAGGTTGAATGGCAGCTTTGTCACTCCCGAAGAGGATGGTCTCATCCATGGTATACACGGCGTAGTTCTCATTGCCACGCACCTCAATGTCCTTGTCCGTGATTTCATCATAAGCGGCCACCGGGGCGTTCAGGTCAAGACTATTCCAGTCATCGTCATCATCTACCTCTGCGGCGGTAGAGGTTTGTGTGGTTGTCTCAGTGGTGGTAGTGGTGGTGTCTACCTCTTCCTCACGGTCACAGCCGCGTAGCAAGAAAAATAATAAAGCAAGTCCTATTAAAGCGAGTAGAAGCCACAGCCACCAGGGTCTGCCGCTCTTTGGTTGTACATCTAAATCAGCCATAGTTTTATTTTGTCTGGATTGGGTAAATCCTGCCAAACCAATGACAGGAAGGAATAATAAAGGCGGCTACCGTCTGGCAATAGCCGCCTTAACCTTTCTAATATTTAATGCAATTAGATGTTAGTGGAACGGTCATTGTCCAGGCCGCTGGTTCTAGTTGGGTCATTGTTCAAACGGTCACGGTCTGTGGTGGCGCTGTTAAGTTTGTCCACATTTACCTCAGTTGAACGCACGGTGTCTTTGATTACTTCCTCGTGCTCATTTACCTCTTTGCCCAGGGATACTTCTTCTACCACGCGGGCGTTTTTATTAACCACTGGTACTTCAGCGCGTTCGCGCATTTCAATATCACCTTCTTTAAAGGTGTTAAAGTCAGCGTCGGTGGCTGGTCTATTCACGGCATGGCGTTCTACGCGCACGTGCTCAGAGCGCAGACGAAGACTTTCTTCTACCGGACGCTCTACAATCCTGCTGCGCAGACGGGCGCCGCCGGTCTCTACTTCACGTTTACCTACCTCTAAATTTTCTTCAATGATGGGAATGGAGGTGTTGCTGGTTCTGGCATTGTCTGTCCAACCGCTGGATTTGAAGCCATACTCAGAGGCACGCTGGTCTAAGTCTACAGAACCGTACTGGTCCAAAACACGGGCGGCACGTTGGGCTTCCTCCTTATTTTGGGCATGCACAGTTACCATGCATTCACTTGTTCTGGCCACACTAGAATAAGCTCTGGCTGAAGTATCATCATCTGAGAACAGGGATTTGAAGAATCCTGAAATTCCATCATTGTCTGTGGCGTCATGGGCTAACGATTCACCACGAGTGTCCCCTAAATGCGAATTGGTAGCTCCAGTGGTGCCTGAGCTAGAACCAACAGCACCTTGTCTACCGGTAGATACGTCTATGCGGTCATTGCTAATGCCTAGGCCTTTTAACTCTTGCACTGCTCTTTGTGCTTCTCCTGAATTGTCGAATATTCCTATTACTGTCTGTGCCATAGTTTTATATTAGATTGATTGGTGAAAAAATAAACAAATAAAAAAGGGGCTGTGACCAGAGGTTACAGTGGGTTCTGCGCAGAATCAGTTCCGTCAGGGGAGATGCGTTCTATCCTAATTTCTTCTTTGCGGAGGTTCACTTGCTGCACGTCTTGGGTCTGCGTTATATTTTTTGTGATGTGCAATTCTTCTATTACCATCAGGCGTTTCTCTACCACCATTACCTCCTGCACTATGGGTATAATCATGGTGTCTCCTTCGTAGCGGATGGGTGGTGGTGGGGTGTCTACATATTTATTCACGGGTATGCGCTGAATGTCATGCTCCTCCTGCAGCAAGGGTATGTTGATGGGCACCTCCTGCTCACTCACCACTTTCGTGATTCTGACGGCACCTTTCTCAACCACTCTTTTCTCTACCTGCACGCGTTCTTCAATCACCGGAATAGTGATATTGGTGGCCTGAGCCCGAGAGGTATCTGAATTTAGATGGGATGGGTTGTTATGAAGTGGTTCCTTCTCTTGATTTTCCATGTCATTCATTTCATTTTCCCGTTTGTCAGCTTAACGAAGGAGAATTATTGAAGTTTGGAAATGTAATATAAAAATTGTATTTTATATAAATTAGTGGCAATGGTGTATTTAGGATAGGAAGAAGATTAGGTAATAAATAGTGTCTAAGATGGTGTTTAAAAGCATTTCTATGAATTGGAATGCTTCATTTGTAATGATTTAAATTGCGTTGGTAAATAATACTATATTTAGTTAGTAAGATGTATATTATTTATTGAATTAGATTAGACTATAAAGATAAAGCCTGTTCTTTGTCATAATTGACAAAGAACAGGCTTTAAGATAATGGCTACTTTTAATTAGGGGAAAATTTTAAGGGCGACCCCGCTGTAATAATGGATTAGTTAAATTTTCTGTTTTCATTTCGGTTCTTCTTACAGTTTCATGGATGGTCTCTTCTTGTACTTGCACCTCTTTGCCCACCTCAATTTCCTCCACCACATAAGGGACTTTTGTCACCGTAGCCACCTCCATTTTTTCTGTGAGGTCAATAGTGCCGTCTTTAAAACTGCCAAAGTCTGCGTCAGTAAAATGGTGTTCAAAAGGTATCTGTTGCGGAAAGTGTTGGTCGGTAAACTGGGTATCAGAATCATGTGGTGCAGTACCTACTATATCTGTGGTATTGGTAAGCGGCTGGTTCCTGTTTTGCTCAATTTGAATGGACGGTTCTCCCGCGAACACCCGCAACACTCTGGTTTCTACTTGCTGGATTAACTGACCTCGCTCATAAGGAGGCAGAGCCTGCAGTTGTGATAAGGATACTTTTGAAAGAATCACCATCCTGGTCTCTAGCTCAAGTTCGGTCATGCCCACCGGGACGAGCACCAGCCTAAGTGCCAGATTCACTTGGTTTCCCTCCAGGTCCAGCACCGCATAGCGCACCTTCTGCGCCTCTTGGTCATAGACCAATTCCTGCACTCTGCCTATAAACTGGTTCTGAAGGTCCACCACGTCCCAACCCCTGATGTCTGACTCGCCTTTAGCAATCTCATACTGACTATCACCTAGCTCCTGCAAGTGGTACTTGCCTGAAGAATATCCACTGTTTTCCATATCTCCTGTGGTTATGTGCCTCAATAGTGCTTGTTGGTTTACGGGCTGGAAGAGGAGTTGTTGAAAGCAGAGGGAGGAGGGGGGCTTCTTCAACTTCCATATGCTTTCGTTTTTTGCCTGTTTTCTGGAAATGAGGTAAAAAACGAAAGCATATGGGCCAAGTGATGAAATTATAGCGGGCAGCTAAGTGTTACTGTTCCAGAAAAGGTATATTATTGATGATGACCGAACAAGAATTTGACGCCCATTATGCAGACGCCCTAGAAAACATCCTGGTGGCCATGGCAGAGAACGGTGAGATTGATCCTGCAAAGTTCTACAACATGGCGTGCGTCATAGAGAACCTTCGGTTTTTCAGCCCGGTGTTGTTTGCCGCCATCAAACCCTCACAAGAGAATGAGTCCCTTTAAACCAAAGCGTGGCTCTTTCTAAAAGACATGATTTACCTATCTTCCTTGGAAGTCAAATCGCTCCAACAACTCCCATGGTCCGTTCATGTACCGCCACAGCGTAAGGCCCGTGGCAACTGTGACAAACGGCTGAAAATCGCTGCTTAAGGTTTGCAACAAAGCGTTCGCCGCCTCAGGGGTTACCTTGTTTTGTACCGTGATGTGCGGCCTCAGCTTTTGTTGGTCCTGGGCAGTTAAGGATGAGAACCAGCGCTGTTGCAACTGTGCATGCAAGTTAGTAAGCGTTTCGCTCTCTATCTTAAAAGCCACTCCTCTTCCCAATGGCATGAGCCCTGTCACTTGCAATGGAAAGCTGGCTTGCCGCTGGCATCCTTTCAGGATGGTTTCTCTAAGTTCCTGTTCAGGGAGGGTTAGGTGATGGAAGAGGGTGAGATGGGCGTCCAAGAAATTGCGTTCCTTGGGGAAGTGCTGTTTCCGTAACTGGTCAAAATACGCCTGCGCCTCTGGCATTATGGCCAAGGTTAGAATAAGGGGAGCCTGTTCCATAGAATTAATTTTTGCCCAAACACTTTAAACGAAAAGCCTCTCCCAACAGGAGAGGCTTTTTTATGCTAGGCTGAAAATAGGTAGCTGTGATTAGTTATAGGGGAGATTACCAACCTATGCCGTAGTCTTCGCCGTGGTTGCTGGACCCGCCCCAGAGACTGCCGTGCTTCCAGTCCAAATAGATGGCATTGATAGGGCCGCTGGTGCGGTCATCGAAGCTCATGATGTAGCCCATTTTTTTCAGTTGCGCGCGCACTTCCTCGGGGGTGGTGTCATTTAAGAGAATCTGCCCGGGTTTGGGTTTACGATCCTCTGTTTTGGTGCCGCCCAAGGAGAGCCACAGTTGATTGGTGTTGAAGTTGGCCGCCTCAGAGGCCTGTTGCACGGTCATGCCAAACTCGGCCATGTTCAAGAAGAACTGCAACAGGTTCTGTTCCTGGGTATCGCCGCCCTGCACCGCGAAAGAAAGGTAAGGTTTGCCGTCTTTCAGGGCCATGGATGGCGTCAAAGTCACCCTGGGGCGCTTTCCGGGCTCCACCACGTTAAAAGGATTCAAGGACGCATCCAGCACAAAGCTCTGCATGCGCTGGCTCATGCCAATGCCGGTATTACCCGCAATGGTGGCAGGCAACCAACCGCCGCTGGGCGTTATGGATACTACCCAACCTTTCTTGTCGGCGGCCTCAACGGTGGTGGTACCCAACCACAGGCGTTCCTGGTATTCGGCTAAGGAAGATTCATTACGCGTGTCGTGCTTGGGCGCGAAGTTGCGTTTGGTGGTGTCCATCTCATAGCCTCTGTTTTTGAGCAACTGCAGGTAGGGATTGGTTTTGCCTTCAAATGGGTAAGGGTCGCCGGGACCAATGTTCGGGTTGTTCTTGTCCATTTGGATGAGACTCGCGCGCTGCTTGGCGTAGGCATCGCTCAACAGACCTTTCATGGGCTCAGCAGGAGCAAACCTGGAATCACCATAGTAAAAATCACGGTCGGCAAAGGACAGGCTCATGGCCTGATACACCGTATGTATGTACTGGGCGCTGTTGAAGCCCATCTTCTTCAGGTCAAAGTTCTCCAGGATGTTCAAGGCCTGCAGCAGCATGGGGCCTTGGGTCCATTGCTGTAACTTGTACACATCAATGCCCTTATAATTAACGGTTAAGGGTTCTTCTTCCAGGGGTTTCCATTTGGCCAGATCTTGCAGGGTGATGAGGCCGCCTTGTTCTTTGGATCCGCGCACAAACTCCTGGGCAATGTCTCCAGTATAGAAGCGGTCATAGGCGGCCAGGATGGCGTCTTTTCGGCTCTTTCCCTTCTTAAGCGCGGCGCGTTCGGTCTCTACCAGTTTGGTGAGCGTCTGGAGCAGATCCTTCTGCACGAAGATCTCGCCGGCCTCGGGGGCTTCACGTTTCTCGCCGGCATGGGTTAAAAACACTTTTTTGCTGTACGGCCATTCCTTGATTTTGTCTTTGCCCCTCTCAATGCTGTTGGCGGTTTGCGCGTCAATGGGATAACCCGCCGCCAAGTCCATGGCGGGAGCCAGCACTTGCTCTAAACTAAGCGTGCCGTAGTTGGCCAGCATGTGCATGAGTCCGCCGGGCGTGCCGGGCGTGGTGGCCGCCAAAGGACCAAACTCCGGCGGAAAATTATAGCCTTTGCTTTTGAAGAATTCAGGGGTTGCACCCGTAGGCGCCACACCCATGGCATTGATGGCTATTACCTTTTTGGTCTTGGGGTTGTAGATGAGGGCCTGCGTTTCGCCACCCCAACTCAACACGTCCCACATGGTGCAGGTAGCGGCTAGCATGGCGCATGCGGCATCTACCGCGTTGCCGCCTTGATGGAACGTTATGGCGCCAGCAGTGGCGGCCAAGGGCTTACCCGTAATGGCCATCCAGTTCTTGCCGTGCAAAGGCGGTTTCTGGGTTTGTTGGGCGGCGGCAGACAGTGAAAGGGTTATGCCTACAGCCAATGCTATGAGTTTTTTCATAAAGGCAAGATTAGTGGTAAGTAAGATAGCAAAATCCGAACATACATGCTGACCCGTGACTACGTGAGGCAGTCTTCTGGTCCGCTTAGATATTTAATGACTAAATGTACATACGGTTTTAACTGGCATAGAAGAAGCATACAATGTCTGACTATTCTACTTAAATTGTAACACCTAAAACTGGCACTCCATGAGACAGATTCATAAGAACATAACCGCTTTCGTCTTGCTGCTTTCTTTTCTAGTTTCTTGCTCGGTGAGGGAGCAGGTTACATCAGGGCAAGAGCTTAAAAGATGGAAAGAGCAGGCGGCGCGCGTAACCATTGTGCGCGATGATTTCGGGGTGCCGCATGTGTATGGCAAGACAGACGCCGACGCGGTGTTTGGCCTGCTGTATGCCCAGTGTGAGGATGATTTTAACAGGGTGGAGCGCAACTACCTCTGGGCTATTGGCCGCCTGGCCGAGGTGGAAGGAGAGGAGATGCTCTACAGTGACCTCAGGGCCCGACTCTACATGTCCAAGGAAGAAGCCATCCAGAACTATGAACGCAGCCCCGAATGGCTCAAGGCCCTGTGCCTGGCCTTTGCCGACGGCATCAATTATTACTTGCTCACCCACCCCGAAGTAAAACCCAAACTGCTCACTCGCTTTGAACCCTGGATGCCCATGTACTTCAGTGAAGGGTCCATTGGCGGCGATATTGAAAGCATCTCTACGGCCAGAGTAAAGGCTTTTTATGAGTCAGACAAATCAATGGGTTATCTTCCTAAGGGCAGCGGTTTATTGAAACCCGGTATGCTAGAGGAGCCCAAAGGGTCTAACGGGTTTACCATTTCGGGTAAGCACACGGCTTCTGGCAAGGCTATGTTGTTGATCAACCCTCACACGTCTTTCTTCTTCAGGGGAGAGGTACACGCCGTGAGCGAAGAAGGTTTGAATGCCTACGGAGCCGTGACGTGGGGCCAATTCTTCATCTACCAGGGCTTTAACGAGAAGACTGGTTGGATGCACACCTCAGCGTATACAGATGTCATTGATGAGTTTGAAGAAACCATTACCAAAGAAGAAGGTAAGCTGTTTTACAAATACGGTACTGAGAAACGGCCGGTGACTACCTCGCAGGTGACCCTGTCTTATAAAACCGGCGAAGGGGTGAAGCAAAAAATGTTTACCACCTACAAAACCCACCATGGCCCCATCACGCACCAAAACGGGGACAAATGGGTGGCCACCGCCCTCATGTGGAAACCGGTAGAGGCCCTGACTCAGTCTTTTATAAGGACCAAGCAAAGCAACCTGAAGGAGTTCAACCAGATGATGCAGATGCGGACCAACTCCTCTAATGGAACTGTCTATGCTGATGCGGATGGCAACATTGCCTACTACCACGGCAACTTCTTTCCGCGCCGCGACACCTCCTTTGACTACACTAAGCCCGTGGATGGCAGCAACCCGAAAACGGACTGGCAGGGCCTGCACCCCCTGGAGGAAACCATCAGAATCATCAACCCGCCCAACGGTTGGATTCAGAACTGCAACTCCACTCCCTTTACCGGGGCCGGCGAGTACAGCCCTAAAAAAGAAGATTATCCGGCGTACATGGCCCCGGCGCCAGAGAACTTTAGAGGCGTGCATGCCATTCGGTTGCTCAAGAAAGCCGACAACCTGACGCTGGACAAACTTATTAGGCTAGCCTATGACCCGTACTTGCCGGCTTTTGAAGTGTTGATTCCGGGCCTGGTGAAAGCCTATGACACGCAGAAACCCAATGACCCCAAACTGAAGGAAGCTATAGAGGTGATGCGCCGCTGGGACTATGCCGTGTCTAAAGAATCTGTAGCGATGTCTTTGGCCCATTTCTATGCCACCAACCTTTTCAAGAGTGGCAGTGCCCCCAAAAGCCTGGCGCTCATGGACCGCGTGGCCTACTACGCCAACACAGCCCCAGCTCAGGAGCGGCTGGACGTGTTTGCCCAGACGGTGGCGCAGCTAGAGAAGGACTTTGGTCAGTGGAACACGCCCTGGGGCGAAATCAACCGCTTCCAACGGCTAACCGGTGACATCAAACCCACCTTCAATGATGCGCTGCCCAGCATTCCTATTGGCATGGCTTCGGGGAACTGGGGAGCCCTGGCGTCGTTCGGGTCAGCGGCGTATAACACCAAGCGTTTGTACGGCACCCTAGGTAACAGCTTTGTAGCGGTGGTGGAGTTTGGCGAGAAGGTAAAGGCCAAGTCACTGCTGGCCGGCGGGCAAAGCGGTGACCCGGCTTCCCCGCATTTCAATGACCAGGCCCAGCGCTATGCAGACGTGCAGTTCAAGGACGTGGCCTATTACCGGGAAGACGTAGAGAAGCGCGCCAAAGCCACCTACCACCCCGGCGAGAAACATTAGAGTCTTTACTTTCAATGGAATTTGCTTGCTGTTGAAGGCGGTAGCTTTCCTTGATAGCTTAATGAGAATTGGCAGGTCTTTCCTAATCAGCCTTGAATTTCCAATAGAAGGCACTATGTCTCTAGCTTCGTTTTTGGCTTCTTTCTCAGAAAACAAGCCAAAAACGAAGCTAGAGTTTTCTGTAACTAGTGTTATTATTCAACCTCAAGAAACACTTGTTACTGACGTGCAGATTGCATCTTCCCTAAGGAAATCCATAAGTTTAAGCAGTCGTTTTTAGCCTATTTTCCAGGAAATAGGCTAAAAACGACTCAGAATTCTGAATGCTTTTCAAAGCATCATACTGATTGGTCAGCTTATTCGCCAGGTAATGGTGATGGTTTCATTGACGTCGATGTCATCGGCTTCAAAGTCCACGGAGGGGGCTGCGGCATCCATCATCATGTCTGCCTCATACAAGGCGTTGCTGTAGCGCTGTGACCGTATCACAATTTCCCGGAAGGAATAGTCAATGTCTAGTATTTCTTGCAGTTCTACGCCGGTGGTGGTGGCAATTATGGTGGCATTCTCCTTTGCTTTGGAAATGGCCAGCTGGAGGAGTTGCTGTTGGTGGGCGGCTGCGTCCTTCACCCCGAAAGCGATGTTGAAATCCAGTGCTTTTATATGGCTCGCGATTTTAGAAAGCACCCGGTTGATGAGTTCTTTGTCTAAAGGCAGTTCTACCTCTAAACTATGCGAGGCGCCAAAACCATTAAAGTCATAGGTGCTGGTTGTCTTGTTATAGATGGTCTCTTTCCTGACTCTAAAATCCTTGGTTTTGAGGCTGGTTCTGGCAATTCCTTCGGCTTCTAAGAGCGCGCGCAACTGTTCCACTTTTTTGTTGAGGGACAGAATCGTTTTCTCATATTCCCATTTATGGGCTTCGGCCTCAAATGAGAGAATGATGATGTCTGGGGTCACTGCCAGCGTGCCTTTGCCTGTAATTTTTAGAGTTCTTTCCATAGCAAGTTTATTGCTAAAAGGTACAGGATTTTAGCATCACTTAGCGGACAATCCACACAAAGATTTACTAGCCGGCCATTCTGTTTTAGAGCATTCAGGTAGTTTGGTATAAGTCAGTTTAGGAGCCGTTTATAGCTGTATGTCTACCTGTTCCAGGAGGGTAGGGATATGGCTTTCCCAGCCTAACTGGACTTTTATCTTTTGTTGTAAACCGGCAAGCGCATCTGGTTCGCCGTGGGTTAAGAACAGGTGCCGGGGTGGAGTTTCAAGGTCAGAGAGCCAGTCCAAAAGTTCCTTTTGGTCTGCGTGGCCAGAAAGTCCTTCCAGGGAGAAGACCTCTGCGTTTACCTGATAGATTTTTCCGAAGATTTTCAACTCTTTCGCGCCTTCCTCCAGGTCCCGGCCCCGCGTTCCCTCAGCTTGGTACCCTGCTAAAAGAATGGAGGTGGAGGCATCCTCCAGGTATTTACTCAAATAGGTGAGAATGCGGCCCCCGGTGACCATGCCGCTGCCCGCAATGACAATCTTGGGTTTGCGCTGATCAATGATTTCCCAGGTTTCTCTGTACGACGTCACAATCCTGAAGTCCTGGCACATTTGGAGGGTTTCTTCTGCAGACAGCTTATGCCAAGAGAGGGACTGGTAAAATACCTTGAGCACGTCTGCCCCCATGGGGGTGTCCAAGATGATAGGAATGTTGGGCAGTTCGTTTTCTTTTTTGAGCTGCCATAGAAGGTACATGAGGGCCTGGGCCCTTTCCACCGCAAAACTTGGGATGAACAAGCTCCCGTTCTTGGACAAGGTATGGGTGACTACTTCTTTCAGGCGGGCTTTGGTGTCTTCATTGGGATGGAGCTTGTCGCCGTAGGTACTTTCCAGTAACAGCACGTCTGCCTGGGTTGGTCTGTGAGGCGCATGCAACAGCCAATCTTGGGTGCGGCCAATGTCTCCAGAGAACACAATCCGCTTGCCGTTTACCTCCAGCTCAATAAACGTGGCCCCCAGTAAATGACCGTTGTACCTGAATTGGCATTTGAGGTTGTCTGTGATAGTAATCCAGTGGTCCAAAGGCTTCATTCTAAACTGCCGAATGGTTTTATCCACTTCCTTTAAGGTATAAAACGCCAAGGCAGGGTGGTGTTTGGAGTAGCCGTTTTCATTAGCTTGCTTGGCTTCTTCCTCTTGAATCTTGCCCGTGTCTCTTAAGATGATTTCTGCTATGTCCAGGGTAGGGTCTGTGCCCCAGACTTCGCCTCTAAACCCCAGTTGCACCAGTTTAGGAAGAGAGCCGGTATGGTCTAAGTGGGCGTGGGTGAGCAGCACCAGGTCAATTTCTTGTGGGTTAAAAGGCGGGTTTTCCCAGTTGAGCAGCCGCAGTTCCTTGATGCCCTGAAACATGCCACAGTCAATGAGTATGGTCTTGCCTTGAGTTTTGAGCAGGAACTTGGAACCAGTGACAGTGCCGGCGGCACCCAAGAATTGTAGCGAAATGGTGGTATCCATAGTAGAGAGAAATGGGATGGTTATTGGTCACATAAGTCATGGGCTTCCCGCAAAATGCGTTTCAGACGATCACTGCCAATGCCCAGGTCTTCTAACAGGGCAGGCGCTTGGCATAATTCTTTGCAGAGGACCACTTTGTCTTCCAGCAGGTGCTGTTTTTCGGCGTGGGTGAGGGAGGTGAGGCTGGTAATGGGATGAATGCCGCTTTGCTCCACCAACTCTTTGAGGCCGCGGCCTTCTGGGTAGTTCCAACTCAGCAACTGAAGGCCGGCACAAGTACCATAGGTGGTGGCGTCAACAGAGAAGCGGGTATTGGTGACAATCCAGCCTTGGTAGGAAAGGTTTTTGTTACCAGGTTTTTTGCGCTGCTCTTCTTCAATGTCTTTGAACCTGGAATGCACATACAAAGGGATCTTGACGTCACATTGGTAGTTGGGTAGGTTATGGAACTTGCACTCAATGAAGAGCTGCTCCAAGCCTTTGGTGGCAATCACATCCACTTCATGGGGCACACAGCGGCCTTGCAAGATCCTGCTTACCACCACCTGGTAGCCCTTGTATTGGAATAGCGCACCCACAAAACGCTCAAAAGCAAAACCCGCCGGGCCCAGTTCCATGATAGCTGACTTGAGTTTGTAGCGGGCCGCTAGAGCACCAGGTCTTCGTTTTAACAAGCTAAAGGCTTTCTTGTAGATGAGTTTGGTGGAGATGCCTTGGTACAAGTCATTCTCTACCTGGGCAATGATGTCCTCTATCACGGGTTGGGTGGCACCCGCCGCTGCCAGAGACCGTTTAAGTTTGTGGTAAGAGAAGAGAGCAGATTCTCCAGAGGATTTGGTGATGTAGATGTCTTGCTTGTTCTTTTTCATGACAGGCGTTTTACAAAATGACATTCCCCTTTCTTAACAAGAAAATAAGGAAGAAGGACAAGAGGCTGAAGGCAAAGGACACGCCCACATCCAGTAGGTTGATGGGTGAAATAGCCAAGGCCGCTGCCAAAGGTGGCACCAAGAAGACCAACAGTAAAATGAGGCCGCAAGCCAATAGTGCATACCACACATAAGGATTGGTCACTACCTCATTTTTTAGGAAGGAGATGTTCTTGTTGCCCATGTTGAACACATGCCACAACTGGCACAGAATCAAGGTGAGGAAGAGAATGTTGTTAGCGTGGGCTGCCTCTGCGCCGCTGTTTTCATACACGATCTGGTGGCCAAAAGAAACTGCCCCTAACACGCACATGGCAATGATCGCTGCATATGCCACCAAAGAAACCCAATGGGCATGCTGTAGGATTGGTTCCTCTAAATGTCTGGGTTTCTGTAGCATGATGTCAGGGTTGCCGGGCCCGGCCCCCAATGCCAAAGCTGGTAACACATCTGTGATTAAATTGATGAACAGAATCTGGATGGGAAGCAATTGAAACTGAAAGGCCAGCAAAGAGATCATGGTCACCACCAGCAACTCGCTTAAGTTACAGGACAACATGAAAACCACGAATTTCCTGATGTTGTCAAAGATGATGCGCCCTTGTTTTATAGCCAGCACAATAGAGGAGAAGGAATCGTCTTTGAGCACCATGTCAGCGGCCTCTTGGGCTACCTGGGTGCCCCGTATGCCCATGGCAATGCCAATGTCGGCCTTTTGTAGGGCAGGGGCATCATTCACTCCATCGCCGGTCATGCCCACTACCATTTGGTTGGCTTGTAGCAAGGCCACTAAATCTAGCTTCTGCTTTGGGCTTACCCTGGCAAAAATGGGTGCCTCCAGCCACTGCTGTTTTTGAGCGGTTGTCAAGGCAGCATACCCCGGCATTTGCGCGCCGTGCACCACAGGAATGGAATCTGTCTGCCCATTAGTGATGCCCACTTGGGCAGCAATGTTCCGCGCCGTGGAGGGATGGTCTCCGGTAATCATCTTCACGCAAATGCCGGCGCTGCGGCACTCGGCTAGGGCGTTTTTTACATCTTCCCGGGGCGGGTCCAGCAAGCCTGCCAAACCCAGGAAAATCAGCCCGTCCATGGACAAGGTATGGGTAAAGGCTGTTTCTTTGTAAGCGAAGGCCAGTACTTTTTGTCCTTGCTGCGCCATATTGGTTTCTTGCTCCTTCCAGTAGGTTTTCTTTTCTGGCGTTAACACTGAAATTTTGCCGTCTTGCAATATCTGCGTGCACTGCAACAACAACTCCTCCAAGGCGCCTTTGGCGTAGAGAATGGCAACGGTAGGTAGTTGGTGCAGGGTCCCCATCACTTTGGTTTCTGAGGTGAAGGATTCTTCTGCCATTTTGGGAAACTGTTGCCTGAGTTTCTCCAATTCAATGCCTGTGGATTGGGCAAACTTTAACAAGCCCACCTCCACCGGATCGCCTACGCCTTTTGCTTGCGGGCCCGTTCCAGTGTAATAGGCGGTATTGCAAAGCACCGCGGCCCGCAGAATATGGTGCACATTGTCATCTTGGCCTGAGTGCAAATAATCGGAAGAAGACGCTGGCAATTGCTGATGAAGGAGTGCCTCTGCCTTCACAGGTTCATGCATGCCTGGTATCAGCAAGGTGTTGACTTCTATTTCGTTTTTTGTGAGCGTGCCGGTCTTGTCCGTGCAGATGACATTGGTGCCGCCCAGCGTCTCTACCGCCGACAGTTTCTTGACGATGACCTGGTACTTGGCCATCCTGAGCATTCCCTGCGCCAAAGCCAGCGTCACCACAATGCTCAAACCTTCTGGGATGGCTGCCACCGCCAACGCAATGGCGGTGCCCAGGCTGTCTGTCCAGGAGCGGTCTTGCCATAAGCCAGCTACTATGACTATGATGCAAAGCACGATGGTCACCTTTAAGAGTTTGTGACTAAACACCTCTAGTTTTATTTCTAGAGGCGTAATGCCTTGGTCTGCGGTCTGAAGGAGAGTGGCCACTTGCCCTAGTTCGGTATGGGAGCCAATGCCCGTCACCAAGGCGTGCGCATTGCCTTTGGTCACGTAACTTCCCTTAAAGACCATGTTGGTTTTTTCTACCGTTGGAATCTGAGTTGAGAGGACATCCTCCTGTTTACTAACTGGCAAAGACTCACCCGTAAGCGCCGACTCATTGATTTCTAATTGCACGACCATGAAGAGGCGGGCATCGGCGGGCACTAGGTCGCCGGCCTCCAATAAGAGCACATCCCCGGGTACCACGTCTTCTGAAGAGATTTCCTGCACTTGTCCGTCCCGTATGACTTTGGCGGGCACCAAGGCCATCTGGCGGAGCGCTTCCATGGACTTGCCCGCGTTGAACTCCATGAAAAAACCAATGCCCGCGTTAATGAAGGTGACTATCAAAATGGCCGCGCCGTCCAGCCATTCTCTAAACAAAAATGACAGCGTAGCCGCCGCCAACAGAAGGTAGGTGATAGGGCTACTGAACTGCCGAAGGAACAGGAAAAACAGGCTCTTTTTTTTCTGTTGCGCTAGCTGATTTCTTCCCCACTTTTGCTGTCTTTCAGGTATTTCATTTGCTGCTAGGCCATGCTGTAAATGGGACTGCAATTCATGGGCTAGCTCCTGTGGAGAAGCGGCGTGCGGGGCAACCGGAAAGAGCGGGACAGTAGCAGTTTCTTTCATAATTGACACAGTCAGTTTCTGCCAGCTCCAACAACTTGCCAGCCATTCTCTTGCTAAATAAGGATGTTCCGTTTTTGGCTTATTTTCCAGAAAACAGGCCAAAAACGAGCCTCCTATTTACGGTAAGCAACCTCCTCAGAGATTAAGTAATTCTGCAGTTGGGACATCACTTTTTAGCCATGTACTCAAAAAGCAACATGCAGTCAAATTCCTGAAAGAATTCCGTCAACTCAATGACAAAAAGCAGGTAGGATTATGATGGATGCCATCTTTTAAAACATTTCCCACCTGGTGTCATTTTTGGGCTATTTTCTAGAATATAAGCCAAAAACGGCACTCAGTAACTTCTTACGCATTTCCCAGAATCATCCCCACGCCATACGCCAAACTTGCGGCAGCTCCACCCAACAGTAATGTCTCTAGCCCAGAGGAATACCAAGGCTTATTGACGAACCTGCTTTTAAGTGCGCCAATGAAGAAAAAGGCAAAACCCGTACACACACTACTCCACCAAAAAGGGGCTTGCAACGGTGCAGAGAAGAGATAATTCCATAGATATGGTGCCACCGGAATGAGTCCGATTAATAGAAAAGCAGTGAAGGTGGCAAGGGCGGCTTTCCAGGCAGAAACGGGTAACAAACTGAGCCCGTGTTCTTCCTGCAGCATGGTGTCTGCCCAAATCTGCTTGTCCTTTACCAGCGTTTCCACCACCTGTTCTAGCAGTTGGCCGGTGAATCCTTTCTTGGCGTAAATCTGCCGTATTTCTTCTTTCTCACCGTCGGGGTACTCTTCCATCTGCCGCAATTCTTCTGCCAAGGTTTTTTCCAGAAACTGCTTTTCTGTCTGGGTGCCCAAGTAATTACTGACTGCCATGCTAAACCCATCCGCTAACAGATTCGCCATGCCTAAAATGATGACAATTTTAGGGGAGAGGTGGGCGCCCGCCACCCCAGAAACCACTGCAAACGTAGTGACGGCCCCGTCTACCGCTCCATACACAAAATCCTTTAGGTAGCTGTGTTTTGTCACATGCAGCAACCTATGATTTATTTGCTCTGGCGTATGTGATTGCTCTAATAAGAACCTTGAATTGGATGGTGGAGTAGGCATGCGAACCAAGATTTGCCCTGTTAATGAAACGCGTTGACTACTTGAAGGTTATGCGTAGATTTGGATGAACGGATGGTTTAAGCATGAAGGTAGCGCCCTTCTAGTTTCTAGTTTCTAGTATTAGTATATAGGTGAATTTCCATGTATTTCTTGCTGCCTCTGCGCTTGAATTACGTATATGATAAGTGTCACCTTGGCTCAAGGCAATTGTCATGATTTGGGCGAACATTCTTAATGAGATTTGTAGAAGAGGAACCCATAATCCTGTTAGCCTTACCTGTTTATTCACGCCAATACTACCGCTATGAAAACCATCCTAGTTCCCACAGACTTCTCAAAAAACGCCCACAATGCCATGCGGTATGCGGCGGGCTTGGCCAGTCAGGTAGAGGCCAAAATAATCATTGCTCATATCATCCATTTGCCGGTCGCTCCTTTGGAAAGCGGCATGGTAATCACGCCAGACATGCACTTGGAAGAAGACTTCTCTTTGGAACTAGGCACCCTGGCCAACAACCTTCGCCAAGAATACAACAATCAATTCGCCATAGAGACCATATGCCAGTATGGTTACCTGACCGGTGATTTGAATGACCTGGTGAAAACTCATCAGGTGGATCTGGTGGTAATGGGTACCCACGGCGCTACTAATTTCTTAGACAAACTGATTGGCACCAACTCTTCTGAGTTTAGTAAATCTGCTGTTTGCCCGGTGTTGATTATTCCGGCCGTTGCCCAGTTTAAGCAGATAAAACACATTGCCTATGCCTCAGATTTTGAGAGCGAAGAAGGCGTCTTTCTCAGACAGCTATTTTCCATTGCCCAATTGTTCCAGGCCAAGGTGTCCATCATCAATGTGATAGATGACAAGGAACTGAACATTCTCTCAGACACGCAGGTGGTGGAGGACATCACCTCGCAGTTTCCTGAGGTTGTGTACAGCATCGCGCAGATGCGCATTCATGATGTATTGGAGGGTCTGCACGCGTTTGTAGAAGAATCTCAGGCAGATGTTCTGGCGGTGTCCATTCATAAACGGGGGTTCTTTGATGAGCTTTTCCACTCCAGTATTTCCAAAAAATTAATCTACCATACTACATCTCCCTTGCTGACCCTGCCAGAAAATCCTTATCAAAAGAGTTGGGAAAGCACCTCTACCCATAGTCCTTATAGCTCAATTTAAGGCAGAGAAGTAATAGGAATTACCTGTTAAGAAATATCAGCCTAAACAACTGCCAATCACAAGCAAATCACTGCTTTAGAGCACCAAAACATGAACCGCCGGCATATTTTTCTAGTAGTGTTGATCATGCTTTTGGCTAATGGTGTTTTGTTTGCGCAGGCAGTGACAATGACGCCGGCTTCGCAACAACAGGCGTTGCAAAAGGCACTTCTACAGTATCAATCCATCATCAATACGGGTACTTGGCTGGCGTTTCCGGAGGACCTCTGTGTACAGCCGGGTGCACAAGACAAGTTTGTGCCAAAGGTCAGGAATCTGTTGTGCCTTACCCAGGATTTGACGCAGTGTGCCACCCAGGACAGCAGCTTTTTTGATGAGCATTTGGTAGCCGCCGTCAAGCGCTTTCAGAAGCGGCATGGTTTACCCGCAGACGGCATCATTGGGTGCAGAACCTTGACCGCCTTAAATGTGTCACCCGCTCAGCGCGTGCAGCAGATCATGGTCAACTTGGCCCGCTGGCAAGACTCTGCCTATGCCGTCACCACGTATCCTTTGGTGCTGGTCAATATCCCTGACTACCGCTTGCACCTTCTCAATAACCAGGCACAAACCATTTGGCAGACCAGGGTGATAGTGGGGCAGCGGACAAAGGCCTTACAAACCCGGCAAGTGAACAGCAGGATCAGTTACCTGGTGGTAAGGCCCACTTGGAACGTGCCCAAGAGCATCATCAAGAATGAGATAATACCTGCGGTAAGAAGAGACCGTAACTATCTGGCAAAAAACCACATGGCCTTGTACAAAGACGGTAAACGCAGGCAAGTGCAGGTGAGCGTGAGCAGCATCCACTGGAAAACCGTCAATCCTGAAGACCTCACCGTCATCCAAAGTCCCGGATCCTGGAACGCGCTGGGTAAGGTGAAATTCATCTTCCACAACCCATTTCATATTTACCTGCATGACACGCCCGTCAAGTCTCTTTTTGACCACCCGGTAAGAGCCTACAGCCATGGGTGCGTGCGTGTAGAACAGCCAGAGAAGTTGGCGGCCTATCTTATGAATCCAGACTGGGGCAAACCTTCTTCCTTTTCATTGCAAGCCCAAAAAGGAATCAATGGAACCGTCTTTTTGCCTAAGCCAGTGGCGGTTCAGATACGGTATTTTACGTGTTGGGTAGATGGTCAAGGCGTGCTCCAGTTTAGAGATGATATCTATGGGTTGGATACCATCCAACAGCTTACCGTTGCGCCAACATTAGACTAACTTAGAGAAGGTAATGGCTCCGGAAGTTCTTCTTGGGTCGCCACCACTGGAGCCCAGTTAAACTCCTGGCATAGACGCCGGAAGTTGTCGGGTAGGGATGCTTTAATGGTAATGGTTTCTCCTGTAACTGGGTGCTCGAACTTTAGCGAGGCGGCGTGCAGTAAAAGGGTAGGGCTGTTTAATTCCTCCAGAAACATGCGGTTATGACGCCAGTCTCCGTGTTTTTTGTCTCCAACAATGTAGTGCCGGGCATGCGCGAAATGCTTGCGTATCTGGTGCATTCTGCCCGTTTCAGGTTTAATCTTAACCAAGCTATAGCGTGCCGTCTGGTAGGGACCTACCGCAATGGGCAGCTCTACCGTGGCCAGGCACTTGAAATGCGTGACGGCGTCCTGTGCTTCTTTGTGCTGGTGATCCTTATCTGGCCGAATGGGGCTGTCAATGGTTCCTTCTTCTGGGGCGTACCCGCGCACAATGGCAAAATAGGTTTTGTCTGGCTGGCGCTCCGTGAAGGCTTTCACCAAAGGAGCTGTGGCCTCGGGGCTTTTGGCAAACAGCAACACGCCAGAGGTTCCTCTGTCCAGACGGTGAACGGCATGCAGGCGGTAGCCCAGTTGGTCGCGCAACAGCTGTAACGCGAACTCTTTTTTCTCTTCGGCTATGCGTGTCCTGTGTACCAGCAACCCATTGGGTTTATTGATGGCCACATACTGCGCATCTTCATAGATGATCTCCAGCACAGAATCAGTCTTAAGTAAGGCCGCAATTTACAGAAAATTAAGGGATCAAGGGTGATTAAGCATCAGGAGGTCATGCTTTAAAACAAGGTCAAAGGGAAAGATTCGCCCGCCAAAAAATGGTCTCTGTCTGCCGGAAGCATCAGTAGGCCATCGGCTATCAAGATACTAGTCAAATCACCGGAACCCGTGGTTGGCACGGCCGTGGCCTTTAACATTCCATCTTGATTGTTTAGGCTAACTGCCAGGTGATAGGTGAGGGATGGCTTGAATGTTACATCATGCTTTAGTTGCGCCCAGTCTTGTTTCTTCTGTAAGCCCAGGCAATGTCTCAACCAAGGCTTGAAATACAAATGGTAGCAAACGAATGTAGACACCGGGTTGCCGGGAAACCCGAAGACCACCTGCCCACCAGGCATGCGGCCAAACAGCATGGGTTTGCCTGGTTTTTGGGCTATTTTATGGAAAACAGGCAAAAAACGGAGTTGCTCCAATACCTGCGGCAGGTAATCAAACTTGCCCTTAGACACGGCTCCTGAAAGTAATATCGCATCATGCTCCTCTAAAATGGAAGCCAATTGTTCACGCATCACCTCGGGATCATCTGGCAGGTGAATCAATTGGACATTGATATGCTCTCGTTGCAACTCGGCTGCCAGCATGAACACGTTTGACTTCCTGATTTGATGAGGCAGGGGCGACTGGTCTACGTCCACTAATTCATTCCCGGTGGAACAGATGGCCACTTTGGGCAGACGGTAGACCGGCACTGTGGAATACCCAACCGTAGCCAAGGTGCCAATCATGGCAGGCGTGATGCGTTGGCCCCGGTGAAGCAAGACCGTGCCTTTTGGGCAATCTGCACCTTGCCGGTGAATGTTCTGCCCCAATAGAATTTGGTCTGTAAGAACAGTGGCTTGGTTGTCTTCTAGCTGGCAGCTTTCATAAGGTATTACTGCATTGGTATTTAAGGGAAGCATGGCGCCAGTCATTACTTCCACACAGTTCTTGGGATTGGACAAAGTGGTTGGCGGCTCACCGGCGGCTTGTATCTGTGAGATGGGAAAGGTCCTGGTGCCTTGCTCAAACTCCCCCAGATCAATGGCAATCCCATCCATGGTCACGCGGTCAAACGGCGGAAAGTCGCGGTCTGCCTTCACCTCCTGCGCCAATACGCGGTTTAATGACTGCAACAAAGGCACTACTTCCACCGGCAGGGAAAGGGTTTGCTGCAACACTAACTGCAAGGCTTGCTCTACTGAGATCATAACGCTGATAAGGAAAAGGGATTAGCTGTAACTGAGAACTAATTTCAACCCGATGAACAAGACAAAAACGCCCGTCAACCCTTTGACAGCTCTGGGTTGGATCATTTTTAGGCTTACTCTAGTGCCCAGCTGGCCGCCAAGAAAAACGGCTAACAGCAAAGGGAATAGCACCATGTAATCTGCTTTAAAATTTCCACTCACGGCCTGCCCCAAAAGCCCGGCAAAGGAGTTCACCAGAATAAAGAAAGAGGCGAGCGCAGCAATGGTTTTAGGTTGGGCCCATTTAAGAAGATGTAAGACCGGAGAGACCAGGATGCCCCCGCCAATGCCTACCAAGCCAGACACCAAACCAGCACTTGTTCCTAAGAATATATTGAAGGCCTGTGGCTTGGAAGTAGTAGCTGGTTGAACTTGGGGCTGAAGAAAGAACTGTACAATCAACAATGCCCCAGACAAAGCCAAAACCGTTCCCAGGCAAATGAAGAAGACTGCTTGCGACAAGCTGATGGTGGCTCCTATAAAAGCGGCCGGAACACTGGAAATCACCAAAGGCGCAAACTTCTTTAGGTCAAAAAGCCCTTGCTTGAAAAACAGGTAGGTGCCGCCCGACACCACCACCAAATTACAGAGCAGCGCCGTGGTTTTAATCTCCAGAAAATTAGGCAGAAACAAGGCCAGCAAAGCCAAATAACTGGAACCACCCCCAAACCCAACCGAAGAGTACAAAGCGGCTATGGCAAAAAAGCAAAGGACTAACCAAAGGAACGAGGTCTCCATCATTTAACCACTAAGGTATTGGGCAACTCGGCTAGCCATTGGTCCATGCCTCCGATCATGCTGTATACTTCCAGGGAGGCGTCATGCTCTAACAGCAATTGAGCGGCTTTCCTGCTTCTCCCTCCTTTTTGGCAGAGGGTCACAATAGGCAAATGTAAAGGGATTTGCTTCAACTGGGAAGGCAAAATGCCCAAAGGCGTAAGCAAGGCTCTCTGTAAATGACTTTGGTTGTATTCATCTTGCTCCCGCACGTCTAAGAGCAGGAATTTCTTCCCTCCGCTAAACCAATCATGCACCTCCTGCGGTGTTACTTCTGGAACGGTAGCGCAAGGTTTACTCACATATGATTCCTGCAACGCGGTAATGGCCTGGTTTTCTGGGTTGGCTTTCAGCTTCACTCTATATTGCGTCTGGTGCAGGAAGTCAAATAACAAGAGGTATCCCCCACAGGAGGTGCCAATGCCTGTGATTACCTTCACTGTCTCTAGGGCCTGGTGCATGCCTACCAACCCCGGTACCACGCCCAGTACACCCGCCGTGTTGCAGTCCGGGATTTCTTGGGCCGAGGGCGGAGTAGGATAGAGGCAACGATAAGTAGGGCCGCCATTGAGATTGAAGATGCTTACCTGTCCTTCAAAATGATGCAGGGCACCATATACAAACGGTTTCTGTAACAACACACAAGCATCATTGATGAGATACCGAGCCTCAAAATTATCCGTCGCGTCAATGACTAAGTCATAGCCTTGGATAATATCAAGCGCGTTTTCTGGGGAAAGGTGATACGGGTAGGGGACAAGGTTTACCTCTGGATTGAGCAGGGATAATTTACGGACCGCTACAGTTACTTTGTATTCACCAACCTCAGGAGTGCTATACAATACTTGGCGGTGCAGGTTGCTTAGGCTAATAGTGTCACCGTCTACCAGGCCAATGGTGCCCATGCCCATGCCGGTAAGGTACTGCAAGACAGGCACCCCCAACCCACCGGCGCCCACCACCAAAACTTTGGCGGCCTGTAGTTTCTGCTGGGCCGCCGGCCCGAAACCCGGTAGCTGGATTTGCCTACTGTACCGTGGTTCCATGGCTCAGCTTTTGAAGGATGTATGCGTATTCATGTGGATGGTTGGCGTTGTACAGTTCTTCGTCTTGGGCGGGGTGAATGAGCTTGGTATCTGCATTGAGAAGGAATTTACGCGGGCAGGTTTTGTCCGTTTGTACAAATGCCAAAGCCGGGGCATAAGAACTAGGTTCCCAAATGGCCAAAAGCGGCTCTGGCAAATCTGAGCCTTGTAGAGCATAGGCTGTGGCAGTTCTCCTGTCATCTCGTGCCGCTACCAGTGTTTGCAAAGTTTCAAATGCCACCAAAGGCATGTCACAGGCAATGACCAACCAAGCCGCCACTGGATGCTGTTGCATGGCGCTGAGAATCCCGTTGAGTGGCCCGCGTACCTCTAATTCATCTTTAATCACTGCCAACTCACTGGGAATTTCCTGTTCCTGACCTGCACGTACGCTCAGAAATACTTGGATGCAAACACCTTGAAGCAATTGGTACAAATGGGAGCGTTGCGGCTGGCCGTGGTAGGAGATCAGGCTTTTATCCTGTCCCATTCTGGAGCTCTGTCCACCGCTCAGCACCAGGCCATAAAGAGGCTTAGTTTCCTGCATGTACATCATTTTTTCCGCCGGTTTTCTCCAGCAGATGAATATTAGAAATAGTGATGTTGTGGGTGAGGGCCTTGCACATGTCATAGATGCACAGCGCCGCTGCCGAAGCTCCCGTCAAGGCCTCCATCTCCACCCCGGTTTTGCCTTCGCAGCGCACCAGACACTTAACTTTCAGGGAAAAGTTCTCAGCTACAATAATGTCTATTTTGCACGTGGACAACGCCAAAGGATGACACAAGGGAATGATGTCTGAGGTTTTCTTGGCAGCCATGACGCCCGCAATGATAGCCGTCTGCCACACGGCGCCCTTTTTGGTTAGGAAGTTCTGTTCAGCTAGCTGGTTGAAAACAGCCTCAGGAAAGCTAACGGTTGCTTCTGCCACCGCAGTTCTCTGAGTCACTTCTTTGGAAGAAACATCCACCATGCTGGGCAGGCCCTGGTCATCTATATGGGAAAGTGTGCTCATGTATTATGTTGGTTGTCGTTTTTGGCCTGATTTCTGGAAAAGAGGCCAAAAACGGTTTTCTAAGGGATTCGGTCTTGCTTAGTTATTGTTCTGCTTGCCGGCAGGTTTCTACCCGCCCAACACTGACATGGATTCATGAGCCGCAGCGCTGTGGCTGGCCTCGGCGGCGAAACCGTCTTTCTCGCGGTTGGCCACTGCCTCAACTATTGCTTGCTCAAGTTGCTCAGAACCAAGTCCTGCTCTTAATAAGTCTCTTAGGTTAGTAGCCGGCGGGCCATATAGGCAGGTTCTTAGCTCGCCGGTGGCGCCTAGTCTAATGCGGTTGCAGGTACCACAAAACGTTCTACTAAAGGAGGGGATGATGCCAAAGGAGCCGGCATAGCCAGGCACCTGGTAATTGACGGAGGTAGAGGACGGTTCGCTCTCTAGTTTTTCCAGGTTAGGGTGCGTTGAGGCAATGTGCTGGTAGATTTCGTGGTGGCTCCACTGCGGCGCTTGGAAAGAGTCACTTCCGTTAAAAGGCATCTCCTCCAGAAAACGCACCGCCAAAGGATAATCTTTCGTGAGTTCTATAAATGGCAAAATGTCTTGGATGTTCTTGTTCTCAGCGACCACGCAATTCAATTTCACTTCGAACCCGGTGTTCAGCAAGTTGAGGATTGACGCGTAGACGGCGTCAAAGCTGTCGCGGCGGGTGATCTGGAAGAAGCGTTCCCGGTCCAGCGAATCCAGGCTGATGTTGATTTTTCGGATGCCAATCTCTTGCAGGATTTTGATCTGCTTGGCATTGAGCGTGCCGTTGCTGGTGACGGTAATTTCCTCCAGGCCAGGCAGCTGGCTTAGCTTGCGCAGAAAGGGCATGATGCCGGCCCGCACAAAGGGCTCACCGCCGGTAATCCTGATTTTGGTAATGCCTAGGCTACAGAACAGGGCAGACAGGTCATACAGCTCTTCAAACGACAGCAGTTCTTGGCGCGCGGCAAAGTCCATTCCTTCCTCGGGCATGCAATAGTAGCACCTAAAGTTGCACCGGTCCGTCACAGACAGGCGCAGATAGGTGAGTTGTCTGCCGTATTTATCAATCAATTGGGGATTGTGCATGGTTGAAGGTTAGGGATGGGCATTTACCCAGATGCTGTTGTCTTGGTAATATTCTTTCTTCCAGATGGGTACCGTCTTCTTGAGCTCATCAATCAGAAACCGGCAGGCGGTAAAGGCCGCCTCTCGGTGTGCCGAGGCTACGCCAATGATCACCACCGGTTCACCTACCATTTTCTCGCCCACCGCATGCAGCATCACCAGTTTGGTGATGGGCCATTGCTGTTGAGCTTGTTGAGCCAGCTTTTGCATTTCTTTAAGGGCCATGGGCGCATAGGCCTCAAACACCAGCTTCACTACCTCCTTGCCTTGGGCATGGTTCCGGACGGTGCCCACAAACAAATCAATGCCGCCCGCTCCCGGGTCTTGCAAATACTGATAGGCCTCTTGGACCTCTACTTCGTCTACAATCTTAATCAGCATGGCATTTTTCTTAACCGCCGCTAACAGGTGGAATGAGTGCAATTTCTTGGTTAGGAAGCAGTTCTTGGGCGTCATCTGCGTAGGTACTGTCTACCGCCACCGCCAGGGAACTTAGTTTTTTCATGCCCGGGAAGTGGTCTGCCAACCAGGCTTTTAACTGGCCCACGGTCTGTATGTTTTCTTCTGGGTGTATTGTGAGGGAGTTCTGGCCCACTATCTCACGGGTAATCCCAAACAATAGTATTTCCATGTTCTTAATGTAATCTGATCATCATCCGCCATAAAACAGGGAGGAGATCAATAGTTAAATTTACTTCGGTTTGACGCGGTAATCAAATTTTAGTAATCCTTTGCCCTTTGGCAGTGTTAAATTCAAAACGCACGACCCACGTGCTTGGTATCAAAAGCTTCATTTACTCTAGCTTGAGCCATGTAATATTGTGGCAGGTTTTTTAGGAAGGGAACGCGGATATAACGTTCATTTTTGCCTTGTTTTCAGGAAAATCGGCTAAAAATGAGCAGTTAGGATGCCTCTAAATCCTGAAGTGCTTGGTAGTCTTGCTGAGTGTCAATGTCTAAGGCCGCATCAGGGAAAGGTATAGCCACTATCTTCTCTGGATACTTTGAAAGCAGTTTTTTAGCGCCTTCCTGTCCGGACAGCTGCATCAATTCATTCAATAAAGAAGCGTCAAAAAGCATGGGTGCTCCTATGGTGCCAGCATAAGAAGAGCCTACAATCTCTTTATGCGTCTGCTCTTTTGCCTGCATCATGGCATTCAATAATTCTGTGGTAATGAGCGGCTGGTCGCAGAGCATGAACAAAACATGGGTTGGAGCGGATTGAAAATCTTTTACTGCTTTCAGGCCCACTTTAATGGACGAGGCCATCCCAGATTCCCACTCCTCATTTTGCAGAAGGGAGATGTTATAGTGAGAAATCTGAGCAGTTAGGCTGTCGGCATTGGCGCCCAATACTACTAGCACCTGCTCTGCCTTAGTACCAAGAGCCGTTTCAATGGCGTGTTGCAGCAGCGTTTTTCCTTGGTAGTAGAGTTGCTGTTTGGCGTGCCCGAGCCTTGAGGAGGCACCTGCGGCCAAGATGATGATGCTTGTCGGGGCCATGCGTTAGCCTATGGGGTTTTCTAGCACAACTTCCCCTTCTGGGGCATGGATGCTTTGTTTCTTGTCCCGTAGAAAACCTCCTTGCCGTTGCGCGAAAACTGCTTTTATCTCAGAGAGAATGGATAAGGCTATCTCCTCTGGAGTTTCGGCGCCCAGGTCTAACCCAATGGGTCCATACAAGTTCATAAGCAACTTATCTGTTAGTTTTAAACCGGCATCCTGCAAATCTTGCAGGAGCAGGTTGAATTTCTTTTTGGGACCCAACACGCCTATATAAGGCAGGGAATGGGGTAGCAGCACTTTTAAGGCGGCCAAATCATAGTTGTAGTTGTGCGTCAACAAGACAACTGCGGTGTACTTGTCTAGTGTCAAATGGGTCAAAAGCGCTTCTGGTTTAGAAACTAAAATCTGCTGCGCCCAAGGAAATCTTTCTGCAGTGGCATAATTGGCCCTGCCGTCTACCACGGCTGTGTGCCAACCTAAGAGTTGGGCCATGTTCACCAAAGGCATGGCGTCGTTTCCGGCCCCACAAATCACCAGGGCTGGCGCTGGATGGATTACTTCTATAAAAGCGGTAAGCGACTGTTCTGCTAAAGCGTAGATATTGTTAATGGATTTTTCTTGATTCAAGGCAGTCTGGGCATCTTGCTCCAATTGGTGGGACAAAGCCTCTGGAACAGTCTCAGAAGCCAAAGAAATGCCAGAAGGCAGTTGCGCCAGGCAAGTCCCTGGTTGATCCGCTTTGCGGTCTTGCAAGGAAAAAAGCGTGACTAGGACCGCAGTCTGCCTTTTGGCAAGGACTTGCTGCAAAAGCGCAATGGGGTGATTGGTAATTGCTGGATTGATAGGCTCAATTAAGATATGGATGATGCCGTTACACCCCAGACCTACCCCCAGTTGCGCGTCATCCTCGTCCATGGTGTCATATTTCACCAAGGAGGGTTTGCCTTGGGCCATGGCTAAGCGCGCCTTCCGGAGTGCATCGCCCTCCAGGCACCCGCCACTGATTGCCCCGGTGAGCTGCCCGTCTTCAGATACCAGCATGCGGGCGCCGGGTCTTCTGTAGGATGATCCTTCTAACTGAACCACGGTGGCCAGGGCCGTTTGCTTTCCCGCTTTCTGGTGCATGGCAAAAGCGTGTACAATGTCCGTGATTTCTTTCATGGGCGCGGGGCAAAAACTAACTGAAACGAACCTTTAAAGTACTGATTCTACTGGAGAAGGGAAAAATGGTTTTCGGCGTAGATCCTACAACGGCGGAAGATAGATCAGGAACCTGGTGCCCACGCCAATCTGGCTGGTGACTTCAATGTGCCCGCCCATGGCATCTAAGTGGCTTTTAACCAGGTACAATCCCATGCCGCGCCCGTCCTGTTCTTTATGGAACCGCTTGTAGAGTTTAAAGATGTGGCCCCTGGCTTTTTCTGTGTCAAACCCAGAACCGTTGTCTGAAAAAGAGATGGCCGTGGCTTTCTCTTGGTTCCCGAAGCATTTGATGGAGATTTTGAGCGGTCTGTCCTCCGCCTTGTACTTGAGCGAATTGCTGATGAGGTTATGGAAGATGCTGTAAAGGTAGGCTTTGTTAGCCCTCGCAAACAGGCGCTCACTGGTCTTAATGGTTACCTCGGCGTTGGACTGGTCTAACTGCTCCTTGAAAGATGCCAGGGCTTGGTCCAGTACATCGCGCACGTCTACCTTCTCCAGCCATAGGTTCCCAGCGCTGTCTCGTACGGTTAGAATAGTGTTCATGTCCCGCAGCACCGTATCCAATTGCTGGATGCTCTGGCTAAGGTAGTCCAGGGAAATGTCAAAGGCCTTGGAGTTTTTGTCTGCCTGGCTCATGAGCTTGGTGATTCCCAGCGCATTAGAAACTGGCGACCGTAGGTTATGGGAGACAATGTAGGTAAACTTCTGCAGGTCGCTGTTCTGGCGGTACAAGTCATCTGCCAGCTTGGATAACTCCATCTCTGAGTTCTTAAGGTCTGTGATGTCTGTCTGTACCACCACATATGAAGTCAGTTCTCCTTTGTCATTGAAGATGGGAGAGATGTCCACGGAGAGCCACACGTCTGTGCCGTCTTTTCGGCCATTGGGGGCTTTAAAGGAGACCAACTCGCCTTTGTATAAATTTTCCCACGGCGGAGAAGCGTCTGTGTTTTGAGTATTATGGCTTTTTAAAAGGTGTTTGGGTTGTTGGCCAAGGGCTTCAGCCATGGTGTAGCCCATGAGTCTGGTAAAACCTACATTCACCCACTGAATGCGCCATTCACTGTCACAAATGAGCACCCCGTTTTTGGTTTTGCTGGCAACAAGTGCTAGCCTTTCCAGTTCTTGTTCGTTGTGTACCTGGTCCGTGACATCTTGCAGGATGCCAATAAAGCGCACCAATTTCCCTGCTTCTGAAAAGATTGGGGTAATGCCCATGGCAATGAATATCTCCTTGCCATCTTTGGTGTAATTGGTGAGCGTGGCATTAAACGGTTCTTGCTTGTGAAGCATGTCACGGATGTAACCTACCGTGGCTTGGTCTGTTTTAGGGCCTTGCATGAGTACCCCCGGCTTTTTGCCTACCATGTCTTCTAAGGTAAAGCCCATTAAATGGGTAAAGCCTTTGTTAACCCACTCCGTAATGCCATTGGCATCTGTGATGACCACCCCTTGGGTAATCTGGCTAGCCACCAATGCCAGTTTCTCTAGTTCTTCTTTGGTTTCTACAAACTCAGAGATATTATCAAAGTAGATGGATAGGCCTTCTTGAGAGGAGTATGCTTTGATTTTAAACCATTTCCCTAAGCCTCTGTGGTAGGTAGTAAAGGTAGCCGTGTTCCCTGTGTTCATCGCCTTGTATAGATGGGTATACGAAACTCCTCCAATGGCTTCTGGGAAAACCTTCCACAAAAACTCTCCATTGTGCAGGTGACGGTCTATGGGCAACAAACGCTCTGCTTCTTTATTGAAAAACGTAATCCGCCAATTGTTATCCACTATCAGCAAAGCGTCTGTGATACTTTCAAAAAGAGCATTCAGCTTCTGATTCTGCCTTTCTATGGTATAGGACGCCTCCACAATAGAAGAGATGTCACGGGCCATGGAGTACATTGTGGCGTCTTCCTCTGACCAAACAGAAGACCATTGCACCGTCAATACATGTCCGTCTTTGTGCACGAGTCGGTTTTGAAAGTCCTTTCGTTTGGTGCCTGACATGAGCTCCTCTACCACCGCAATGGTTTTGGCAATGTCTGCTGGATAGATGAACTCTGTGAAATGCTTGTTAATTACTTCTTCAGGGCGGTATCCAATGATGTCTAGGCTGGCATCGTTTATAAAAGTGTAAACACCATTGTAGTTTAAAGTGCATACCATGTCCAGGCAGACCTGCGCAAATTTCGGCCAATTGATGGTGCTATTTCCCATCTGCACAATATCTCTACTTTTCTCTCTCACAACACACCCCTTTGTTTTATAGAACGAAGTATGTCCTTGATTGATTGGCTTTTACTGGAAAATAATTGAGCGTTAGCAAGAAATGCTATTTCTATAATTTTCCGATGCAATGTCTCCAGTAAATGGAGAGGTGAGTGTGACGAAAGAAAAGGAATAAGAGAGGTTTAATTACCAAGAGGTGCCGATTTTGGCTTGTTTTCTGGAAAGTAGTCCAAAATCGAGGTTAGTAATTTATTAGGGAAATAATACTGCCGAAGCGAAGATAAAGCAGATAGGTATAAATTCTGAGGTGAGGATATCTACATAAACGGCTCTTCTTTTCTTGGTGGCATTATATCCAAGTAGCTGAGCATAGGGAGAATAAGGTTGAACCGTAAGTAATATCATCTCTCTTCCGGTTTAAATCTACCTTTCACGTATAAGCACATATATAAGCGGTGTATCCAGCTACAGTTCAATGTTAAGAGAGCAAAATTAAGCTCTTCTCCTTTCCCTAAGGTCTTCCTTCAGGCCAAGGCCGCCTTTGTCCAAATTCCACTCAGCTCTAATTTCAGTATGATTCTCAAGAAACTAATTACCGGCATTGCCGCATTTGACCATATCTCAGAGGGTGGCCTGCCATTAGGCAGAACCACGCTTGTCACCGGCAGCACGGGCAGCGCTAAAACTCTTTTTGGTGCTCAGTTCCTAGCCATGGGTATCATGGAGTTTGACCAACCTGGCGTTTTCGTGACGTTTGAAGAGCACCCAGATGACATACGAAGCAACTTGAGAAGCTTCAACTGGGACATAGATGCTTGGGAAAAGGCAGGGAAATGGGTGTTTGTAGACGCTTCGCCCAAAGAAGAGGATACAATAGCCGTGGGTGAGTTCAACTTGAACGCGTTTCGTGTACGGTTAGAACATGCCATTGCCAAAACCAAGGCGAAGCGGGTAGTAATTGATTCTATAGGCAGCGTTTTCTTACAATTTCCGGAAGAGACATTCACCATCAGGAGGGAGCTCTCCAAGATTGTGATGGCGTTGAGGCGGTTGCAAGTAACTTCCATCATTACGGCAGAGCGTACCGAGGAGTACGGGAAGATTTCAAGGTACGGGGTGGAGGAGTTCTTGACAGACAACGTCATCATTCTAAGGAATGTGCTCAGCAATGAAAAACGCCGCCGCACCATTGAAATCCTAAAGTTTAGAGGAAGCAATCATGTGAAAGGAGAGAGCCCTTTCACCTTGACCCCAGAACGGGCAGTGGTGATTGTGCCCCTTTCTGCCATGCGCCTTGATCATAAATCTTCTAACAAAAGGATACCTTCAGGTGTACCGGCGCTAGACGAAATGTGCGGGGGTGGCTTTTTTAGGGATTCACTCATTCTAATCTCTGGCGCTACAGGGGCGGGTAAGACGCTTATGGTTTCCAGTTTTATAAACGGCATGGAAGATGAGAAGGAAACCGGTCTTATCATGGCTTTTGAAGAAAGCCGGGAGCAGTTGTTCCGTAACTCAAAGGCCTGGGGACAGGATTTGGAAAAGCTAGAAAAGGATGGCCGGCTCAAAGTAGTATGCATTTATCCAGAGGTTGCTTCATTAGAAGAACACCTAGTCCACATCCAGGAACTGGTCAAGGAATTGAAGCCTTCACGCATTGCGATAGACAGTATATCTGCACTTACCCGAAATCCGTCTGATAGCGGGTTTCAGGAGTTTATAACCGCGCTAACGGCCTTCTTGAAACACGAGGAAATCACTTGCCTGTTCACTGCCACCACTCCTATGCTCACTGGAGGCACCTCGGTCACGGAAGGCAGCATTGCCACCATCACAGACACCATCATTTTACTGCGTTACGTGGAGAAGCCCGGAAATATGCTCCGTTGCCTCTCTGTCCTGAAAATGCGCGGGACTAACCATGATTCTTCCATTAGAAGGTATTCTATAGACGGCGCCGGCATAAGAATAGGGGAGCCTCTGGAAATACTTAGTGGAATATTGAGTGGTAACCCAGTCGTTATCAGCCAGAATGAATAGAGAAACGCCATTACGGCAGCTGCCGGATAAATTTTTGGCAGCGAAACAAAACAGCAACAATGGCTAAATATAGAATACAGCTTTATATAAGCGGCGAGACGCAGACCACCATCAAGGCCAAGGGGATGATGGACAGTATCTGCACAGATCACCTTAAGGGAGACTGTGATATAGAAGTGATTGACATCTTAGTTGATCCGGAGAAAGCTGAGGAGGAGGGAATCATGGCCATTCCTACATTGATTAGAAAATCACCTTTGCCAGAGATTAGACTTATAGGTGCTTTGACCATCAAAACCAGAATCATTACAGGCCTTGGGATTGAGATGGAGGATGTAGAAGGGTAGGTACCTTAACATGATCCTAGATACATCACCAAATGCATATTTCCTTAAAAAGAGTAAGCAATAAAAGCATTCTATTCTGCGCAAGCCATTATTACCTAAAACCCCGGTTCATCCGGGGTTTTTAATTATTGTTAAAGATTACTTTCCCTTAAATAATACCAGATGACCGCCTTGGCAAATCCAACGCCTTCTTCTACTGTGCCGCGTTCAATCTGTTGCTTTGCAAACTGCATTTTTATTCTGCAATAGTTGACAACGTGGTCATAATGGTTCTCGGTGGGTTTGTGGGCAGTCAAATCCTCAAATACCTTAAGGGAACGGTCAATACAAAGAAGGTTCTCTTGCATGAAGCCAGATTTACCCTCGTTCAGCACTTCCATATCGCCAAGGATGGTGCGCAAAGCATATACACTCTTCTCAGAATATGGCATTTAATTTACCTGTAGATTATGGCTGCGGTGTTGCCTCCATTAGTGTAAATCAAATGTACTGCTATTAAATGTTGTGATTTTGGAAAAGGTGATGGTATAAATACTGATTTATTTATTGACGTGATAACTAATGGACATAGGTCCTTTGCCTATGTACTTAATTGAATCAATGAAGGTAAAGCATACATGCGATTATGCTTCTTATGGTAGTATCAATAAGCTAATTGCGAAACATATTATACTTCACCAATAAAGACTAACTCATGGCTACTTTCCTAGGGGCAATGTTCTGGTTGGATCTAAAGAGGTTGTCAGGGTCATATTTGGTTTTCACTTCTACCAGGCGTTTATAGTTGGCGCCGTAGGCAGCCTTTATTCGGTCTGTTTCTTCTTCTGTGAGAAAGTTGACATAAACCCCGCCCGTTGCATACTCAGCTGTCTCCCGGAAGAAATTGCGAGACCAGGTAATGCAGGCTTCGTCTTCTGCAGGTGTTTCCCAGCGACCGTGTACGTTCATAATGAAATTGGAATCACGGTGAGGGTAGGCCGTTTCTTCTTCGCCAATTCTGTTCATCTGTCCTCCTACCAGGCCAATAAAAATTTCTGTATGAGGAGATGGCAGCTTGTTCACGTATTCAATTACTTTGTCTAGCAATCCATCACTAAGGGTTTGGAAATTGTGTGACTTCCAATAGTTACGGGCACCTGCCGTTAATAATGGATCAAACGTTTTCTGCCAAGCGGCATAAGTATGGGGGCCTATCACGTCAGCAATAGGGCTTCCGAAGTTGCGTAATGGTTGTAGAATCCGTTCCCCTTCGCCAATATCTCCATTATGGAAAGCAGCAAGCACCACTACTGGTTTGCCATGGAATTCTGTAGGTATAAAAGGGAGGGGTGGAGCGAGCCGCATCACGGTCCAGACTGCGGTTTCGTCAGGCAAATCTGCCACAAACGCGCGGTAAAACTGTAGAACTTGCTTTGCATTATCAAATGGATGCACAATAAGCCCAGAGAGTATTTCTGGCCCTACTGGATGGAGCTGAAACTCAAAGGACGTCACAACCCCAAAATTACCGCCACCACCCCGAATAGCCCAAAATAAGTCTTGATTTGACTCCTTGCTTGCTTGGACTAGTTGCCCATCTGCTGTGACAACATCAGCTGAAAGTAAGTTGTCTATGGTCATGCCATACTTCCGGCTGAGCCAGCCAAATCCGCCACCAAGGGTAAGGCCAGAAATGCCGGTAGTGGAGTTGATGCCGGTTGGGGTGGCCAACCCGAAGGCTTGGGCCTCATGGTCAAAGTCTGCTAGCGTGCAACCTGGTTCTACCCGTGCAGTGCGTCTCATAGGATCAATATGCACCGAGTCCATTGGCTTTAGATCTATCATCAGGCCTCCTTCACATACAGCGCTCCCAGCAATATTATGACCACAGCCACGTACAGATATTCGCATCTCATGCTTTTTTGCAAAGTTGACTGCCTGCACCACATCTGCTGCGCCGTGGCATCGGACAATTAACCCGGGTCGGCGATTAATCATACCATTCCAAATTGCCCTAACCTCATCATACTGAGTTGAGGAAGGAGTAACGAGTTCACCATGCAGGCTTTCTGAGAAGCTGGAGATTTCTTCTTCGGAAAGCTCAGTGGTAGAACCGTCAATCTTGCTGATGACATACTTGTTCATTTTACCTTCTTGCTTTAGTTTATTATCACGTTGAAGTCAAGGTGTACTAATTAACCTTGGGGGAGGCAATTGAAAGGAAGTAGTATTCTTAATTATAGTACGAAATTTTTGATAGTTATGGCTTGGTTAGTGAAAGGTGTTGCGGGTTTATTTATATATTAGTAATGAAATACTTAATTTATAAAGTAGTTGATAATAGATATATTTAAATTATTAATAATAAATTAGTTTAAGTGATTATTTAACTAGCCTCTTCTTTTGGTGTAGGTGTTGCAGGTGTTACAAATCCAGGTCTTAATTTATTTAAATACACTTCTTCTTCAGTTTGTTTGATAGGAAAATATTGAATACAGTGATGCTGTTGTGTGTTATTTATAACAAATATGAAGATTAGTATTTTGCTGCAAAATATTTGTTATTTGTGACCAAACTTTCCTTAGTGAAATAAGTATAAACCTGTAGAGTTGGTATAAATACTTACTTTACGAGGACCCCTCTATCAATCCCCCCGATGAGGAAGAAAGGAACCGAGCCATACTAGTTGTCGGTTTTATACAAGCCATTGAGCGGTTAAAGCTGTTTGTAGCTGCTACTAATCAATTTCCAAGCTTGCGAGACTTTGTCTAAAAAAATTCATGCATTTTATTTGGCATCCTGTACAGAAAAATTAACTGTCTAGTGGTTTTAATACTTAGGACGTAATTCTAATTACTTAGAATATTTTTTTTGTTATGCCCTCTATCGCAGGCCTTATCCTGCTCTATCTTGCTTTTCTATTTAAATCCTATTTTATTTTAATTGCTACCCTAAGGTCATAGCCAGTAGGCAGTTTCTCAATTGATTTCATGGTAATAATCAATTGGTGGTTTTTTTAAAACTATCCTAGTTATTCTTTTGCTAAAAAATATATTTGTTGCTATTGGGTTATGTGAGTTATTTGCTTTTATGTCATAATAATGAAATGAATTAATACTCAACATTATGGAAAATCTTTCCTTATCATATCTAACTCTTTGCTCTGCCGGATACAGCGGTAATTGTAAAGAGTCCCAAGTAAAGACTGTCACGTTTTGGAAAACAGCATTGGCCTTTATAGGTCTTTTACTAGTTGCATTCACCTCTTCTGCCCAAGTGGTACTACCTCCTGAAAGCAGATGTACCTCTAAAGATCTTGAGCTGGTTGACGCTTTTCTGGACGTGCCTGCCTGCCAGTCCTGTGATCCAGGTGATTTAATAACCGCCCCATTGAAACTTTCCATTGCCAACAAGACAGGATCTACCCGAACTAGCTTCGCCTTTTGGGGAGATATTGTCATCAAAAGCAGTTACGGAAATGTGGTCTATCAAGCCCAGATAACAGGCTGTAAGGGCCCTATCATTAAAACTGACACTACTACACTGCCCTTTGAAGTAATTGTCATTGAAGTAAAAATTGATTCGACTAACTCTGGTTCTGGGATAAGTGGTACGCAGATTTCTTATGAGTGTGGCTCTACCATAGACCTCACCAACTTGTTCCTGGCCTGGACGGACGCCTCCCCAAAAAGTACTTGTAGTACTTTGAAATCTAATCTCATTGCCCCTAAATGTGGAACCTTGCCTGCCATTGCAGTATCTACCGGTTTAACAGCCTCTTCTGTACCCACCAATGTAACGTGCTCTGGCGATGGCAATGGAGCAATTGACTTATCAATATCTGGTGGTTCAGCTCCTTATACTTACGCCTGGGTAGCTTCTAATGGTGGTGTTATCCCAACAGGACAAGAGGATAACCAAGACCTGACGGATCTTGTGCCTGGTACATATGTATGTACTGTGACAGATGGAAGCGGATGCCAGGCAACTAGTTCTGAAACAATCACTCAGCCAGATGAAGTCTTGAGGCCTGCTGTCACCGTGGTGGAACCATCTATTTGCGCACTTGTCCCATACGGCACGGTGACAGTAACCTCCCCGCTGGGTGCAGATTATGAGTATAGCAATGATGGGGGAAATGACTGGCAAGACAGCGTCACTTTCCATGTGAATGCCGGCGCCGGGTTCAGTATTACAGTAAGGAGTAAGAGCAGTGGTTGCGTATCTCCTGCAACAGATTGTGATAACTACCAATCAACAGACAGGGTGGTTCCAACTTCTATAAAAGCACCCAATTCCTCAGGTCCCCTTAAAGAGGAGATGATGGTCGCTTACCCTATTCCGTTCAGTGATAGAACAACAGTGGAGTTTAAGTCTAAGAAGGGTGAAGAATACGTGATCAACCTTTATGATATGAGCGGCACTATGGTAAAACAACTGAAATCTGGCAAAGCCAAAGCGAATGAAGTCGTCAAGGTAGAAGTTGATGGAAGAGGCATACAAGAGGGAGTATACCTGGCTCGCAAAATTAGTAAGTCAGGGGTGAGCTCTGTCAAGCTACTTAAAAAGAACTAACCAAGTATATTAACTAAACAGGAAGGCGTCAGCGAAATAAATATTTGCTGACGCCTTCCTGTCTTAATGTAGTTAGTTAAAGTGAATTGTATAAGCTTAAAGGAAATTAGACTACAATGGTAAAATGCTGGTTGTTAGGAAGTTGAATAATTGAAATTTGTAACATTTCGTAACCAAATTGTATCATTTAGGTTTAAGATATAAATGGTATTGTTACAATATAAATAAGTTAAATGTTATGGCAGATTTACTAGATACCTTACGAGGATATATTACCCCAGACCTCATTTCAAGAACTAGCAGCCAATTAGGTGAAAGTGAACCTGCAACTGAAAAGGCATTTAATGGTGTCCTCCCAACCGTATTAGGTGGATTGGTGCACCGCGCTTCTGAACCGGGTGGAATAGGTTCTATCTTTAACCTCATCAGGCAGAGCGGTGACAGCGCCTTAAATAATCTTACTAATACCGTACCTGGTGCTCCAGATGGTACTTTACCTGCCGGTAATCAATTCTTATCCTCTATTTTTGGCAACAACCAGAGCGGAATAAGCAATGCGCTAAGTTCTTATGCGGGTATTAAATCTACTTCGGTAACTGCCATCCTTAGCTATATTGCTCCTTTGGTTTTAGGCTTTTTGGGTAAAAAAACCCAAGAGGATAGGCTAGATGAAGCAGGTTTTAGCAGTTACTTAAATAGCCAGAAATCAAGTATTATGAACGCTCTGCCTGCAGGCATTGGTAGTCTGTTGGGTATTGGTGGATTGGGCGGTGCGGCTGCTACGGCTGCTTCTCATTTTGACCGACCAACGCACGCTACTGCGAGTGAAAGAATTCATGCCACCACGCCTGTTCCAGAGAAAAAAACTAATTGGCTTTGGCCATTAATCTTGGGGCTTGCTGCCATCCTGTTGTTGTTCTTTGGTTTACGAAGCTGCAATGATGAACCTGAAACCGAGACTGTAACCACTGAGACAGTAACTACAGAAACGGAAACCGCAGAGCCCATTGACAATGCTTCTGGTCTTACTGAAAGAGAGATACCAGGAGGAGTAAGGCTTAACATATCGCCAAATGGGATAGAAAGTAAATTGATTGCCTTTATTGAAGACGGTAGTAAATCTCCAGATAAAACCAGCTGGTTTAGTTTTGATCGTTTGAATTTTGAAACTGGCAGCGCTCGTATTCAGCCTCAGTCACAAGAACAGATTGATAACATAGCGCAAATTCTCAAAGCCTACCCAAATGTTTCAATTAAGATAGGTGGCTATACAGATAATGTAGGGCAGCCGGCTTCTAATCTTACGCTCTCTCAGAACAGAGCAATTGCGGTGAAAGATGCTATCCAAAAACTTGGGATTGATGCTTCACGGTTAGAAGCCGAAGGATATGGTGAACAGCACCCAGTAGCAGACAATACCACAGAAGAAGGTCGTGCCCGAAACAGACGCATTGATGTGTTAGTCACCAAGAAGTAAGCAAATTGTAACCTGCAGATTAGTAATTGCTTTCACCTTACTTCAGGGAGTTTTTGTAAAAATTTAGAATCCGGTTTTAGAATAATTATCACTGAAGGATAATCCATAATTTAATAACATTGAGGTAAAAAAGCCCGTCAGTCTATTCTGACGGGCTTTTTAAATTTTATATTGAAAAATTTCTTCCAAAGCTCAATTAGCTGATTCTTAGAATAAGTAATGAATAGGGTTATAACCAACGCTTCCGCTTAAACCAAAGAAATATTACTAATGACACAGCTCCCATTATGCCAATGACCGCAGGGTAACCTAACCGCTGCTTAAGTTCAGGCATAAACTCGAAATTCATGCCGTATATACCGGCAATGAAGGTAAGTGGTAAGAAGAATGCTGAAAATAAGGTAAGCACGCGCATCACCTCATTTGTTTTTTGTGAAGAAAGGGATAAGTAGGTGTTGATGAGGTTGTTAGTTCCTTCATTTACCTCTTCAAATTGAGTCTCTAGATGAACATGTAGGTCTTCTGTGTCTTGTAAGGAAGTTGGTTGAAAAGCACCTTGCCGCATGCCTCCTAACACTGATTCTGTTAACCTAAGTACACGGCGGCATACCGCTCCTTTGCGCTTAAGATGGTAAAGGCCTTTTATTAAGGGAGGCATCTTTTCGTTGAGAAAAGTCTTGGCCTCATAATAGTCTAACTCCTCAGCCAGCCGATAAGAGGGTGTCTCATAACTCCGCAGAGAGGCTTTTACTAATTTAGGTACTAAATCTGCGGGAGATTTTACGATAGAAGTCATCACATACTTTTCCCGCACAGACTCAATCATTTGGGAGGAGTTGCGGTGAATAGTAATCAGAAATGCTCCTGATTGAAAAATAGCCACTTTGTTAGTGATTTCTTGAATGGTGTCTGCTTCTCGGTGGGCTTGAGCGTCATATACCCGCAAAATCAAGAAGTTTATGTCTCCAATACTTTCAAACTTAGGGAGGTGTTCTGGCTGAAGGGAGTCAATCACTGAGGTTTTAGGTAGCTTATAGAATTCAGCTACTTCTAACAATTCTTTTTCAGAGGGGCTTTCCAAGTCAATCCATTGCCAAGTGGTAGAAGGATCTGATATTAAAGATTTTTTCATCACTAAGTATTATCAAGGATTGGTTTAGTTGTTAAGCAAAAATAAGCCCTTCCTAGTTATTAGCTGCTATGCTTTCTACCTATTGCGGGTAAAACTTTTATTTGCAAAATGCACTATATTACGATGCGTCATAACGCTGTTGGTCCTAGTTTTTTTACTACCTGATTAAACTACTTTGAAGAGTTATCTGAATACAGCTGCATGGGGCAAGTTGGCGTATTATTCCCAAGATCTACTTTGTGTCACAGACAAAGAGGGGAAATTTCTCCATTTAAACGGGGCCTGCCATCAAATCTTGGGATATACCAAAGAAGAGATGGTAGGCCACTTGTATTCAGAATTCCTTTTCCCTGAAGACTTACTCTTATCAGAGCAAACACGCTTACATCAATTTAAGACCTCCCGGAATATAAGCTATGAAAACAGGTATGTTCATAAAAATGGGCAGATAGTACACTTGCTATGGTCTACAACTTGGTCTGAGGAGGAGGAGGTATTTTACGCGGTAGGACGCAACAACACCGAGCTCAAGGAAAGCAGGTTGAAACTACAGGAAAGTGAACAGAAATTTAAAGCCCTGTTTGAGAACAATCCAGACATCATATTTCTTGAAAACACGCAAGGAGAACTTACAGATGTGAATATTAAATTCTGTGAGATTTTAGAAATTGACAAAGAGCAAGTGCTTGGGAAGAAGATGGTAGATTTTTTGCCTCCAGACATCGCTTCGCTTGAATCCTCTAGTTTTCAGGAAGCCTTAACCGATAAGACTGTTAATTTCATACAGGATTGGTTAACCAAAACAGGAGAAGTCCTGACTTTTGAAGTTGAAAGGATTCCCATTAAAATAGGTCATAAAATCGTTGGTGTACAGACGATTGCCGTTGATATAACAACCAAGGTGCGGGCGTATGAAACTATCCAAAATCAGGCCCATAAACTTAATGTAACGTTAGAGAGCATCACAGATGCTTTCTTGACGGTGGACAAAAATTGGCGAATCACTTACCTCAACAACGAAGCAGAATCTGTTCTCCCTTTTAACAGAGAAAAAGATATTGGGGTCAGCATTTGGGACATATTTCCTGAGGAGGTGGGTGGGGAATCCTACACCCACTATCAAAATGCGGTAGCAACTGGACAAACTGCCAATTTTATCACCCATCTTAAGGAGTATGGTAAATGGTTTAGGGTCAAAGCCTATCCGTATGAAGACGGCCTCTCCATTTACTTTGATGATATAACGCAGCAAGTGCTTAGCCAGCATGAACTGGAAAAGCTATCCTTGGTGGCTAGTAATACTACCAACGGAGTAATGATTGCCAATAGGGAGTGGGAGATTGAGTGGGTTAACAAAGGGTTTACCCGGCTCACAGGTTTCAGCCCGGAAGAAGCAATCGGTAAAAAGCCAAGTGAATTTTTGCATACCTCCAACACAGATCAAAACTCCTTTGAACAGGTAAAAGATAAATTACTTGCAGGAGAGGCCGTGTTCTATGAACTGCAGATAGCAAAAAAATCAGGAGAAGACCTATGGCTGAATATTGACATAAGTCCCATTTTGGATGAGGATGGTCAGATAAAGCGGTTTATAGGGATACAGACAGACATTACCGCCCTTAAAAGGTCAGAGCTTGAACTTTCACATTTAGCCAAAGATCTTTATGTGCAAAATAGTGACCTGCAGCAATTTACGTACATAGTGTCACACAACTTGCGGGCGCCCGTGGCCAATGTTATGGCCCTGTCAGACCTGCTTTTAAGTTTAGACAAAGGATCTGAAAAGTTTGATAAATCACTTAACTACCTTCGTTTGAGTGCTTATGAATTGGACAACGTCATGCGCGACATGAACACCATACTTAGCATTAGAGATAGCAAAGGCAATCTTGAAAGAGAAGAGTTTCTATTGGTAGATTTAGTGACTCAGGCCTTGTCTCCCTTTAAAGAGGTGGTTGAAAAGGCGGGAGATATGGTGAGCTTGAATATTCCTGAAAACTTTACTGTGCGTACAAACAAGGCTTACCTATACAGCATATTTTACAACCTCTTCTCAAATGCAGTAAAATACAAAGCCCAGGATAGGCGGCTTGAGATTAAGATCAAATGCTTCGGAACGCTGCAAGATGGTACTGTCATATCCTTTTCTGACAACGGAAGAGGGTTTGACCTTGACAAGGCAGGAGGAGACGTATTTAAACTCTATAAACGATTTCATCATAACATTGAGGGGAGAGGTATGGGGCTCTTTTTAGTAAAATCTCATCTAGATGCTTTGGGGGGGCATGTTGAAGTGAGTAGTCAACCTGGCAAGGGTACAAGGTTCTTAATACACCTTCCATAGTGACATAGCTTACACCCAATTTCTTGCGCAATCGTATAACCTAAGCCTTGGAAATTCATCCTAGGGTGAGAATTAAGGGTAGATATATGTGTAAGAGACCCAATGATCCTTATAATACTGTTGAAGAACAGACCAGGCTAGAAAAGCTTTATGGCTACAGCGCCATTGATGATTATGAGCTTTCAGGCACTTTCAAACATGTAGCCAGTTTGGCAGCGCGCATCTTTGATGTACCACTTGCGTTCGTGAATTTTGTAGATAAAGAGAATGTGCTGATTAAGGCTAGTATTGGAGCTGATGGGGTAGAAAGTATTTCCAGAGAAATAGGGTTATGCTCCCTGGCCATCCAGCAGGAAAAAGTGACCGTGATCAAGAATGCCAAACTGGATCCACTTTTCTTTTCTAATCCAATTGTGCACGGGGACTTTGGCATGCAATTTTACGCTGGCGCTCCTATCCGGACTCCAGATGGTTTTAACATTGGGGTAGTGGCCGTGGCAGACCGGAAACCTAGGCATTTTACAGCGGAGCAAGAGGAATTATTAGAAGAGTTAGCATCCTTGGTCATGGATGAACTGGAAGAGTGGCAGTCCAAAAAATAGTATAAAGCAAAAAGCCCAACCTTTTAAGGTTGGGCTTTTTGCTTTAGTCCTTGTCTAAACTATTCTGCTTTCTGGTTGATATATCCTTTGGCAAGCTTGTTCAAGAGGGTGTCCGTTTTCTGTTCCTCCTCAAGAGTTTGTCTCAATAGTTGTGCGGCTTCTGGGTGGCCCAAGCGCTCTGCGTAGTGTGCTGCTGTACCATATCCAGCAATCTCATAATGCTCAATGCGTTGTGCAGAAGCAATTAGGCCCGCATCTTTCACTTCTGGGCTAGCGTCTTCTTCTATGGTCTCTTCACCTTCTTCAACCAAGCCTTCCATGGCTTTACACTTAATGCGACCTGGGCTAATGCCAATAAGCTCACAAACTTTTTCAAGACGGGCTTTCTGCTCTTTTGTTTCTTCTAAGTGGGTCTCAAAAGCTTTTCTAAGCTTAACGTCTTCGGTGGCTTTCGCCATTTTAGGAAGTGCCTCTATCAGTTGCTTTTCAGCACTGTACAGGTCTTTTAACTGGTGTTCAAACAGGTCTTCTAAGGTTTTTAATTTAGCCATAATGGTATAGGTTCTGTTGGATAGTTTTCGCTTGGTCTATACGCGGGGGCTACCAAAGAGTTAATCTTAAAAGTGGATTGTATGAAACTTGCCAAGCAGGATTCATACAACACTCTTATCTGTTTCTACTTGGTTGCTAGAAAGAACCCATACAAATAGGTTGATTTCAAGAGGCTGTCGCTGTGAATGAAATATTGTTGAAGTTCTTTTGAAAAAGTAACTCAATTCCACTTTTTCAAAAGAATAATTCTATATAGATGCCATCAAATAAACCAGACTATTTGTAAGTTTAAAGAACGAAACTCTTCCCTCTACACCTACATGAAGTTTTCTGCCACCTCCTTTTTCATCCGTGCTTTGCAGGGATTGAGTCTTCTAATTCTAATTTGTACGGTCAGTTGCCGCGGCAAAAGTGATGAGCTTAGGTTGGACCGCCAGAACTTTCAAGAGGAGATTGAACAGGAGCAGAACCTAGTCTTCACCTTTGATAAAAAGTTGGTGTCAGATTCCCTGCTGAACCAATGGGACACGGTACCCTATATTAAGTTCACCCCGGCGGTTGAAGGCAAGTTCAAATGGGCCAGCCCCGATGAATTGGTGTTTTCACCCACCAAACCTTTTGCTCCGTCTACCAATTATAAGGCAGAGTTGACACCTAATCTGCTCAAGCACGCAGAGAATAAATTCAAGATTCCGGCAGGGCAAGAGGTTCAGTTTCATACACCCTTTCTGGTACTAGAAAAAACCAGAACGTTTTGGGTACAGAACCAAAACAACCCCAATGAACTAGAAGCCAGCATTCAGTTGAACTTTAACTATCCGGTGACTTATGCCAAGCTGATAGATCTTTTGAAAGTGTATCAAGAACAGACCGCTTTGCCATTTGAATTAGTAAGCAGCAACCGAGATCAGCTGACGCTTAAAGTAAAGCAAGTCAACCAAAGCTCAAGTGGTCCCATTGCCCTACGTCTTATCATTGCCAAAGGCCTCACTACTGCCGGCAGTTCTTACGCTACTCCCCAAACCATAGACAAAGAAATTTCCCTTCCCACCAAGGCGCAGATGCAAGTTCGGGAAGTATATGGCACACAAGAAGAAGGACAGGAAAGCATTTATGTGTACACTTCACAACCCGTTACCAATCCAGATGTGCAGAGCTTAGTGACCGTAAGTCCCTACCGAACCTTTACAGTTGAACGACTGGACAATGGGTTGGTGCTCAGAGGCAGTTTTACCGGAAGCTCTGCCTATACAGTTTCTGTTTCTGGGGAACTAAGCGGCATCGTTGGGCAACCATTGGGGCAGACTTCCCAACATAGGGTTGACTTTGGGAACACTACACCCACGCTTTCATTTGTGGACCAAAAAGCCGTGTACCTCAGCAGTCAGGGTTCCCGAAACCTTGCTTTAAATCTAGCCCAGGTACCCCGCATCAAAGTGACCATCAGCAAGGTGTATGAAAACAACATTCTTCGTTTCCTGCAAGAGGGCAAGTCTTATGACGGCTATTATAATGAGGAAACGGAGGAGTATCATGATTATGAAACTTATCAGGTAAGCGAGCAGAACGGTAAAGTTATTTATGAACGGGAGTACGAAGCTGGGAGCCTGCCTAAAAGTGGAAGCCAATCCTTGCTAAATCTTGATCTAGCCGACCTGGATTTTGACAGCCAGTTCAAAGGCCTGTATGTCTTGACCGTGGCCAGCGCTGATAAAATCTGGATGCAGGATTCCAAAATCATCTCGGTCTCGGATATAGGCTTGATTGCCAAGCAAGGCCAGAATGAGGTAATGCTGTTTGCCAATTCCATCCATACCGCCGAGGCCCTGTCTGGAGTAGAGGTAAGGTTCATTAGCACCAACAACCAGGTGGTATACAAAGCCACGACAGATGACGATGGAGTAGCCCGTCTGCCAGATATGGCCAAGAACGCGCCTGACTTTAAAATTAGCCTCATCACGGCGCGCCAAGGACAGGACTTTAACTACCTGCCCTACAGCCAGACCACCGTCAACACCTCGCGCTTTGACGTGGGCGGCAAGCGCTTGGAAGGCGTAATCTATGACGCATTCATATACGGAGACCGCGACTTGTACCGGCCCGGCGACACCGTGCACGTGAATACGCTGGTACGTACCCCAGAATGGAAAACCGTGGCCAGCCTGCCCATTAAAATCAAGCTCCTATTGCCCAATGGAAAAGAGTACCGCAGCCAGAAGGGCACCTTGAACCAAGAGGGAGCCCGCACGACAGATTTCTACCTGCCAGCCTCGGCGGTGACCGGTACCTACACGCTAGAGGTGTATTCTGGAAATGACGTGCTTTTGAATTCTCAGAAGATTGGCGTGGAGGAGTTCATGCCTGACCGCCTCAAAGTCACTACCAAACTCAATAAAACCAATTTCAAAACAGGAGAGCAGGTGCAGGTAAGTCTGAATGCATTGAACCTCTTCGGGCCGCCCGCCGCCGGACGTGATTATGAAGTGCAGTTGAGCTTAAAGAAGAAAGATTTTGAACCGAAGAATTATCCTGACTACAACTTTGAGATTAATACGTCTAACGAGGTAGAGATTCAGACCAGCGTACGGCAAGGCCAGACAGATGCGCAGGGGAACGGACAGGAGCAGTTTGAGTTGATGGGCCATAAAGATATTGGCATGCTGGACGGCTCCGTGTTTACCACCGTGTTTGATGAAACCGGCCGGCCCGTGAACCGCCTCAACCGCTTTACCGTGAGTACCCAAGAAAGCTTCTTCGGGATTAAGAAGTTTGACACCTACGTGAATACTCAAACGGCCATGCAAGTGCCGCTTATTGCCTTGAATAGCGCCGGCAGACCTACATTTGCCCGGGCACGCGTGCAGGTAGTGCGGTACTTATATGAATCGGTGATTGAGCGCATGGACCAAAGCTACGGCTATAACTCGCAGCGCAAAGAGATTGTGTTGGTAGATGAAGCCATGGATATTCCGGCCGCTGGCAAGGTCTTCTCGTTTACGCCTTCCGCGTCCGGTGAGTATGAACTGCGCATCATGCGTCCCAATGCCTATAATTACGTGGTGCAGCGGTTCTATGCCTACGGGTATGGAAATACCCAGAATACCTCCTTTGAAGTAAGCAAAGAAGGCGAGGTGGGCATTTCTTTGGACAAGGAAACCTATGAGGTAGGTGAAAAAGCTCAAGTCCTATTTAAGTCTCCGTTTGCAGGCAAGATTCTGGTAACCGTGGAGCAGAATAAGGTCCTGAGCTACCATTACCTGGACACCGATAAAAAAGCGGCCTCTTTTACTTTGCCCATTCAAGACGAATTCCTGCCCACGGTTTACATCTCGGCCATTGCCCTCCGTGAAATCAAGGACAACAGCCTGCCCATGACCATTGCCCGCGGGTTCAAGGCCGTGGCCGTCACCAAGAAGGCGACTAAGCTGGACGTAGCCGTAATAGCGCCAGAACTCACCCGCTCCAAAAGAACGCAGTTGGTGAAAGTGAAAACCGTTCCTAATGCGCAGGTAACTTTAGCGGTAGTAGACGAAGGTATTCTACAGCTCAAAGACTTCAAGACGCCAGACCCGCACGGGTTTTTCTACCAGAAGCGCGCCCTGGAAGTGAATGCTTTTGATTTGTACCCATACCTGTTTCCTGAGATTGGCAACCGTCGTTCCAGCGTGGGCGGCGACGGCTATGACCTGGAGAAGCGTGTGAATCCTTTGACCTCTAAGCGCGTGAAACTGGTCTCTATCTGGAGCGGCCACCTCAAAACCAATAGCAACGGCGAGGCTTCTGTCAACGTGAAAGTACCGGAATTCTCAGGTACCTTGCGGGTGATGGCAGTGGCTTACAAAGGCAACTCCTTCGGTTCTGCAGAGAAGTTGCTCCGGGTAGCCGACCCGATTGTGCTGAGCACCGCCTTGCCGCGATTTGCCAGTCCTAAAGATACTCTACAAGTGCCCGTCATGGTAAGCAATACCACTGGCAAGGCTACGGACTTGAAAAGTAGTATTACCGTGACCGGACCGTTGCGCGTAGTGGGTGCAACCTCCAAAACCGCCAGAGTAAATGCCAATACTGAGACGCAGGTGGTCTACCAAGTGGTGGCGGCTTCGGCCACGGGGCCGGCCTCTGTGGTTGTAAAAGTTAATGCGCTAGGTGAACAGTTTAGTAGCAGCACGGATCTTACCGTTCGGCCGGCTGCGCCTTTAACTAAAATTACTGGAGCAGGTTCACTGAAAGATGCGGCCACTGCTACTATCACTCCGGCGCATGACTTCATCTCCACCTCAGTAGCGTCTAAAATAGTAGTGAGCAGTTCGCCTCTGGCACAGTTCACTGATGATATTACCTATTTGTTGCAGTATCCGCATGGCTGCTTAGAGCAGACGGTTTCTACCGCGTTTCCGCTGCTGTATTACGCAGACTTGGCCCGCGCCCTTAACCAAGGCCAGAAAGGCCGCGCCTTCAACCCGAACCACCTGGTACAGGAAGGCATCACCAAGGTGGAGCTCATGCAGCAATATGACGGTGGCTTTACCTATTGGCCCGGTGCCACCCAAACCGATTGGTGGAGCAGCGCTTACGGTACCCATTTCTTGCTGGAGGCCAAGAAAGCAGGCTACCCGGTAAGCCAGGAAGTATTGAAAAAGGCAGTTGCCTACCTTCAAAACAAGGTCAAAACCAAAGCCACCGAGGTATACAAATTCTACAACGTTCAACGGAAAGTAGAAAGCAAACTGATTGCCGCCCATGAAGCGTCTTACTCCTTGTACGTGCTCAGTCTGGCAGGCAAACCAGATTGGCCTACCATGAACTACTACAAGTCCAAGCCAGACTTGTTGGCGATGGATTCTCGGTACTTGTTAGCCAGCACGTACGCGCTCAATGGAAGCTACCAGAGCTTCAGTCAGATTCTACCAAAGTCATTTGCAGGCGAAACCTCAGTGCGAGCCTTGGATGGAAGCTTCTATTCGCCGGTGCGGGACATGGCCATCTCTCTGAACAGTTTGGTAGAGGCTAACCCAGAACATCCGCAGGTGGGCACCTTGTCTCGGCATTTGTCACAAGAACTCAAGTCCAAGCGGTGGTACAATACTCAGGAGCGGGCTTTCGCATTATTAGCCTTGGGCAAACTGGCCAGCCGAAGCAAGGGAAACCAGACGGCGCAGTTGATACAAAACGGGAAAGCCCTTGGAACCTACTCGGGCAAAGACCTGACCTTATCCAATAAACTGAGCACCGTGCCCGTGAGCCTTCAGAGCAAAGGAAAAGGCATTCTGTATTACTATTGGGAACTGGAAGGCATTAGTCAGAGTGGTGCGTACAAGCAGGAAGACAGTTACCTGAAAGTGCGCAAAACCTTCTTTGACCGCAACGGGAAAGCCCTCACCAACAATACTTTCAAGCAGAATGATTTGGTGATTGTACGGGTGGAGTTACAGACATTGGATACAAGGTCTATACCAAATGTAGCCATCACCGATATGCTGCCGGCAGGTTTTGAGATTGAGAACCCCCGCCTGATGACGGCCCGTGAGTTTCAGTGGCTCCAAAAGATGAATCCCGGCACGCCAGACCACATGGACATCCGGGATGACCGCATCAACCTGTATGCCACTGCCAGGCCAAAACCCCAATACTTCTTCTACCAGGTGCGGGCGGTAAGTAAGGGTACCTTCCAGATGGGACCCATTGGCGCCGACGCCATGTACAACGCCGAGTACCATTCCTACAACGGAGCCGGGGTGGTGCGGGTGAGGTAGACATTTCGTTTTTGGCCTGATTTCCAGAAATCAGGCCAAAAACGGTTACCAGTGAAATCGTCCTAACTATAGAAAGAGATTTCTATTCCCTCGTTTTTAGCCTATTTCCCAGAAACTAGGCTAAAAAAGAAGGAGTAGCTTTACCTGAGTACTTGCTTAACCAAAATGCCGCTTCACCAAAATTCACCTGCTAAACTAACCCTCTTTTTTAGAAAGAAATGGGTGTTGCGCGTGTTGGCGGCAGTGGTCATTCCAGTTGTGGTGTTTCTACTGTTGAACTGGGCATTTCCGTTGCAGGTGAAAGTATCGTACTCGCCCGTCATTACGGCGGCAGATGGGAGCGTGGTGCATGCCTTTTTAAGCCGAGATGACAAGTGGCGCATGCAACTAGAGCCAGATGAAATCAATCCGGTGCTTAAGAAAGCCGTGATACTCAAGGAGGACCAATACTTCTATGCTCACCCAGGCGTAAATCCGTTTGCCGTGGCGCGAGCAGTGGTAAACAATTTGACCAAAGGCCGAAAAACCTCAGGTGCCTCTACCATTACCATGCAGGTGGCGCGTTTGCTGTACCCTAAAGACCGAACCTACGCCAACAAACTGGTGGAGGTATTCAGGGCGCTGCAATTGGAATGGGTGTATAGCAAAGACGAAATTCTGCAGCTTTACCTCAACTTGGTACCCTACGGCGGAAACATTGAAGGCGTGAAAGCGGCCTCGGTGCTTTATTTTCAGCAGTCTCCGCGGGCTTTGAGTTTGGCACAAGCCGTGGCGCTTACGGTCATTCCCAATAAGCCTTCGTCTCTGAGGATTGGCGTGCAAAATGAGCGCATTGTGGCCTTCCGGAACAAGTGGTTGCAGGAGTACCAGCAACTACACGCCTTCCCGAAGGAGGCCATTGAAGACGCCTTGCATGAACCGCTGGACGCCTTTAGAGTGCAGGCTCCCAAGTTGGCGCCGCACTTTGCCTACCGCATGCTCAAAAAATACCCGGGCAAGGCTATCATCAAAACCACGCTCAAACCCGCAGTGCAGGAGAAGGTACAACAGCTGGCTTTTAATTATCTGCAACGTCTCAAAGCCTTGAACATTCACAACGCGGCTGTGTTGGTGCTCAATAACCAAACCCAGGCCGTGGAAGCTTACTTGGGCTCCGCTGATTTTACAGATGACATGCACGCCGGGCAGGTGGACGGCGTACGCGCGCTGCGGTCGCCGGGCAGTACCCTGAAACCCTTTCTGTACGCCGCCGCCTTTGACAAAGGCCTGATTACGCCCAAGACCATTATCACTGATGTGCCCATAGACTATTCTGGATATCGCCCCGAAAACTACTATGGCACCTACAACGGCAGCGTGACCATTGAACGAGCCTTGGCAACGTCATTGAATATTCCGGCGGTAAAAGTGCTGGACCAGATGGGCGTGGAGGCCTTCGTGCAGAAACTGCAGCAGGCTGAGTTTTCTGAGATGAAGGGCCGCGGCAAGCACATGGGCTTATCCATGATTCTAGGAGGGTGCGGCGCCACGTTAGAGGAATTGACCTCGTTGTACTCAGCCTTCGCGAATGGGGGGAAGCAAGCGCCGCTCAGGTGGTTGCAGCATAATACCTTAAGGCAGGAAAAGCAGTTAATATCGGAGGCCTCGGCGTTCATGGTGAACCAGATTCTTACCCAACTACAACGCCCCGACCTACCGCATAATGCCCAAAACAGCTCTTACTTGCCAAAAATCGCCTGGAAAACCGGGACCTCCTACGGTCGCAAAGACGCTTGGAGCATTGGCTACAACCAGCACTACACCATTGGCGTATGGGTGGGCAATTTCTCAGGGGAAGGCGTACCCGAATTGAACGGCACCGACACGGCCACTCCTTTGCTTTTTTCGCTCTTCAACACCATAGATTACAATAGCACTGGTAGTTGGTACCTAGCCCCCAAAGGCCTTGGTTTTAGAAGCGTTTGCCCCCAGAGTGGCTTGCCCGTGAACAGTTTCTGTCAAGACCAACTGGTTGACACCTACATTCCGGGAACGTCGTCTGTGAACAAGTGCGCGCACTTAAAGAAAGTGAATGTCTCTGAAGACGGTAAATTTGCCTATTGCACCAGTTGCCAACCAGAGAGCGGATTCACCCAGAAATGGTACCCCAACCTGCCGCCTGAGCTGCTCAGTTTTTACGCTCAGGAAAACCTCCCGTTCCAGAAACTCCCTCCGCACAACCCCAACTGCAACCGTATTTTTCAGGAATTCGCGCCTGTTATCACTTCGCCCACAGCCAACATGGAATTTCTGCTGGAGCGCGAGGAGCGTCAAAAGCTCATGTTGCATTGCAATACCCTCAACGAAGTGAAAAAGGTCTATTGGTACGTAAACGACAAGCTCCTGCAAGCTGCTGCCTCTGATGAGCGAGTGTTCTTTGAACCAGACAAAGCCGGTAAGTACAAAATCTCCTGCACCGATGACCAAGGCCGCAACACCAACAGCTACATCACGGTTAAGTTTTTATAGCAGACAATCTTGAGAATTACAGGGTAAAGAGCACGTAAATTAATTTATTCCCTAAAATGGAAAAGCTAATCTATTCTCATTAAGCAGCTTTTTTGGATTATTTGATTGAAATATCTAGCCAAACTTCCAGTGTATTGATCCTTGGCTGATTATTTACGATAAGAAGGAGCATTCTAGAATAAGCCCATCCCAAATAATGTTTCTTTAAAGAACAGAAGCCTCCTTTTACATTATTCAAAATCGTGGGTTGACGTACCTTGGCAATCCGCCTTTACTGCTCTTACTGCATCCGAAAAACATATAAGTAGTAAGTAGTGACAAAGACTAAAATGGAAAGATGGATCCAAGCATCACTCTGTTTCTGTATGCCGGTTTCTTTCCACATGAGCTTTTAGTCTACGTAATAATCTCTGCAATTAAATCCTTCTCTATACGCTTATAGAGGTTCTGTTAAAAAAACGTGCATCCATTGAGGGCGTCCACCGTTAAACTGGGAATAATAAATGGCAAGGCAACCTCATTGCCATTAGACTCTTTCTTAAAATGAATTACTATGAAATGGCTAGGCAGAAGAAAAAGTAGCAATATTGAAGACCTGAGAGGCCAATCAGCAGGCGGTTTAGGTGGCGGTGGCAGGGGCATCAGTCCTATGCTGATCTTGCCCTTGATTCGGCTTCTTTTCTCTAAGGCTGGATTGGTTATTGTTGCCATACTGGCCCTGGTCTTCTTTTTAACAGGAACCAATCCTTTGACGCTTTTACAACAGTTTGTGGGAGGGGACCCTCAGTATGCGCAAACTTCTGCCACCCAGCAGAGCCCAGAAGAGCAGGCGCTGGCTGACCAGACGGCAATTGTACTGGCAGATACTGAAGATGTCTGGAACAAGCTCATACAAGGATACAGAGAGCCAACACTGGTGATGTTTTCAGATCAGGTGAATTCAGCTTGTGGTACTGCATCTTCTGCCTCAGGCCCTTTCTATTGCCCAGGTGATGAAAAGCTGTACATAGATTTGAGCTTTTTTGAAGAGATGGATAACAAGCTTGGTGCCGAGGGGGATTTTGCGCAAGCCTATGTGATAGGCCATGAAGTAGGACACCATGTGCAGAAGCTTACAGGAGCCATGGACCAAGTTAACGCAATGCGGGGCAAGCTTTCTGAAACAGAATTCAACAAACTTATGGTAAGGGTTGAATTGCAGGCAGACTTTTACGCCGGCGTATGGGCGCACCATACGCAACGCTCCACAGGATTCATGGAACCTGGCGACCTAGAGGAAGCCCTGAATGCGGCAAGTGCCATTGGGGATGACCGTCTCCAGCAACAGTCCACCGGACGCGTAATTCCTGACTCCTTCACACACGGCACCTCAGCCCAGCGGGTTAGGTGGTTTAAGAAAGGCTTTGAGACAGGAGATGTGTCTCAGGGAGATACTTTTAACGCAACTGTGTTGTAGGGTATCAGATGCTACTGGTAGAATGGATGGCTTTGAATAAGAGCAACGATAAGGTGTTAGCTGTGCTAGCTTAACAGTTATAATTGCCAGCGTCCTTGTAGAAATAAAAAAGCCCTTCAGTTTTTTCTGAAGGGCTTTTTGGTAGTCCGTAGGGGAATCGAACCCCTGTTACCAGAATGAAAATCTGGTGTCCTAACCCCTAGACGAACGGACCATCTGTCGGTTTTGATGGTGCAAATATAGCGGGGTGATTTTGATTTGCAAAAGGGCAGTAAAGAAAAATTGAAGAATTATTGCTGTTTAGACTTGATGGGGCAAGGTTATTAGAAAATGTATTTAGGTAACCTGTTAATTGCCAATTCGTTATTTGTCCTCCTTTGATTCTAGAACTATCACACCTTATTAAATAAGTCTCGTTAAATTTTCACCTGTCAAACAGCTTCTGCTTTTTTAGACTTAAACAGCTTGCGCACCAGCGTCACTACTTTTTCAATAAGGAAACCTAACACAATGCCTGCCAATGCACAAATAAGAGCCTTTGCAAACCACTGAAGAGCAGGAACATCAGGTAAAGAGTGAATGATGTTTTCCAAAGTATGATGCAAGAAAGGAATGCCATGGATTACAATTTCGGCACCCACCCAAAGCATAGCGGCCGTACCCACGTACGCCAAAATCTTTAAGAAAGCTGGCATGCCTTTAACCAATCCTCTACCAAATTTTTGTAACGCAGGATGGAATTTATCTTTAGCCATGTGCACGCCTATGTCGTCTGCTTTTACAATTAAACCTACAAAGCCATACACAGCCACTGTAATAAAGACACCCACGGCAAGCATCACAATGATTTGGTTGGTTAGAGGCGTATTGGCTACAGTAGAGTAGGTAATGGCCACAATCTCAGAAGAAAGAATCAAGTCTGTTCTTACGGCGCCGCCAATTCTTTCCTTCTCTAATTCTTCTGGGGTAATCACCTGCATTTGATCCTCTTCCCCGTGCCCTCCCTCATGGTGTTTGCTGAACATGGAATGTACCTTTTCATAGCCCTCAAAGCATAAAAAGGAGCCCCCCAGCATTAGTATAGGCGTTATGGCCCACGGCGCGAAAAAGCCTAACAACAATGCGGCTGGACTAAGAATCAGAATCTTGTTGATTAGTGACTTCTTGGCAATCTGGTAGATGATGCTAAGCTCACGGGAAGGATCCAGGCCCACTACATATTTAGGTGTCACTGCAGTATCGTCAATCACGATACCAGATACCTTACCAGTGGTTTTGGCCACTTGTGCCGGAACATCATCTAAACTGGCGGCACTAACTTTCACAAGCGCCGCTACATCATCTAATAAAGCAAGAAGACCTGAAGCCATAAACTAAACTTTCATTTAAAACTTGATACCGTCAGCAAAGGAGTGCTAACAGTTTTGCTTAAACGAACCAAACTGCATTTAGCCGTCTAAGCCGAAGAGTAATATTACGAATTTTACCTTTGTGCATTTGTTTAGCCTTAAAATTTAACGACCGAATCATGGAGTAAAATGCTGGATTTATTTCCTTGAGCTAAATGTACATAAACGAAAAAAGCCGCTCCATTTACATGAAGCGGCTTTTTGGTAGTCCGTAGGGGAATCGAACCCCTGTTACCAGAATGAAAATCTGGTGTCCTAACCCCTAGACGAACGGACCATCTGTCGGTTTTGATGGTGCAAATATAGCGGGGTGATTTTGATTTGCAAAAGGTGGCCACAAAAAAAAGTGCCTAATTTGGTAAGGCGCTCAAAATGAGACCCAAAATTTTAGTTTGTTTTGCTATCCAAGAGGCGTAACTTCGCCGGTAGTTAGTACAACCATAACCAAACCTTATTTATCCATGTCTAAGAAAATAAGAGTAGCCATCAACGGCTTCGGTCGCATAGGCCGTCTTACCTTTAGAGCCCTGTTGGAGCGCGAGAACGTAGAGGTAGTAGGTATCAACGACCTAACCGACAACGCCACGCTAGCGCACCTATTAAAATATGACTCGGTACACGGTCGTTTCAATGGCACCGTGACTGCAGATGAAAACAGCATCACCGTAAACGGAAACCGCATTGAAGTACACGCTGAGCGTGAGCCTAAGAACTTGCCTTGGGGTAAACTGAACGTAGACGTAGTATTGGAGTCTACTGGTCGTTTCGTGGACGAAAAAGGAGCAGGTGGACACTTAGAAGCCGGTGCCAAGAAAGTAGTAATCTCTGCCCCAGCCAAAGGAAACATCCCAACCGTAGTATTAGGCGTGAACGAAGACACCTTGACTGGTTCTGAGACCATCATGTCTAACGCGTCATGTACTACCAACTGCCTTGCCCCAATGGCGAAGGTGTTGGATGATGCCTTCGGAATTGAGAAAGGTTACATCACCACGGTACACGCCTACACTGCTGACCAAAACCTGCAGGATGCGCCTCACTCTGACTTGCGCAGAGCCCGTGCCGCCGCGTATTCTATCATCCCAACTTCAACAGGTGCTGCCAAAGCCGTTGGCTTGGTATTGCCTCACTTGAACGGTAAATTGGACGGTGTGGCCATGCGCGTGCCAATTCCAGATGGTTCTTTGACAGACTTAACCGTTGTCTTGAAGCGCGAAGTAACCGTAGCCGAGATCAACGCCGCCATGAAGAAAGCCGCTGATGGACCAATGAAGGGCATCTTGGAGTACACCGAGGATCCAATCGTTTCTATTGACATCGTGGGCAACCCGCACTCTTGTATTTTTGACGCCGACCTTACTTCTGCCAACGGTACCTTAGTGAAAGTGGTAGGCTGGTATGACAACGAGTCTGGCTACTCTAACCGTGCCGCAGATTTGATCGCTCGCATTGGATAGTTAGCATAAAGCTTTTATACTCTTAAGAAGTGGTGTTGCTGTAGAGCGGCACCACTTTTTTTGTCTATTTTTACCAAAACAGGCCAAAAACGACGTACTAACCAACGCATGAGCCAGAGCCAAACTCGTCAGAAAGTGTGTTTTATCTTGAATCCCAAGTCGGGGACCAAGAGCGGCGTGGACGTGCCCGCCCTGATTGAGCAAGGCTTGGACATGGAGCGCTGGGAGCCCTGTCTGCTTTTAACAGAGTACGCTGGCCATGCTACAATACTGGCTAGACAAGCCGCTGAAGAAGGCACTAGGTTAGTAGTAGCAGTAGGCGGAGACGGCACCGTGAATGAAGTGGCCAGAGGGCTGCTCAACACCAGCACCGCCTTAGGTATTCTGCCCAAGGGATCAGGCAACGGTTTGGCGCGACATTTGAAAATTCCTCTTAAGTTGCCGCAGGCGCTGGAGTTGATTAACAAGGCCACTTTTCACCACATTGACTCATGCGCCATCAACGGGCATCCGTTTTTCTGCACCTCGGGCATTGGATTTGACGGCTTAGTGAGCTCCGCGTTTGCTAAGAGCGTGAAGCGCGGCTTGACCAGCTATGTGCAGTTGGTGATCAAAGAATTTAGGGCATATTTTGCCCAAGAGGCCACGGTTCGCGTGAACGACCGGGAACTCAGTTCGGAATTCTTCGTGATTGCCTTTGCCAACGCCGCCCAGTACGGGAATGACGCGTTTATTGCACCTATGGCCGATATTCAGGATGGACTTTTGGATGTTTGCTTAATCAGGCACGTTGGGTTAATACAAGCTTTACAACTGGGATATGGACTCATGACCAAAACTATTGCCACCTCGTCCCTAGCCGAGTTCCATACGTGTGCCACTGTGCAGGTGCAAAGCAAAGAGCCCCAGCATTTTCATGCAGATGGAGAGTATATTGGCCAGGCCACAGAATTTGAAGTGAAGCTATTCCCTAAATCACTGGAAGTAGTAGCCGCTTTAGCTTAAAGAAAAGAAGATGAGTAAAAACAAAAAAAACCGGGACGGCGTGGTCTTCTCCACCAACCCAGACTTTGAATACGATTACCAGCAGGACGAAACCATTGCCACTCTGCCCCCCCAACAGCAAGACCTACGCGTGCAACTAGACAAGAAAGCGCGCGGCGGTAAAAAAGTAACGTTGATTACGGGTTTCGTGGGGCAGGACGAGGACCTGCAGACCTTGGGCAAAACCCTCAAAAACAAATGCGGCGTGGGCGGGAGCGCCAAAGACAATGAAATCATGATCCAAGGCGACTTCCGGGACAAGGTCATGCAGGTATTGTTGGACCTGGGCTACAAAGCCAAAAAGGCGGGAGGTTAGGTTTTAGTCCTGAGTCTTGTGCCGCGAGTCATGAGTCTGGAAAATTTTAATGTCATTTTTACCCTGTTTTCTGGAAATCAGGTCAAATACGAGCTTTTCTTATTTCTTTAAATAAGCAAATGCCTTCTCTACATCCTCAGGGGTGTCAATGCCAATAGTCTCTAAATCAGTAACGGCGGTGACGATGCGGTAGCCGTGCTCCAGCCAGCGCAACTGCTCAAGGGACTCGGCCTTCTCCAAGGCAGAGGGAGCCAATTGCGTTAGTTCAGCTAGAACCTCGGAACGGTATCCGTAAATCCCGATGTGCTTGTAATACGCGTGTTTCTCTAGCCACTGGTCTTGCTCTGCTCCGCGCAAATAGGGGATAGGATGCCGACTAAAATACAAGGCCTGATGCTGGGCGCCAATCACCACCTTGGGGCTGTTCGGGTTGAAGAGCTCTTCCTGGCTTTGGATCGGTTTTATCAACGTGGCAATCTGCGCTTCGGGTTGCTGAAAGCAGAAAATTGCCTTGTTAATCTGCTCGGGCTGGATGAAAGGCTCATCACCCTGGATGTTCACCACCACGTCAAATTCCTGTCCAACTTGCGTGTACGCTTCGTAGCAACGATCGGAGCCGCTTTGGTGGTGCTCACCCGTCATCACTGCCTTTCCGCCAAAATCAAGCACATGCGTCAGAATACGTTCATCATCCGTAGCCACTACCACTGAGGTTAAATCAGATTTCAGGGCTTGTTCATACACCCGTTGTATCATGGTTTTTCCGGCTAGGTCCACCAAGGGCTTTCCCGGGAAACGGGTGGAGGCGTAGCGGGCAGGGATTATTCCTAAAGTGGTCATGGCGTTTCAAGTTTACAGGCCAAAGATAGTATTCTTCATGAAAGAGGGAGAGAAAGGATCTCCGGCATCATTTCCGTTTTTGGCTTACTTTTACCAAAACAGCCCAAAAACGCATGCCTTCCATTCCTGCTTCCGTTAGCTACAGTTTTAAGGGAGACATCTGGCGTCTGCTGCCAGACGAAGCCACGGGCCTGATAGGGATTGAAGTAAGAGACACGGCCTCTTTGCAGGTGTACTTTTGTATTCTTTCGCCCAATACGCCAGAGATGGTGTTAGACCACTTTCAGGTAGCAGAACTTTGGTGGACGGGTTTAGCAGGCTTCAATGACAAGGTGCTGTACCTACATGGATTTGAGCGGACGGGACATTTAGGCCAACCCAAAGGAATCACGGCCATAGAAATTGCCACTCAGAAAGTGTTGTTTGAGGAGCCCAATGCCCAATGGGTAGGGCAGCGCTCAGGTAGTATTCTCTTATCAGAGATTGGAGCCCAGCCTAAGGTAATTACAGAAGTTGACGCATTCTCAGGAAAAGTCCTGAAGGCCCAACCCAATTCAGAACCCGCTATTTTTCAGGAAAATACAAAGAGTGGTACGCAGTATCCTGTGAACTATCCAGAGTTGTATGAAGAGGGGAGTGATTACTTTGAGGATTTGGCCACCTTTTTGCTTAGGCACCGGGGGCATTCGGCCACAGGCTATATTGAGTACCTGGAGTTAGATAGTTGCTTTATTCTCAGCTACTATGTAGTGCAAGAGAACGGGTTGTTTGTGAAATTTTTGGTAACTTACAGCCTAAATGGCGAAGCATTATACGAGTGCTGCCCATTGAAAGATGCAGAAAGAATAGGAGGGCCTCCTTTTTTTGTTCAGGCCGGTCGCCTTTTTCTGGTACAGGGTAAAAATATCCTCTTGTCTGCGTCAATCCCTGTGAATGTGAATTTTGATTAAGAAATAGAGTCCAATGTTGAAGAAATTTGTGTTTGTTCTAGGATGCGCCCTGGTTAGTGTTGGGGCGGCTCATGCGGGCACTATGGTGGTGCGTGATTCTGTGGGAACTAAGGCCGTAAACGGTAAAATTTTCATTACCCACAAAGTGGAACCCAGCGAAACCCTGTACGCTCTCTCCAGAAAGTACGGTGTGCCGGTGGGTCAGATTGTGGCTGCCAACAAAAATATTGAGAAAGCCATCCATGTTGGGCAAATAGTCCTTGTGCCTTCTAAAACTGGTAGCGCCACGGCCACTGTGCCAGTGAAAACAGTTTCTGCCGTTACCAAACCAGCAACGCCCGCTGCAAAACCAGCTTCTCCGGCTGCAACGCCTGCTTCTACTGCCGCGGTTCCAGCCGCTAGCAGAACGTATGTGGTAGATGCCAAAGGAAACAGAATCCATACGGTGTTGCCAAAGCAGACGCTTTACGCCATCTCCAGGCTGCACCAAGTATCATTGGACAACCTTAAGAAGTGGAACAAGCTCACCGAAAACACGGTAGAGATTGGCCAGGAACTGATTGTGGGCACCGGCGACAAGCCAAACGCGCAAGCGGCCGCTAAAAAGCCAATCTATGTGCCTGAGAAGGACGAAGACGTGACCCTGCCAAAACAAGCCGGTAGCACACCAGCGGCCACTGTAGCAGCCACCCCAGAAAAGACGGATAAGACTGAAAAGACAGAGAAGCCAGCCACGCCAGCAGTTTCTAAATCTAAAACAGGCGTGAAGCCGGTAACAGCCAAGCCAGCCATCCCAACTACCATCGCCAAACCAGTTGCCGCTAAAACCGAAGCGCCTAAATCTGAGACACCGGCTGCTTCTGCTGCCAAGCCAGCATCTACTAAAAGTGACTCTAAAGAAAACGAAACAGTTACCACTGAATACAGTGCCCGCGTTTCTGAGAGCGGCATGGCCGAAGCCATTGACCAGAAAGTGGACAACAACAAATTCTTAGCCTTGCACAAAACAGCTCCGGTAGGCACCATCATGGCGGTAAAAAACCCCATGAACAGCCAAACCGTGTACGTGCGTGTAATTGGTAAACTGCCTGAGACCGGCGAGAATGAGAAAGTAGTTATCAGGCTTTCCAAAAAGGCCTGCCAGCAGATTGGCGCCAATGATGCTCGCTTCAGAGTAGAGTTGTCTTACATGCCATAAGGCGTTTTGCCCTGTTTTCACCAAAAGAGGCGAAAAACGGAAATCCCCCAAGGACTCCGCTTTTCGCCTCTTTTGTCTTAATGACTTTTTAATGAAAGGTGATTAATGACCAATTAATAATGGTGGCTTTCCCTTGTAGCGCTTCATTTTTCGTATGACTCATTCTAGATTGATCCTTCTTTATTAATCATCACTCACTATTCATTAATCATTAAAAAAGTTGTCCGCACAGATTAAAGCCTTGCTAGAAGACCGATACCGTCGGTACAACACGCTGGAGTTCATTGACAATGACCCTATCTGTATTCCGCACAGATTTGCGCACAAGCAGGACATTGAGCTAGCCGGGTTTTTCGCGTCTATTTTGGCGTGGGGCCAGCGCAAGACCATTATCAACAAGTGTACCGAGCTGATGACGCGCCTGGACAACGCCCCGTACCAATTCATTCTGCACCATCAGGACGAAGACCTCAAGAACCTATTGGGCTTCAAGCACCGCACCTTTAACGACACAGACTTGCTGTACCTGGTCCATTTCTTCAGGCGGTTTTATGAGCAGCATGACACGTTAGAAGAAGCATTTATAGGCACGGGCCATTCACCCTTGACCACTCAAAAAGCAAGGCTGGAGTATTTCTATAACTTGGTGTTTTCCTTGCCCGAGGCCCCGCACAGAACCAGAAAGCACATCTCCACGCCGGCCAAGAAATCTGCCTGCAAGCGCGTCAACATGTACCTGCGCTGGATGGTGAGAAAGGACGAGTCTGGCGTGGATTTCGGGATTTGGAACCGCATGTCGCCCGCCGATTTGATTTGTCCTTGTGATGTGCACGTGCAGCGCGTGGCCCGCAAACTCAACCTCATTGAGCGCTCCCAGTCAGACTGGGCCATGGCCGAGGAGCTCATCGCCCACCTTCGCGCCTATGACCCATTAGATCCGGTCAAATATGACTTCGCATTGTTTGGGCTGGGGATAGAGGAGAAGTTTTAGAGAAGTAGAATTTCCTCGGCTAGTCGCCATGCTCAAATTTTCAATCTTCAGAATCTATGCCTCTCTTTTGTCATCCTGAAAGGACCTTGAGGCCGAATTAGTTAGGCGGTGGCTAAAAGTGCATTCGTTTTCGGGTTGTTTTCTTTAAACTACCCAAAAACGGATTCAAGCTTCAAACCCATACCTTGTAAACTTTCCCTCAAATAATTCCTCCCACCAAGGAACATCCCATTACCTCAATCTGTTATCCAATGCTTGGCAATGCTGTTTTTAACCTACTTTTGTGAAAACAGGCCGCAGAACGAATTAAAACAACGAACTACACAAAAAGAGAACTTGATATATCCATCAAATTTTGAACAGAAGATAGGTTTCGGGCAGATTAAAGAAATGCTGTCAGATGCTTGTCTAAGTCCCTTGGGCCGCCGCTTTGTAGACCGCGTTCAGTTCCTGAACCGCTTTGACCTGGTAGAGCGCCTTTTACACCAAGCTGATGAGTTTTCGCAAATTCTAAACTCTGGCGAGGATTTTCCTTCTCAATACTATTTTGACGTAACTGAGCACCTGAACCGTGCCGCCTTGGAAGGTGCGTTCATGGAGGTGCGCGGCGTCTTTGAAATCAAAATGTCTCTGCGGGCCATCCGGCAGGCGCTGGGCTTTTTCTATGAGTCGGATGAAGCCGCGTTCCCGGCCCTGAAAGCCCTGACCCAAGGCGTGGAAGTGGACCGTGCCCTGGTGGCCGCCATGGACAAGCTGGTGGATGATTCTGGCAATGTGCGCGAGGACGCCTCACCTGAGTTGCAGCGCGTAAAGCGCGAACTCATTGGCCAGCAAACGCAATTGCGTAAAACCATCAGCAGCATTCTACGCCACGCCAAGAACGAAGGCTGGACGCCCGGTGATGCTGAGCCTACCATCAGGGGCGGTCGTTTGGTAATTCCTATCATCGCCGAGTACAAGCGCCGCATCAAAGGTCTCATCCATGATGAGTCAACCACCGGCCAGACCATTTACCTGGAGCCCGAAAGCGTCTTTGAGCTCAACAATGACATCAAAGACCTGGAGAACGCCTACCACCGCGAGCTGATTAGACTGTTGACGGCTATCACCAACCAGGTACGTCATCATCTGCCTAACCTTAAGAAAGCGTATCAGTTCTTGTCTTTGCTGGATTTCATCAGAGCCAAGGCAGTTTTGGCCAACCGCATTGGTGGGGTCATGCCTAAGCTGCAGAAACAGCAAATCATTAAGTGGAAGGACGCGCGCCACCCCATCCTGCATTTGACCATGCTGGCCCACGGCAAAAAGGCGGTTCCGCTGTCTTTGGAGTTAAACCCAGAGCAGCGCATCCTGTTGATTTCGGGCCCGAACGCCGGTGGTAAATCGGTGGCCATGAAGACGGTAGGGCTGTTGCAGTATATGCTGCAGTGCGGACTGCTCATTCCGGTAGGCGAGGGTTCTGAGGCAGGCATGTTTGATGACGTCTTCCTGGACATGGGCGATGAGCAATCCATTGAAAACGACCTGAGTACCTACAGCTCGCACTTGCAGAACATGAAGCAATTTGTGCTCTTTGCGGGTAAGAAGTCATTGGTCTTGATAGATGAGTTTGGTACCGGTACAGAGCCTGTACTGGGTGGTGCCATAGCTGAGGCGGTGCTTGGTCAACTGCATCAAGCCAACGTGTACGGGGTCATCACTACCCACTATACCAACCTGAAGAACTTCGCAGAAAAGACGCCGGGTATTGTGAACGGGGCCATGCGCTATAATCCCGCCGAATTGCAACCGCTGTACCAGCTGGAGATTGGCAAGCCGGGTAGTTCGTTTGCCCTGGAGATTGCCCGCAAGATTGGCCTGCCTAAGAATATCCTTGACAAGGCCGGTAACTTGGTGGGCAAGGAAAAAATTCGCTATGACAAACTGCTGGAGCAATTAGAGCAGGAAAAAACCGACTTTGAGGTGCGCAATGCCAGCGTAGCCAAGCAGGAACGCAAACTGCAGAAAGCGGTGCAGGAATACACTGCCCTCAAGCAACACCTGGAAGAAAGCAAAACAGACGTTATCCGGAACGCCAAGGCCCAGGCCAAGCTCTTGCTCAAGGACGCCAATCAGCAGATTGAGAACACCATTGAGCAGATTAGAAAAAGTCAGGCCGAAAAGGAGCAAACCAAAGTGGCCCGCCAGGAACTGGAGACGTTCAAAGAAAAGCTATTGCCAGAGCCTAAGCCCATCATCAGAAACGGAAACGCCAAAAGCGGTCCGTTGCAGGTTGGTGAGCGCGTGGTGTTGCAGGGACAGGATTCTGTAGGTGAGTTGTTGGCTGTCAAAGGTAAAACCGCCGAGGTGAGCTTCGGGGGTTTGAAGACCATTGTGAAGCTGGACAAACTGGAACGCCCTGACCACAACGCCGCCTGGATGAAGGAGAAGAAAGCGAAGGAGCCAGCAGCTCCTTCGGGCCAGACCAAAGGCATGGACGTGACCCAGCGCATGGCCGACTTCCAGCACACCTTAGATGTGCGCGGCAGGTACGCAGAGGACGCCCTGACTACCGTCATGAACTTCATGGATGACGCCATCATGTTGGGCATCCCCGAGGTGAAAATCATCCACGGCCGCGGCAACGGCGTCTTGAAGCAAGTGGTACGGGATTACGTGCGTACCTTGAAAGAAGTAGCCAGCGTGGGCAATGAGCACATAGAACGCGGCGGCGATGGAGCTTCTGTTATTGTTCTGAAATAATACCGTTTTTGGGCTATTTCTGAGAAAACAGACCAAAAACGAACCTTAAGAAAAAGACCAGCCTTTTGAGCTGGTCTTTTTTATTTATAAGCTGGCATTCTTGTGCCTTAGTAAGTGGCAATTATATCTCTAAATGATATTCACCTCGGGTGTGAGCGTGATACCGAACTTCTCCTGCACCGAGTGGATGATTTCATAGGCCAGTTCTTTGACCTCATTGCCGGTGGCGCCGCCGTAGTTCACTAGCACCAAGGCTTGGTCTTTGTGCACACCGTGTTGGCCCAGGACTTTGCCCTTCCAACCGCATTGCTCAATCATCCAGCCGGCAGGTACTTTCACGGTGAACTCGCTCACCGGATAGCCGGGCATGTTGGGGTATTGCGCTTTCAACAGCTCAAACTGGGCGATAGGAATCTCGGGGTTTTTGAAGAAGGAACCGGCGTTGCCAATCTTGGCCGGGTCTGGAAGCTTGCTTCTTCTAATATGAATCACTGCGTCACTGATGGCCTTCAAGCTCAACTCTTTCACCTGCATCTCTTCCAGCGTCTGACTTATCGCCCCATAAGAGGTGTTGAAGGTGGGTTTGCGGGTAAGTTGCAGAGTAACTGAGGTGACGATGTATTTGCCTTTGGCGTCTTTCTTGAAAATGCTTTCGCGATAGCCAAAGTTGCACTGGTCTTTGGTGAAGGTGATAAGCTTGCCCGTCTCCATCTCCACAGCCTCTAAAGAGTAGAACGTGTCTTTCAATTCTACCCCGTAGGCCCCAATGTTCTGCAAAGGCGCCGCGCCCACCGTGCCCGGTATTAAAGACAGATTCTCGATGCCGCCCAGGTGATGCTCGATGGAATACAGCACCAGGTCATGCCACGTCTCGCCGCTACCAGATGTCACCAGTACATGCTCGCCGTCGGGTTGGTCTTCCTGGGTGATGCCTTTGATGCGGTTCAACAGCACGGCCGCCTCCACGTCCTGGGTGAAGAGCACGTTGCTTCCGCCGCCGAGAATCAGTTTAGGCAGGGGTTTGATGGCGGAATGCTGCAAGATGTCCTGAAGTTCCTGGGTAGTGGAAAACTCGGCCAATAAGCTGGCCTTGGCATCTATTCCAAACGTGTTGTAGGGCTTAAGAGAGACCTCTTTCTTGATTTGCATGGGCAAAGGTGCTAATCTGGTGCGAGGTAAAATTACGGAAACGTATTGGGATTGGTAAGGCCTGCAGGTCAAACCTGCGAGAATCTTTTGAGAACCAGCCGGTCTTTGCGGGAGAATGCAACAGACGTGGGCTTTTTTTCTGAACTTGCGCCTATAAAACGCACCTGCGCTTTCATCATCCACCCAACCAATTTGTCTATGGCCAAAGCTACCAAACCCGAAACCTTTAACATGACCGCCACCACTTTGGCCGGGTTGGAAGAAGTGCTGGCCCAGGAGTTGACGGATTTAGGGGCGAAGTTTGTGAAAGTGGGCGTACGTGCCGTGACCTTCTCTGGTGACCAACGACTGCTGTACAGCGCCAATCTTTGGTGCCGCACCGCCATCCGCATTCTCAAGCCCTTCGCGCAGTTCAAGGCCCGGGACGAGAAGGAACTGTACCTGAAAGTGCGGGAACAGGACTGGACCAGGTACCTAACCGTAGACAGCACCTTTGCCATAAATGCCGTAGTGGCCCGCTCCACCTTTGAGCACTCGCTGTTCGTCTCGCAATTGACTAAAGATGCCATTGTAGACCAGTTCAGGGATAATACCGGCAAGCGCCCCAGCGTAGACGTGGCCACGCCAGATGTGCGTATCAACCTGCACATGCATGAGAACATCGTCACGTTAGCCCTAGATGCCTCTGGTGATTCTCTGCACCGCCGCGGGTACCGTCAGCAGACCAATGTGGCGCCTTTGAACGAGGTACTAGCCGCCGGTATTTTGATGCTCTCAGGTTGGGATAGAAAGTCGCCGTTGTATGACCCCATGTGCGGCTCCGGTACCATCCTCGCCGAGGCCGCCATGATGGCCCATAACATTGCCCCCGGCGTGTACCGCCGGGACTATGGCTTCATGCGCTGGCCCGACTACAACGCCGAGCTTTACAAGGAAGTCTATCAAGCCGCTTTGGCGCAGGAAGACAAAGAGGTTGAAGTGGAAATTTTTGGCTCTGACATTGACCCGGACTTTGTGGAGGCCGCGTTCCAAAACCTGGAGTACGCCGAGCTGGACGAATACGTGCGCATCAAAGAACTCAACTTCGCGGAGGCTACCAAACCCGCAGATAAAGGCACCATTGTAGTAAACCCGCCCTACGGCGAGCGCATTGGGGACGACCGTGAAATGAATGACCTCTACAAGATGATAGGGGACACGCTTAAAAGTAATTTCCAGGACTGGGACGCTTTCATCTTTACTGGCAATTTGGAGGCCGCCAAGCACATCGGCTTAAAGCCTTCGCGTAGGATTGTATTGTATAATGGGCCTATTGAATGCCGCCTTTTCAAATATGAGTTGTACCGTGGCAGTAGGAGAGAACCGGTTGTATAATTACTTAACTATATCGTAAAACCAAAAGAGCCCAAAGACTTTCGTTTTTGGGTTCTTTTGGTGAAAACTGGTCAAAAATGATTTACACCAAGCCTTTTCTTCTAAGGAATAAAATGCCAGCCAGGACCAGCCAAAGCGGCCAGATGTAGCAAAGCCCCACCAACAAAGACAGGAATAACTGCCAGCCCGTCCCGAAGGCATTGTAGAAACGGGTACCCAAGCCAATGCGCTCAGAGAAGCTCATGGGTACAACCTGGTAAATGCTCAACCGAATGGTGCTGTAAGCAGTCTGGTCTTTCAGGAAACGGAGGCGGGCCTCGGCGCTTTCAATTTCTTCCCGAATGCTATCGAGGTATTGCTCCACCTCCAGAATCTCCTTGATGGTATTCGCCTGCGTCAACAAGGCCATATACCTAGCCTCTATGAGCGCTTGGCCTTGATTCTGGCCTGCACATCCACGTACTCCATGGCTACGTTGTCAGAACCCAGATTCTTAAAGTCCAACTTCACGCTTTCTTTTTGCAATTGGTCTAGCAGGGGTTGAAACTGATTTGGCTGTACTCTAATGACAAAGTCAGTGGAGAGTTCGTCTTCTTGGCTGTTTTGAGAGGTATTAGACACCAAGGCGTTGGCCTGCTTAACGGCCGCCTCAATGCGCTGTGTACTCGCCACCATGTCCTTCACTTGAAACCGGACATCAGCCTCCTTGATTACCAGTTGCGAAGGTGTTTTCTCAGAATTGGAAGTGCTTTCATCATCTTTGGTAGGAGCGGCGGCATCTGTAGCGGCTACCTCTGGTTTAGAAGAAACGGCCGAATTTTGTGATGATTCACAGCTGTGCAAAAGGAAAGCGAGACAGCAGCAAACTAGTAATAGGATAGGGTTTGTTGGCGTTTTCATAGGCGTTAGGGTTTGTCCTTAATCCCTTCTGCCTCAAGAAGGTAACCCGAAAAATGAAAACAATAAAAAGCATAGTTCGTCGTTTTTAGCCTCTTTTAATGAAAACAGCCTAAAAACGATTTGCCAATGGTTAATATTTAAAACGTTACCGAAGCTGTGAAGGAGGCAGACGAAAATCCCACCTGCGGAGCCAGCGTAAAACGCCTCTTACGATTGCTTAATTTACTTTCGGCCAGATTGTAAAAGAGCAAAGAGCCTTTAGCAGACAAATACCCCAAAGCGACGCCCGCCATGACGTCCGTGGCCCAATGCGCATTGTCATTGATGCGTGAAAGACCCACAAGTGTGGCCATACCATATGCCAAGGGTGAAACGATTCTATATTCTTTTCCATACACAGAGGATACAGAGGTAGCCACGGCGAAGGCCACCGTGGTATGCGAGGAGGGGAAAGAGGTATTCTCTGACACGTCCATGCCCCAGTCATAAAAATGGTTCTCATTGGTGCCGCTGGGCCGGTAGCGGTGTACCTGGTTTTTGATAAAGCCAGTGACGCCACCACTAATGAGAAGGCTGCCAAATGATACTGTTCCTGCTTTTCTTAGGTTGGGATCACCCAGGGCAAATCCTATCACCGCCAAGGTACCCGTGGCGGGCAGGAACAGCCTCTGCCGCCCCATCGGCTCCACTACTTTCGCTAGCTCATCTAGTGGTTTGGTTCTGTGGGATTGCATGTATTTTTGAAGCGGTTCGTCTACCCAAGCATAGGTAGCCGTCCAAACCGCAGCCCCGGCCAAAACCGCTCCCATCACTTTAACGGCGGGTGACAACCTGGGCTTTGGAGACTCTGTCCGCGTAGAGTCTGCTAGGGAAACCGAAGTGGATAAAGTATCTCTTAATGCTAAACTGGGCGGTCCTATCTGGGTTGTTTGGGCCTGGGTAGAGATGTTGACAGCCCAAAGCAACAGAAAGGTTATTCTACTAACGGCCAGTTTCATGGTTTGCCTATCAATGCCATGGATGTGTCAAAATGCAGGCTTCAAACAAAGCCAAATTATTTTAAAGTCACCGCCAACGCCACGGCATCCGCCACCAAGCCCGTGTCACGGTTGTAATGGTCATAGCGTACCTCCAGGGTGTTCAGTTTACTGATACCCAAGATGCCGTCGGCTGAATTGTATCTTACATTCAACCCGAACAAGTGGCTGGCAAACTCTGACAGGTCATAGTCGCTGGTATAGAAGTCCTTCTGAGGGGTGTGCTCCCTATATGGCGCAAAATAATCTGCCGCCGACTGGGTGTAGAACCGGTAGAATGGCGACACCGAAAGGAACGGCGTCAGTTTGTAGGGCAGCTCTACCTCTAAGGTATGCGCGGTGATGCCCCAGTCATCTGAGTAGAACCGGTAGAAGGTCTTCACCAGGATGCGGTCGGTGGCAAAGTAGTTCAGGCGCAGGCCCACCGGGATTTTCACGCGCGAGTCGGGTAGTTTTTCTACATGTACCGAGTTGTCTGTAAAATAAACGCGCTGGTAGGGCGTGGCCAACTGCCCCGTCTGGTAGGCTAAATCTAGCATGGCAGAGGCTTGCAAGCGCTTGTTGATCACCTGCGCCAGAGAAACAGACGCGTTATAGGAATTGCGAGGATTGGTGCCGCCCGCGTCTGGGTTGTCTACCGGGCCAGAAGGTGTCTCCAGTGTTCTCAGCTCAATGGGATAGATCATGCTCCAGGAGTCCAGGAAGGCGCTCAAAGACAAGCCCACCTCACGGTTTCTATCTTTGGAGAACTTTGCGAAGTTCACGTTCACGCCTTTGGAGAAGTAGTCATACTCTGTAGAGACAGAAACATCGGCGCCCATGGAGTATCCTTTTTCATCATCCTGCATGGCCCAGGAAAGCGAAGGATAAATGCGGTTGTCTGCCGCGCTCGCAGAAGAGATGGTGGTAGGGTCAATCAGGTCTGAGGACGCCGAGGAATAATGGTCAAAACCCACCTCCAACCTGAAGGAATGCAGCCGGTTTCTGGCGTCTCCTTTGGCCATGGTAATGTCAAAGGTGGTGGCCACGTCCGTAAGCTCCTCGGTGCCAATGCCACCCGTCACGGCAGAGTTATTCCCGTCCTGGGTGTAATAGCTAGATACGAAATTGATCTCCTGGGTCTTGAGCTTCCGGCTTTTGAAAACGGTGCTGTCTGGTTTGGTGGTCTGGCCAAAGGAACTGAGAATGGTCAGGAAGAAAAGGGAGGCGTGCAAGTAGATTTTCTGCATCTTTTTAGCTTTTTAGTTACAGCCGCAGCCACCTCCGGTCTTGCCGCCGTTGGCCCCCGAGGCTCCTTCGCGGTACAGCAAGAAATTCAGTTCGGTCTTCTGCACCTTGCGGGCGTTCAAGACCATTTCGGCGTCATTCAAATACATCTTGTTGTATTCCTGCACCGTCTGGCAAGAAAAAAGGCTCCCTGCCATGAACAGCAATAAGAGCCTTGCGCAGTTTCTGGATGTAGCATTCATTCCTTTAGGCGTATGTTTTTGGAACTGTGTACGCGGTTAACATCATCTACTATTAGGCAGGCAATGTCCCTCATCTGGTTGATGAGTTCCAAGCCCACTTGTACGCCCATGACCATCACGGGCGTAGCCATGGCGTCTGCCAACTCCGCATTGGGGCAAAGGATGGTAACGCTCTTAATACCTGTAACGGGCAATCCTGTTTTTGGATTAATGGTATGGCTGTATTTTTTACCGTCAATGATGGCAAACTTCTCATAGTTGCCCGAAGTAGCCACCGCCATATTTGAGATGTTGAGCTGAGAGAAAGGCTGGTGCTTGGAATTGGGGTCTGCAATGCCAATGGTCCAAGGCTGGCCATTGGGTTGTAAGCCCCAGGCGCTTAAATCTCCGGCGGCATTCACTATGCCGCTCTGCACGCCCAGTTGCTGCAAAACGTGTTTTGCCCGCTCAGCGGCATAGCCTTTGCCAATGCCGCCAAAGCCAATACGCATGCCCTGGTGCTTTAAGAACACGCTTTTGTCTTTGGGATTGAGCAGGATGTTTTGATAATTAACCAATCGCACAGAGGCCTGGGCTACTTCTTTGGAGGGTAGCGCCGTCATGGTGGGGTCAAAGTTCCAAAGGCTCTTGTCTACCCCGCCGTAGGTGATGTCAAAGGCGCCCTGGGTCAGGTTTGAGATGCGGATAGACCGCTGGATGAGGTCATAGACCTCGGGAGAAGGGGTAAACGGGGCAATACCCGCGTTGGCATTTATCTGATAAGTCTCACTGGTGTCTGAGAACGTAGTGAGCAGTTTTTCAATGCGCTGAATTTCTGCAATGGCCGCGTCCATTACGGTATCTGCCTCCTGTTGGGTAGGGCTGGCCACCGTCAATTCAAACCGATTCCCCATCAGCTTCTGTACCCGTCTAAACAACTGCGGCACGTTGGCTGGTAGGGAATCTGAGTGGTTCACTTATTTTGTCGTTTTCAGTTGCGCTATAAAGGCCGGGGCGTCTTTAGCAGGAATGCCTTCCCACTTCTTCACCACTTTGCCGTTTTCGTCTAAAAGCAATGTTAAAGGAAAAATACCGCTTTTGTTATACTGTTCGGCTAGTTTTTCATTAAGGCCCATTTGTGCCTTGTCCAGCTGGTTCTTCTTCAATCTAGGGAAGTCAGCATTCACCAGCACCAGGTTCTCAGAGGCGAACTCCTGAAACTGCGGGTTCTCAAAAATCTGCTTTTCCAGCTTAATACAAGGGCCGCACCAGTCTGAGCCAGAGAAGTTGACCAAGATGTACTTGTGGGTTTCATGGGAGACTTTCTTGGCCTGCTCCATGTCTTTCAGCCAAGTTGGGTTTGCCGACAAGGACCACGCACTCAGGAATACAAATAGTAAGTTCATAATTGTAAGGTTAGCAGTAGGACTGAAATTGGAAAGTAACCGGTATATCTATAAGACAACAACCATGCCTTACTTGGTTCCTGCTAGGTAGTGGTGTAGTCTTTCTTGTAAAACCGAATATAAATAAGTTGAGTTGATTTTGTGATGAAATTGCCAAAAACGACTTTTAACAGATATGCTACGCTTTGGCCGTTTTTGGGTTCTTTTCTAGAAAATAGGCTAAAAGTGCAGGTTGCTCTTTAACTAAGAGGTAACAAAAAAAGAGGAAGCCCTAAAAGCTTCCTCTTTATAAAAAATATTATGTAGATACTGCTTAGATGCGCGTGATAGATGCACCAATGGCGTTCAAACGGCCGTCAATGTTCTGGTAACCACGGTCAATTTGTTCAATGTTATGGATGACGCTGCGGCCTTCGGCAGAAAGGGCAGCCAGTAGTAAGGCAACACCCGCTCTGATGTCTGGAGACGTCATGTCAATACCACGCAATGGCACCTGCTTGTTCTGGCCGATCACGGTGGCGCGATGCGGGTCACATAAGATAATTTGCGCGCCCATGTCAATGAGTTTGTCTACAAAAAACAGGCGGCTTTCAAACATCTTCTGGTGAATCAACACTGTTCCTTTGGCTTGGGTAGCTACCACTAAGGCTACGCTCAGCAAGTCAGGAGTGAAGCCCGGCCAAGTATGGTCAGAAACGGTCAGGATAGAGCCGTCAATGTACGTGTCAATCTCGTAGCTGTCCTGCGCCGGAATAAAGATGTCATCGCCTCTAAACTCCATGTTGATGCCCAATCTCCGGAACGTGTCAGGGATTAAGCCCAGCTCATGGATCTGCGCGTTTTTGATGGTGATTTCAGAACCGGTCATGCCTGCCAATCCAATGAAAGAGCCAATCTCAATCATATCTGGCAACATGCGGTGTTCGGTGCCACCCAATTTTTCCACGCCTTCAATGATGAGCATGTTAGACCCGATGCCGGAGATCTTGGCACCCATGCGGTTCAACATCTTGCACAGCTGCTGCAAATACGGCTCACAGGCGGCGTTGTAGATGGTGGTGATGCCCTCGGCTAGAACCGCTGCCATGGCAATGTTGGCCGTACCCGTCACCGAAGCCTCATCTAAGAGCATGTAGGTGCCCTTCAGGTTTTTGCCCTCTAAATGGTAAAAGCTGTCCTGGGCGTCATATTGGAAGGTGGCGCCCAGTTTCTCAAACCCGATGAAGTGGGTGTCCAGCCTTCTACGACCAATCTTGTCTCCGCCGGGCTTAGGTAGTTTGGCCATGCCAAAGCGTGCCAACAAAGGACCCATGATCATCACAGATCCTCTAATGGCTCTGGCCTGGTCCACAAACTGCGGCGTAGTCAGGTAATCCAAATTTACATCAACGGCTTTGAACGTGTAGGTGTCTGGCGCATTCTGCTCCACTTGCACCCCCATGTCACGCAACAGCTCAATGAGTTTGTTGACGTCCCTAATGTTAGGAATATTGGTAATAGTCACAGGCTCAGGTGTCAAGAGCACTGCGCAAAGAATCTGTAAGGCCTCGTTCTTCGCCCCTTGCGGGATAATCTCGCCGTTTAATGGGCGGCCACCCAATACTTCAAAAGAAGCCATGCGTACTTATTTATTCTTACGATTATTCTGATACTTATTCTGCTGTCCGCCCTTGTTGTTCTTCTGGTTGCTACTATTGCTATAGTTGTTGCCAGGTCCCTGTGACGTTTTGATGGTGCTGTCAAACAATCCACCTTTCTCTAGTAGTGCGGCGTCCAAATCCAGCTGTCCTTTAGACAAGTCTCTCAGGTTCTCTAAGATGACCTGGTCAGACACGCTATCCTTGTTGTAAGTGCGGTACAACACTTTCATGAGCTTGCCCACCGAAATGATGGCCGCCTCTTTCTCTACCGGGTCCTGAATCTGGGTGGCCTTTTCAATGAGACTTTCCAGGTTAGAGCCGTAATGCATATACTTGGGCGTGTTCTTAGGATAGTCTACGCGCTGCGGCTTGTCATTGAGGTAGTCCATGGCGCTCAAGGTGAACGGCGCGTCTACATCCAGCTTGCCATCGGCCATCACGTACAAGTGGTTCCAGAGAGTCTGCTGCGCGTCTTGGATGTCCTTCACGTTGGGGTTAAGCCTGCCCATGAGGTTCACCAGCAGCTGGGCCAACTGGGTGCGCTTGGTACGGTCTTCTACGGTCAAGATGTACTGCACAATGTTCTGGACGTTGCGGCCGTACTCTCTCAATAAAAGCTCTTGTTTAAATGTAGAACTGGCTACCATGTTGATGGGATGAATTGCTTGGTCAAAATTAGGAATTTATACTGAGGTAAGTCGCAAGACACAGGACATAAGACACAAGATAATATGCCTATGCACAATAATCTATCCGTTTTTGTGCTGTTTTCATGAAAACAGCACAAAAACGGATACAAAAAGAAAGTCTTATGTCTTAAATCTAGCGTCTTAAATCTATTTTAAGCGTGCACCTTAAGCTTGGCAAAACTCAGAAGCAGGGTTTTTTCACCTACGCCTTCAAACTCAATGATGGCTTTAGTAGAGTTGCCCTGGGTGTCCATTTTAGTAACGGTGCCAAACCCGAATTTAGGATGCTCTACGCGCATACCCGCCTGTAGGTTAGACGTGTCACTAGGCGTAAAGTCTGGTGACGGGGTATAATTAGGCGCAGCGGCAGGTTTTTTGGCGGGTGTGATGAGCTGGCTCACCGGTGTTTTGCGCTGCAGCACTTTCTCAAACGGTCCGCGCTCATCGCCAAACTTGAAGTTCAGGTAGCTTGGGTCAATCTCGTCAATGAAACGGCTTTTCTCTGCGGCACGCAGGTTTCCCCATTGGTAGCGACTGGTGGCATAGGAGAGGGTCAGCTTCTTTTCGGCGCGGGTGATGGCCACGTAGAACAGACGGCGTTCCTCCTCCAAATCAGCGCGCGACGACAGCATCATCTGGCTGGGGAATAGGTTCTCCTCCATACCCACAATGAACACGTTCCTAAACTCCAAACCCTTAGCCGAGTGAATGGTCATCATGGTCACGTATTCGCCTTCCTCTTCCTTCTTGGTGTCTGCGTCTGTTAACAACGCAATGTCTTGAAGAAATGCAGGCAGGCTTTTGTCTTCTTTCTCGGGGTCGTCTACAAACTCCTTGATGGCGTTTAAGAGCTCCTGAATGTTCTCATAGCGGGCCAGACCCTCCACGGTCTTGTCTGAGTACAAGTCGTCTACCAAACCCGAGTGCTTGGCAATGTAGGTAGCGGCCTCAAAGGCGTCTTTCTGCTCAGCTACAATGGCAAAGCTTTTGATTTTAGTCGCGAACTCGTCAATAGCCACGCCGGCGCGGCCCATGCCTAACTGAGAGGCGTGGCTTACTACTTCCCAAATGCTGTGGTTGGTGTCATTGGCCGTCACAATCAGTTTCTCTACCGTGGTATCGCCAATCCCGCGCTTAGGGTAGTTGATGATGCGGCGCAAGGCCTGCTCATCATTGTGGTTGATGGACAGACGCAGATAAGAAATAAGGTCCTTAATCTCTTTACGCTGGTAGAACGACAAGCCCCCTACAATGCGGTACTTGATGTTCATCTTGCGCAAGGCCTCTTCCATGGCTCTTGACTGCGCATTGGTGCGGTACAAGATGGCGAAGTCCTCATAGGAGAGGTGCTGGTTCATCTTCTCCTCAAAAATGGCGTGTGCCACCAGCTTGCCTTCCTCGTTGTCAGAGCTGGCTTTAATCACGTCAACTAGATTGCCTTCTTCGTTCTCAGAGAAAACGTCCTTGCGCAACTGGGCCTTGTTGTTCTTGATGACGCTGTTGGCCGCCTTTACAATATGCTGGGTAGAGCGGTAGTTCTGCTCCAGCTTGAACACCGCCAATTCTGGGTAATCACGTTCAAAATTGAGGATGTTGGTGATATCAGCACCCCTGAACGCATAGATACTCTGGGCATCATCACCCACCACGCAGATGTTGCGGTCTTTGGCGGCAAGTTTTCTGGTAATCAGGTATTGGCTGTAGTTGGTATCCTGGTACTCATCCACCATCACGTACTTGAAGATGTTCTGGTACTTGTTCAAGACATCCACGTGGTCTCTAAAGAGTACGTTGGTATTGAAGAGCAAATCGTCAAAGTCCATGGCGCCCGCCTTAAAGCAACGCTCCTGGTAGGTTTTAAAAATCTGCCCAATCTTAGGTCTTAAGGCCGCCTCGTCGTCTGCCTGAATAGATGCATCGCGCAGGTACTGGGCCACTGAGATGAGTTTGTTCTTCGCGCCAGAAATTCTGCCCAGTACTACGTTGGGTTTGTAAAGCTTGTCGTCCAGGTTCATTTCCTTTACAATGTTCCTGATGAGCGTTTTAGAGTCGTCAGAATCATAGATGGTGAAGTGGCTAGGGTAACCTATTTTGGTGGCCTCGGCACGCAGAATACGGGAGAAAACGGAGTGAAAGGTACCCATCCATAGGTTCTTGGCCTCGGGGCCCACCACTTTCTCAATACGGCCGCGCATCTCTTTAGCCGCCCGGTTGGTAAAGGTTAAAGACAGGATGTTGAACGGGTCCACGCCCTTTTCCAGCAAATGCGCAATGCGGTAGGTTAGCACCCGGGTCTTGCCCGAGCCCGCCCCGGCAATGATCATACAAGGGCCTTCGGTATTTAAAACAGCGGCGCGCTGTGACTCATTCAGGAGTTTGAGATAATCCATGCTCACAATTAATCTTTCTATCTGGGAGAACACAAAAATACAGATAAAAGATCACACTTCTTTGGACATTGGCTAAGGTCTTTAGCCAGAAATAGATGGTCGCGGCCATAAAGGCTTTATTTGCTTAGAATGGATAAATTCCTGGTAAAGCCTCATTATGAGAGGTGGCTTTAATGGTTTGTCGTATCATGGATGTAAATAAAATAGCTGGATAAGCTGAGAAAGGACTCAAAAACATACCTTTGGATTTCATGTTTGTACACTGATGCGTATTTTTGCGCTTACCGTGAATAAATTAAAAGGCTTAGAAGCCAGTTCGGGGGAACAACCATGATTTATTTCAAGAACAATATCATCACCATCCAGTATGAGGAGGCGCGTCAACTGGTGTACACTGAGTGGCATGATTTTGCCAACAGCGAAGAATACCGAAGCGTCTTAAACATTTACTTGCAATTGGTGCAGGAGCAGCCCGTGAGGTTCTGGATTGGCAACAACACCAAGGCCAAAGCCATTCGGCCGGCTGACCAGGAATGGACGGCCAAGGAATGGGCACCCCAATTTGCCAAGACCGGGCAGTTGCGCAAGATGGCCGTGGTGGTGGCAGAGGATCTTTTCAATAAAATGGCGGTGGAAAACATGTTCATTAAAGCCGCCGGGATGATTCCTTTTGATACCAAGTATTTTCATACGGTACCAGACGCCGAGGCATGGGTGCTGGAAGTCTAATCGTTTTTCGCCTATTTTCTGAAAAGCAGCCCAAAAACGGCTGCTTTTCTTATTGGTGATTAGGCGGTCAATGCTCTGGATTTGTTGTCGAACTTAATTACCGGTACTTTTGTCCTTCTCCTGAAATTGACTTGTAATGATAGTACTGCAAAATACCGTCCTCTCTGACGACCTGAAAGATAAGTTCTTTGTCTGCAACCTGGACAAATGCAAAGGCGCCTGCTGCGTGGAAGGTGACCTGGGTGCTCCGCTGGAGAAGGAGGAGCTTTCTGTTCTATCCGAGGTGTATGAGCACGTAAAGCCTTACATGTCTGCGGAAGGCGTGAAGGCCATTGAGGAGCAGGGCTTGTACGTTGAGGAATTTGACGGAGACTTTAGCACCACCACTATTGGCAACCGTGAGTGCGCCTACGCCATCTATGATGAGAACCTTACCTTGAAATGTGCGATTGAGGCCGCCTACCTGGACGGAAAAATATCCTGGAAGAAACCCATCTCGTGCCATTTGTATCCCATCAGAATCACCAAGTACGATGGTTTTGAGGCTTTGAACTATGACCGCTGGGAAATCTGCAATCCTGCCTGTTCCTTCGGGGCTGAGTTGGGCGTGCCGGTCTATAAGTTCTTGCGCGAACCTTTGATCAGAAGATACGGAGAGGAGTGGTTCAATGAATTGGATGCCATGGTGGCGAGTGAGGCGCTAGCTAAATAGTTTGTTAGAAGTTATAGAGAAATCCGTTTTTGGCCTGTTTTCAGGAAAACAGGCCAAAAGCGGCTTTCTCATTATTAGCAGACTGCAAAAAGAATTGACCAAAAGAAAAGGCCCACAAACTAAGTTGTGGGCCTTTTCTTTTGGTCAATTCTTAAGATTACAATTTCGTGAAATCGTAGTTGTCTAGGTAGCTAGTCGTGAACTCACCAGATTTGAATCCTTCATCGTCCATCATGGCCAAATGGAAAGGAATGGTGGTTTTCACGCCTTCAATCACAAACTCACTTAAAGCACGCTTCATTTTCACCAAAGCCTCTTCGCGCGTTTGGGCGCTAACAATCAGCTTGGCAATCATGGAGTCATAGTTGGCCGGAATAGTGTAACCTGCATACACGTGCGTGTCTACGCGTACCCCGTGACCACCTGGTATGTGCAACGTAGTGATCTTGCCCGGGCTAGGACGGAAGCCTGCCTTGGGGTCCTCGGCGTTGATTCGGCACTCAATGGCGTGCATCTGTGGGTAGTAGTTCTTGCCAGAGATTGGAATACCAGCGGCTACCTTGATCTGTTCTTTAATCAAGTCATAGTTCACTACTTCTTCAGTGATAGGATGCTCCACCTGAATACGGGTGTTCATCTCCATGAAGTAGAAATCCTTGTGCTTGTCTACCAGGAACTCAATGGTACCCACACCTTCATAATTGATGGCGGCGGCACCGGCAATGGCGGCCTGGCCCATACGCTCGCGCAATTCATCATCAATGAATGGCGAAGGCGTCTCCTCAATCAATTTCTGGTGACGGCGCTGGATAGAGCAATCACGCTCAGACAAGTGACAAACCTTGCCAAACTGGTCGCCTACAATCTGGATCTCAATGTGGCGGGGCTCCTCCACAAATTTCTCCAGGTACATGCCGTCGTTCCCGAAAGCCGCTTTGGCTTCCTGGCGGGCATCGTTCCAGGCTTTGTCAAAGTCTTCCTCTGCCTTGATAATGCGCATACCGCGTCCACCACCACCAGCCGTGGCTTTGATGATGACCGGGTATTTAATTTTAGCGGCCAGCTTTTTGCCTTGCTCGGCAGAATCCAACAGACCATCAGAACCAGGAATGGTAGGCACACCAGCTCTTTTCATGTACTCCTTAGCCGATGATTTGTCGCCCATGGAGTTGATCATCTCTGGGGCGGCGCCAATGAACTTGATGCCGTTTTCGGCACAGATTCTGGAGAACTCCGCGTTTTCAGAAAGGAAGCCGTAGCCTGGGTGAATGGCATCTGCGTTGGTAATCTCAGCAGCGGCAATCAAGCTTGGCATGTTTAGGTAAGAAAGGGGGCTGGGAGCCGGTCCAATGCATACGGCCTCATCTGCGAAGCGCACGTGCAGGCTTTCCTTGTCAGCGGTAGAGTAAACGGCCACCGTCTTAATGCCCATCTCTTTGCAGGTACGGATAATCCGCAACGCAATCTCGCCCCGGTTAGCGATTAGTATTTTTTTGAACATTGTTGTCTAATTTGGAGATTTGAAGATTTGGAGATGTGAAGATGCAATGAAGAAAAAGGAGACGCGGTTGGCATCTCCATTTTCAAATCATCTCATTTTCAAATTTTCAAATTTGATTAACTAGGATCTACCAAGAACAGAGGCTGGTCGTACTCAACAGGCGTTGCGTTGTCTGTCAAGACTTTCACGATTTTACCAGATACCTCAGACTCAATCTCATTGAACAGCTTCATGGCCTCAATGATACAGATCACTTGTCCTTTTTTGATTTCATCGCCTACGTTCACAAACGCCGGGGACTCTGGGTTGGCTGAGCGGTACAAGGTGCCAATCATAGGAGCCTTGATGGTTACGTAACGGCTGCTGTCATCTACCGGAGCCGCAGGCGCTGCCGGGGCTGCGGGAGCAGGGGCAGAGATTTGCGGAGCGGCCTGTGCAGGAGCTGGGGCTGCCTGTTGGGCTGGAGCGTTACCGGTTACGTAGGTTACCTTTTGGTTGGGCTCACGCTGAATAGCGATTTTGAATTCTTCTGTTTCAATGTCTACTTTGTTCAGACCAGATTTCGCGATGAAATCAATGAGTTCTTGTAGTTCCTTAGCTTTCATAGGGTTATTTTACTCGTTCGGCGTATGAATAGGTACGCGTGTCTACCTTTATTTTTTCATCCATTCCAATAAACAAAGGAACGGTAATGCTGGCTCCTGTTTCTACAATGGCAGGTTTAGAAGCGTTGGTGGCGGTGTCTCCTTTGATACCAGGCTCTGTATACGTAACCATCAGTTCAACATACGTAGGAAGCTCTGCCGTCAAGGGTGTTTCTGTCTCTGCGTGGAACAAGATAGTCACTTCCTGGCCTTCTTTCATTAAATCTGCAAAAGGCACCAACTTTTCATTCAAGGTCACCTGCTCAAAGGTGTTCATGTCCATGAAGTTGTAGCCATAGTCATCTTTGAAGATGAATTGGTGAGGGCGTTGCTCTACGCGGGCAGTGGTCACTTTAATACCGGCGGTGAAGGTGTTGTCCACCACTTTGCCGGTTTTGATGTTCTTTAATTTAGTGCGAACGAAAGCTGGGCCCTTGCCTGGTTTCACGTGTTGAAACTCAGAGATGAGCCACAAATCGCCGTTGAACTCAATGCATAGCCCGTTGCGAAAATCAGCGGTAGTTGCCATAGTAATGGGTTATTTTCAAAAAATGGGAAGCCCAATAGCTTCGTATTTACACAAAAAAAATTCGGCCAAAGATAGCCGAATTTCTTGATTTATATAGGAAAACCCAATAAAAACAGTGAGTTGTTACTTAGGATCATATGCCCACTTCAAATAGATAGCGCCCCAGGTAAAGCCGCCGCCAAAAGCTGCTAGAATAAGGTTGTCGCCTTTCTTTAACTGCGGCTCATACTCCCAAAGACATAAAGGAATGGTGCCGCTGGTGGTATTGCCGTACTTTTGAATGTTAAGCATCACCTTTTCAGAACCTACGCCCATGCGGTTGGCCGTAGCGTCAATGATGCGTTTGTTAGCTTGATGCGGCACCAACCAGGCCACGTCATCGGCGGTTAGGTTGTTACGCTCCATTACTTCGGCAGATACGTCAGCCATGCCCTTTACGGCAAACTTGAATACTTGCTGGCCTTCTTGGTATGCGTAGTGCTCACGGGCGGCCACTGTTTCTGCCGTAGCAGGTTTGCGGCTACCACCGGCTTTCATGTGCAGGAATTGAGCACCAGAGCCATCAGACTTCAAGATGCTGTCCTGAATGCCCAGGCCTTCTGTGTTAGGCTCCAGCATCACCGCGCCGCCGCCATCCCCGAAGATGATGCAGGTGGCACGGTCTGTATAGTCTACAATAGCGGACATCTTATCTGCGCCCACTATGATTATTTTCTTGTATTTACCCGTTTCAATGAACTGGGCGCCGGTGGCCAAAGCGAACAAAAATCCAGAGCAGGCCGCCTGGATGTCATAGCCAAATGCATTCACCAAACCGGTCTCTGCGGTAATGATGTTGGCCGTGGCCGGGAACACCATGTCTGGGGTGGTGGTGGCACAGATAAGCAGTTCTACTTCCTCTGGCTTGGTGTTGGTTTTTTTGAGAAGGTCCAGTACGGCTGGTATGGCAATGGCAGAGGTGCCTTTATTCTCACCTTTCAGAATGCGTCGCTCGCTGATACCGGTCCTGCTGACAATCCATTCATCATTGGTGTCTACCATGGTCTCCAACTCCTGGTTGGTCAGGATATAATCAGGGGCATAGCCGCTTACGCCCGTAATTGCAGCGGTTATCTTACTCATAATCTTCTGAGGCTTGAAATGGGAGTGCGCTTATTGGGCGCTAAAACTTTTTTTGAGTCTCTCTGCTATTTTGGCTTCGGCCATTCTGTTAGCTAGGTGTACCATGTTGCAGATAGCGGTAGGGGTGGAGACGCCGTGGCCAATGATGGCATTGCCATTCACGCCCAGGATAGGACTGCCGCCCACCGCCTCATAGTTGAAACGGTCAAAGAATGGGTCAGAGATTTTCTTCTCATGGATGATGTCATAGATAGACTCCGCCATTTTGAGGATAACGTTACCAGTAAAGCCGTCACAGACAATCACGTCTGCTTTGTCATTGAACAGGTCGCGCCCTTCAATGTTCCCGATAAAGTTGATGGATTTGTTTTCTTTGAGGAGTTTGTAGGTAGGTTGGGTAAGCATGGTGCCTTTCCCTTCTTCTTCCCCTAGGTTCATTAGGCCTACGCGTGGTTTGTCTATGTTGAAGACATACTCTGCATACAGGGAGCCAATCAATCCAAACTGGTCCAGAATCTCTGGCTTGCAGTCTGCAATGGCGCCCACGTCTAGCATGATGCCGTAGCCGCCAGACATTTTTGGGATAAAGCTGGCAAGGGCAGGGCGTAATATCCCTTCCACTTGCTTTACGCTAAACACAGCGCCCACCAGCATAGCCCCGGTGTTACCGGCGCTGCAGAAGGCGTCTGCTTTTTTGGAGGCGAGCATGCCATACCCCACGGCAATGCTCGAATCCGGTTTTTGTGTCAACGCTTTGGTAGGGTGCTCACCCATCTCAATTACTTGAGACGCGTGTACTACCTTAATTCTGGAGCCGGTATACCCGTGCTTTTGCAGGAGAGGGTGAATAAGGTCTTCTTTTCCTATAAGGATAATCTGTACCTCGTCATTCAGTGTCTCAGCGGCTAAAATGGCGCCTTCTACAACAGCTTCGGGGGCAAAGTCGCCGCCCATCGCATCCAGAGCTATTTTCATGTAAAGGGTATTTGCGTAACTATCCTACAAGTAACTAAAATAAAGCCTGAAAAGACAAGCTTTATTAAGCAACAGAGGCGTAATTTTTAATAGCCACTTTACCGTTGTGGTATAAGTCACCGTCCACTACATAGGCTCTGTGGTATTGGTGAACCTCACCCGTGGTAGGGCAGGTAGCAATAGCCTTTTCAGTAAGCTTGTCGTGCGTTCTTCTCTTATCTCTTCTGGTTTTGGAGATTTTTCGCTTAGGATGTGCCATCTCAGGTAATTATTACAAAATTGGTTTAAAAACTTATTTACTTAATCTTTCGCAGGGCTTCAAAACGAGGGTCCACCGGACCATCTACGTCATCGTCGTCCTCTTCTTCATCTGCTGTGCCAGTGGTGTAGATTAAGAGTCCTTCTGACTCATCCTCTTCGTCCTCATCTGTCTCCTCAATAAAGCGAGGGTGCAGTTTCTTCATGGGTACTGCCAAGCCTATGAAATCATAGAGGTGCTGGGCAATATTTATGAACTGAGTCTCTGGCACTATCTGTAATACGTTCTCGTCCATTTCTAAATCTTCTGGACCAAAGCGCACCAACAGGACTCTTTCTATGTCTAGAGGAAGGTTGAACTCCTCCAGGCTGCGGTCACAAGTAACACGTACCTCACCGGTGATGTAGAAAGTGAAATGCAGTAAAAGCTCCGACTTCTTCAGCACTACGCGCGCCTTCAAGTTGCCGCCGTGAATCAATTCCTGGCTGAACATCTCAAAGAACGGGTTACCCAATTCAAACTCATACTCATGCGTCTTGTTGCTGAGTTTGGTCAAATGGATATCGTACTTCTTTATCTCCTTCACGTTGCAGACTTTTTTTGCAAGTCGCAAAATTAGCAAGAATATTCGTATAATAAAATACAGATGCCTTTTTTGCGATGATTAGTTATTGTCGTTTTTGGGGTGTTTTGCTGGAAACAGACCAAAAACGGTACTAGTTCATTCTACGCTAACGGCGTACGCGCCTTCAAGATGTCCAAAGCCGCAAACAAGGCTTCTCTAAATGAAGTCTCATCTGCTTTGTTCTGCCCGGCAATGTTGTAAGCCGTGCCATGGTCTGGTGAGGTGCGCACCACGGGCAAACCGGCGGTAAAGTTCACGCCGCGCTCAAAGGCCAGGGTTTTGAATGGAATCAGGCCTTGGTCATGGTACAAGGCCAGCGTGGCATCAAACTTCTCATAACTGCGCGTGCCAAAGAAACCGTCTGCCGGAAAAGGCCCAAACACCAGGTTGCCTTTAGTTTTGAGTTGCTCTATGACCGGTGCAATGATTTCTGCTTCTTCCGTTCCCAACAATCCATTCTCACCGGCATGTGGGTTTAGCCCTAGCACGGCAATCTTAGGTTTCTGAATGCCAAAGTCCTTGCGGAGCGAGCTGTCCAGAATGGTCAACTTTCTGATGAGTAGTTCTGGCGTGATCCGCGAAGCTACCTCTTTAAGGGGCATATGCCCGGTTGCCGTGGCCACCCGCAACTTGTCTGCCACTAAGAACATAAGGCTCTCTGGGGCATCAAAGTAGTGCGTGAAGAACTCGGTGTGGCCCGGGAACTGGAAGCCCTCGCCTTGGATGTTGTCCTTGTCAATGGGCGCGGTGACGATGGCCTGTATCAAGCCGGCCTTCAAATCTTCGGCGGCTTTGAACAGGGCCAGTCTGGCCAGCGTGCCCGTGGCTGCGCTTGGCTTGCCTGGGGTGAATTCTAGTTCCTCTTCTTGGCAGTTGAGCACGTTGACCTTGCGTGGTTGGGCCTGGTCTGCAGAAGAAATCACCTGAAAGCTGAAGTTCTCCAGCGCCAGTTGTTTGCGGTAAAAGTTGACCGCCCCGGCCGTGCCGTAGATGACGGGCGTACAGTAATGCAAGACGCGGTTGTCTGCCAAGGTTTTCAAAATCACCTCGGGGCCAATGCCGCTTACATCACCAATGGTAATGCCTATCCTTACTTTGTTCTTTTGCTCCATAGATTAGGCCGTAGCCAGAGACGTTAGGAAATGATACAACAAGCGCACGCTGGTACCGGTGGCGTTCTTGCCGCGGTAACTGTCTGGGCTTAGCAAATAAGCGGTACCCGCAATGTCCAGGTGCACCCATGGGTAATTGGTGAAGAACTCCAGAAACTTGCCCGCCGAGATGGCACCGGCCTCGGCGCCGCCAATGTTCTTCAGGTCCGCAATATCAGATTTCAAGTGGTCCTGGTACTCCTCCCACAGCGGGAATTCCACCAGACGCTCGTGCGCCAGCTCACCGGCCAGTTTCAAATCTGTTTTTATTACATGGTCTGCCGTACCCATCATGACAATGCCTTCGCGGCCAATGGCTCTGGCGGCGGCACCGGTTAGGGTGGCAATGTCAATCACCAGTGACGGGTTGTATTTCTTAGCGAAGTGCAAGGCATCTGCCAGAATCAAGCGACCCTCGGCGTCGGTGTTCAACACCTCTACGGTATGGCCGCTGTGCATGGTAATTACGTCACCCGGCGCGAAGCCTTTGCCACTGATTAAGTTGTCGGTGGCCGGAATCAAGCCTATCACGTGCAAGGGCACTTTGTTTTTGGCCAGTGCGGTGATGGTTCCTGCCACGGCTGCGGCACCTGACATGTCTGACTTCATGTAGTCCATGGAGTTAGGCGTAGGCTTCAGGCTCAACCCGCCGGTGTCATACACCACGCCTTTGCCCACCAATACTACCGGTTGCTCGTTGGTGGCTTTCTCGGGTTTCCACTCCAAAATGGAGAAGGTAGGGGATTCATCACTGGCCTGGCTGACGCTGAGCAATCCACCCATTTTCAGGGACTGGATTTGTACCTCGTCCAGAATCTCCACCTTCACGCCCGTGCCGTCCAGCATCTCCTGAATCTGCTCTGTGAGCAAGGTGGCCGTCTGCTGGTTGTGCGGGGTGTTGATGAGGTCGCGGGTCTGGTACACGGCGTGCAGCAGGTTGGCGGTCTCTTGGATTTGGGCCTGGGAGTAGCTCTCACCGGTCACGGTCACCTTCTGCAAGGTGGGCGGCGTGGCTTTCTCGGTTTTATATTTCAAAAAAGAGTAATTGCTCAACACCAAGCCTTCGGCTGCAAAAATGGCGGCGTCAGCGTTGGTTGTATCTATGAGGGCAATGTGCTCTACTTTATCTGCTTGCAGGCGCTGCTGCAGGGCATGGCCCGCTTTGCGCCAGGCCTCGTTGGTGTCGGTTTGCTTGTTTTTAGCCTCGGTGTTGACCAAATACAGCTGGTGCGTGTATCTGTTGATGGTCACCACGTTGTTTTTGAGCTCCAATTGCCGCTGGATGAAGGTGAGTTCATCTGCAGAAAATTGCTCTTGGGGGAGTTGGTCACGGCCTGAAACCAATAAAGCCTTGCTGGTGGGCTCGGCTAATGTTGCGGAGTATGTCAGTTCTGTGCGCATAAGATGTGTATCTTTGGCTGCAATATAGCCTTAACAAACGGAAACCGAAAGCCAGTGAAGCCCGTCCAGCCCAAGAAACACCTAGGTCAGCATTTTCTCACCGACCTCAAGATAGCACAAGATATTGTGGAGGCCCTGCGCTTGCCCAATGGCGTCAAACAGGTGCTGGAGGTAGGACCCGGCATGGGCGTGCTCACGCAGTTTCTCATTCAGCACCCAGAATACCAGACCACCATCGTGGACATTGACCGCGAGTCCATTGCCTGGCTCAATGAGCATTTTCCGCAGTTGGAGGGCCGCGTACTTTTAGCCGATTTCCTGAAAACCGACCTAAAAACGCTTTTTGACGGACCTTTCTCCGTGATTGGTAACTTCCCTTATAATATCTCTACCCAGATTCTTTTCAAGGTACTGGACCACAGAAACCAGGTGCCCGAAGTGGTGGGCATGCTGCAGAAAGAAGTGGCCGAGCGTATTGCGGCCCCGCACGGGTCCAAGACCTACGGCATCATGAGCGTTCTTCTGCAGGCCTTCTATGACATTGAGTACCTGTTCACGGTGCATGAGAACGTATTCAACCCGCCGCCCAAGGTAAAGTCGGCGGTGATTAGGTTGACGCGTAACAAGGTAGAAACCTTGCCCGTGGACGAGAAGTTGTTTGTAAAGGTAGTAAAGGCCAGCTTTGCCACTCGTCGCAAGACGCTCAGAAACTGCCTGAAGCCGTTTAATCTGCCAGAGGATATGACCAAGCAGCCTTTGTTTGACAAGCGCGCCGAGCAGTTGTCTGTGCAGGATTTCATTCAACTCACCCATCAGATCCAGCACCATGCAGTCTGAGATTACCCGCGAGTTCATTGACCAGATTGAGGACGCCATAGAGCGCCGCGACGCGGACTTCATCCTCTCCAACATGGAGGAGATGTACGCCGCCGACATCACCACGGTCCTTTATGAACTCAACACCGAGCAGAGCAAGTACGTCATTGACATCCTGCCCTCAGACGTGGGCGCCGAGATTCTCTCTGACCTGGACTCTGACGTGCGCACCAGCTTCCTGAAAAACTTCACCACCGAGGAGATTGCCCGCTACCTGGGCCAGATGGACTCTGATGATGCCGTGGATTTGCTCAACGAGCAGCCCGTGCAGCGCAAAGAGGAAATCATCGCCTTGCTGGAGGACCAGGAGCAGGTAGCCGACATTGTGGACCTCTTGCACTATGACGAAGACTGTGCCGGCGGTCTCATGGCCAAGGAGTTAATTAAGGTCAACATCAACTGGCGGGTAGGGCAGTGCATTGAGGAGATAAGACGCCAGGCCGAGGAAGTGGAGAAGGTCTATGCCATTTACGTGGTAGACGACCGTGACAAGTTGGTGGGCCGACTTGGTATGAAAACCCTCATCCTCACCAATGACAATACGCCCATCTCCCAGATTTATGACGCAGATGTCATCTCCATTGAGTCGTATAAAGATGAGCAAGAAGTGGCCACCGTCATGCAGAAATATGACCTGGACGCCATTCCGGTGGTAAACATACAAGGCCGCTTATTAGGCCGTATCACCATTGACGACGTCATTGACGTGATTCAGGAGCAGGCCGAGTTGAGCCGTCAGTTGATGACCGGTATCACCGAAAGCATTGAGGAGGATGACAGCGTGCTCAGGTTGTCCCGGGCGCGTTTGCCTTGGCTGATGGTGGGCATGGTAGGTGGTTTGCTGGGTGCCAAGTTCATCGGGTTGTTTGAAGGCGACATTGCCATCATCCCGGCCTTGGCCATGTTCACACCCCTCATCACTGCTACCGGCGGAAACGTGGGTATTCAATCCTCATCCATCATCATTCAAACGCTGGCCAGCAAGACGGTGGTGTTTGACAACTTCGCGCAACGGATTGTGAAAGTGCTGCTGGTAGCAATTATTAATGGATTGGTGATGTCTGGTCTGGTAATGGGATTCAACTTGTTGTTCAATGTTGATTTTACGCTGTCCATTGTGGTATCCGTGGCGCTGTTTAGCGTGGTATTACTGTCCTCTTTTATGGGCACCGTCACGCCCATGATCCTGGACCGGTTTGGGGTGAACCCTGCTGTGGCCGCCGGGCCTTTCATCACCACTGCCAATGACTTGCTGGGCTTAGCCGTATACTTTATGGTGGCGCACATGCTGTATAACCTTTAGTTTTTATGCTTACTTCTTCTTCCGCTAAGTTTCGTTGTCTCATTGTTGACCTCATGCATGAGAGCCTCTTGCCCATGCTGGAGAACATGGCCGTGGAAGTAACCTACGTACCCCACATCAAGAAGGACCAGGTAGCAGAGTTGTTGCCGTTCTATGACATGCTCATGGTGCGCAGCAAACTAAGAGTCACCGAAGAATTGGTAGCCGCCGCCCCACGCCTGAAGGTGGTGGCCAGAGCAGGTGCCGGGGTAGACAACATTGACGACGGCGTACTAGAGAGACACAACATCACGCTACTCAATGCCCCGGAAGGAAACCGAGACGCCGTGGGCGAGCATACCCTGGGTCTGCTGCTGACTTTGTTCCGGAAGATAAATTCAGGAGATGCTGAAGTAAGAAAAGGCTTGTGGCTACGCGAGGAAAACAGGGGCGAGGAGATCGGCGGCAAGACCGTTGGCATCATTGGCTATGGAAACATGGGCAAAGCCTTCGCCAAGCGGTTAGCGGGGTTTGACTGCGAGGTTTTGGCTTATGATGTACAGGCTGTCACTAAACCCTTTTCTTATGTTAAGCTGTGTGTACTGGAGGAAATCCAGGAACGAGCAGACGTACTGAGTTTGCATATTCCCTTTACTAAGAACAACCGCCATCTGGTAAGTGAGGCCTTCATTGATAGGTTTCAGAATCCGTTCTGGCTGCTCAACACCGCCAGGGGAGAGGTGGTGGACCACGCCGCGCTGGTAAAAGGGCTGAAGCACGGCAAGATACTAGGTGCCGCATTAGACGTACTAGAGAACGAAAAGCTCTCCACTCTGTCACTGGACCAACAAAAGCGGCTTCAGTTTCTGTATGACCACCCGCGGGTGGTGCTTACGCCGCACATTGCCGGCTGGACGCATGAATCCTACCAACGCATCAATGAGGTCTTGGTCCAGAAACTGACCGCCTACCTACACGCGTTAAGCAAATAGCCGTTTTTGGCCTGGTTTCTAGGAAACAGGGCAAAAAAGGACCTGCCATACAACCAGAAGCGCCTCCCATTCTAAAAGGGAGGCGCTTCTGGTTGTATGTTTACCGCTGAGGATTGACCTGAACAGTAGCGTACCCAATGATCAAATCAGCACGGGTTCCAGGCGGGCGGTAATAGACCAGCACGTCATACACGTTTTCTGTAGCGAAGTGGCTGCCTTCAAAAAACTTGGCATCTGGCTGCCCATTGGCGCCCTTCACCGCGAAGTAGTAGTTGTAATAGCCCTGTTTCAAGAGCGCCGCACCGGTATACAATTGCTTGGCGGCATCATAGGTCAGTTTGAAGGGCTCCTGTAAAGCCCAGTCACTTAATCCGCCAAACACATACACCGGGCCGGGTGCCGGCTCTGGGGCATGCAATTGGAAAATGACCTGCTGATAATCAGCATTGAGAGGCGCGTTGCCGTACTCGCGGCTTCCGTAGAGGAACTTGCCGTTGGCGTCTGGCTGCGTGCTGTAGGCTTCCCGGGCGCGTGATTTTCCGGTTTGGGCGTATACTTTGTCCGGGGAGGAGGAAATGTCCCTGCGCTCTACGCCTACGCCACTAAACTGCTCGCTTCTGGTGTCCAGAGCCCTGAACTCGCTCAAGCCTAGAAAGGCCTGGTCCACGTCAAACAGTTGGTACTCCAAGCGGCGCTGGGCTTCCTGAATGAAGGTAGGACGGTTGAACTGTTTGGCGTTGTCCCAGCGGTGATTCTGGCGCATGACCACCTTCACCTCCTGGCTGGGGTTCACCAAAGGGTACTGCGCATAAAAGATGTTGAAGTCCAGTTGTTGGCGCTCCAGGCGGTCACCGGCGCCAGGCGTGGCAGTAGGCCGAAGCCCCACGTTAACCAATTCTTCATACACCACAAAGCGCCTGCTCAACAACAAACCGCCGCCTTCCTGAGACACTTCAAGCAAGTAATTACCGCTAATTTTTACCGGCGGCACTTGAAAGCGGTAATGCCAGTAGGGGACTTTGGTGGCCGTAGACGCGTTCATGTCCCGGATAAAGAACTCATTGAAATCCTGCAGATATTGCAAAGAGGCCAGCTGAGAGGGTTGCCAGTTCACGTCACAGTGATGGATTTTGACCACCACGCGGCTTCCGGTAGCGTTGAGCCGGTCAAACTCAAGAATCAGCGGTGAGGCCTGGGCTAGAGAAACCACCGCCGGGGCCAGCACATCGGCGGCGTTATAGCTCTGCGTGTACAACTGCACCGACTTTACATCTGGGGCATACACCGCGTCTTCATACCGCAAAATAGCGGTGTCTGAACTCCCTGAAACCGCAGCAGCCCCAGAACCGGATGATTCTACGGGCACGCAATTTGTCAGAAAGGTGGCGCTAAAAAGGGAGATAAGCAGGGTTGATTTCCAGGAAGAAGTGAGTTTCACTTGAAGCGTATCTAACATCATGTCTTTGTGTCTTAAGATGACCCTATCTGAGTCTCTACTAACTCAAACCGTTTTTGGCCTGATTTCCTAAAAGTAGCCCAAAAACGGAAAAACCTCACCACTCTTTTAGGATGGTGAGGTTTTGCAGAGACTAGCTCAATTTATTTTCGATGGTTTCTACCTGTTCCATGAGCTGTTCCCAGATGGCCTGTTCCTTGTCCAACTGGCCTTTGATTTTCTCAAACTGCTGGGTGGCCTCATGCAAGGCGTTGGGGTCAGAGTAGGTGCTGGGCAGGGCCAATTTATTTTCGCAGTTCTTGAGTTTGCCCTCTAAGTCCAAGACCAGACCTTCTACTTGCTTCAGCTTCTGGTTGGCTTTCTTGAGCTCCTGTTCCAGGTTTTGGCGTTCGCTGGCCGTGGCCTGTACTTTGGGCGCGACCTTTGGCGCTGAGGCCTGCGTCTGCACGGTGCGCTTGACGTCACGATCGCGCTGTTCCTGCCAGTACTCGTACTCATGGTAGGTGCCCGGGTATTCCTTCAGGACGTGGTCCTCAATGTACCAGATTTTGTTGGCCACATTTTCCACGAAATATCTATCGTGGGAAATCACCACAAACGTACCTTCGTACTGCTCTAGGGCTTGGATGAGGATATTCACCGATTGCATGTCCAAGTGGTTGGTTGGCTCATCCAGGAGTAGGAAGTTGGCTTCTGAGATCAGCGTTTTGGCCAGGGCCACGCGGCTTTTCTCACCTCCAGACAAGACCTTGATTTTCTTGAACACGGTGTCTCCGGTGAACAGGAAAGAGCCTAAGACGCCGCGCAACTCCATCTCGGTGCGGCGGCTGCCGGCCTGGACCATTTCCTGCAGAATTTCGTTTTCCACCGTCAGACTCTCCAACTGGTGCTGAGCATAGAAGGCCATGATGACGTTATGACCCAACTGACGGTCGCCCTGGATGGGCTCGTCCCCGGAAATGATGCGCATGAGCGTAGACTTACCTTTACCGTTGGCGCCAATGAGGGCAATCTTGTCGCCGCGCTCAATGTTGACGTTGGTGTTCTTGAAGATGAGCTTGTCGCCGTAGCTTTTGCTCACATTCTCCAAGCGTAGGATGTTTCTACCTGGCTGTACCGTGAACTGGAACTTGAAGTTGACCACCGGCGCATCGCCGGCTACGTCTTCAATACGCTCCATTTTGTCCAAGGCTTTCATGCGGCTTTGGGCCTGCTTGGCCTTGGTAGCCTTGGCCTTAAAGCGGGCAATGAACTGCTCGGCTTGCTTTATTTGCTGCTGCTGGTTCTCGTAAGCACCTTTCTGGATTTCGTTTCTGAGCTCTTTTTCCTCCAGATAGAAGCTATAGTTACCGGCATAGACGTTCAACTTCTGGCCAGATACTTCTACCGTCATGTTGGTGGTCTTGTCTAAGAACTCCCTATCATGGGATACAATCACTACGGCTCCCTCATAGGCACTTAGGTACGTCTCCAGCCACTTGATGGACGGTAAGTCCAAGTGGTTGGTAGGCTCATCCAAAAGTAGAAGGGAAGGTTTCTGCAAGAGGATTTTGGCCAGCATCACGCGCATGCGCCAGCCTCCTGAGAAGGTGCGCAAGGGTTGCTGCAATTCCTCGGTAGTGAAGCCCAGGCCTTCCAGAATCTCCTCGGCTTTTACTTGTATGTTATAGCCATCCAAGGCCTCAAACTGCTCCTGGAGTTTGGCCAACTTGTCAATGTGCTCGTCCTGGTAGTCAGTTTCCATGGCATGCAGCACCTCGTCAATCTTGTGCTGCACCTGTATGGCCTCCTCAAACGCCTGCATGGCCACCTTCAAGATGCTCTCGTGGGTGTCATAGGACAGCAAATCTTGGTTCAGGAAGCCCAGGGTGGTGTCGCGGCTCATCTGGATGCTGCCGCGGTCAGGCTTGTACTCGCCCACCAATAGACGCAGCAGCGTGGATTTTCCGGTTCCATTCAATCCCACCAAACCAATCTGGTCCTTCGGCTTGATGTGCAGGTTGGCGTCTTCGTACAGGGTGCGGCTCCCGAAGTGGAAGTCAAGGTTATTAATGGAAATCATGAAGCAAGGCGAATAAGCCGCAAAGATACGCAAATTCTAACGGGCAAAGAGAGGCCTTTCAACAAGAGCCTCTAGGAACAGAGTGCGCCAGAATTTAAGCTGGAAAATTTAATCTGCGCTTGCGCTGGTAGGGTGAAGAAGAACCCTTACCTTTTCTCCGTTTTCGGGCTCTTTTCCAGGAATCAGCCCAAAAATGAAGCAATGGGCCTAGGCTGAAAAGATACGACCTAATTTTACATCACATTCAAGAATGCTTCGTTAGTAAGAGGCAAGGTTTTTGTTTTTGGCTAACTTGGCCAAAACAGGCTAAAAACGAATTAAAGGTAACTATGGTAGCTATTGTTTCTTTGTTAGATGAAATGCATACCGCCCGTATGAACCATCTAATTTTCCTTTTAGAGCAGGAATTCGGCTTAAAAGGAGTGCAGACAACGCCAGACCCCCATCTTACCTGGTTAACCGCCAGTGATGCCAGTTTGACGCACCTGAAAAAAGCCTTAAACAAGGCGGCAGGTCTTTGCTGTAGCTTGCGAGTGAAAACAACTGGGCTGGGGATTTTCCCCGGTGAGAAGCCAGTTTTGTACATACCGGTCATCAGGACCCCCGCCATTAATCAGTTCCAGGGGCATCTGTTTGAAGCCATCAGGGACATTAGCCAGGAGATAGGACCCAACTACCAGCCAGACTTCTGGCTGCCGCATTTAACGCTGGCCTTGTCAGACACCACCCCGGCGCTGGTAGCGCAGGCTGTCCAGTTCCTCAACTCCCTCAATTTTAACTGGGAAATTAAACTGGACAACTTGTCACTGCTCACCAAAGTGGATGATAAGTTCTTACGAGAGAGTTATTTTATGCTGGAAGACTCTAAAAAAGGAAAGCCGGTTAAAATCTTCGATAAAAATTAACCTACGCCCAGGCCGCTTCCAGCGCTTGGGCTTTTTCTTGCAGGATCTCCAAGGCCAGGTCCAGGGTGGCTTTGTGCGTCCTGAAGGAGAGGATGGCAAACCGGATCATGAACTTGCCCTCCAAGAGGGTGGAGGACAGAAACACCCGACCGTCTAGCTGCACCGCATGAATAAGCTTTTGGTTGAAGGCATTCGCATCTACGCCATCCTTGGGCACATACCTGAAGATGACCACGGACAGATCTGGCACTACCGGTACCTCAAACCCAGGCAAGGTACTCAGCTTTTGATACGTGTATTGGGCCAACAGGAGCTTTTCTTCCAGGGCACTTCTAAAGGTGGCCACGCCGTGCAACTTTAAAGGCAGCCAAATCCGCAGTCCCCTAAAGTGCTTGCTCAACTCCGGCGACAAATCTGCTGGAGAGGCCTCGCCAGTCACTGAAAGCGTGTCCTGCATGTAGCTGGCTTGGTAATGATGACTCTCTGCCAGTTGCTTCTGGTTTTTGATAAGCACCGCGCCAGAACCATAGGGAATGAACAGCCCCTTGTGCGGGTCCATCACCACCGAATCTGCCTGTTCAATCCCTTTCAATTTTTCTTTACCGACTGAGCACAAAGCAAAGAAACCACCGTAGGCCGCGTCTACGTGGTACCAAAGCTGGTTCTGCTGGGCAATGGCAGCCAGTTCTGACAGAGGATCTACCGCACCCACGTCTGTGGTCCCAGCCGAAGCGATCAGGAGCCAGGGCTTAAGGCCAGCAGTTTTATCTTGTTGTATTACTTGGGCCAAAGCCAATGGGTCCATTCTGTACTGGGCATCCATGGGCACGTGGCGCAATTGGCATTCGCCTAGGCCGGCAATGCGAAGGGCCTTGTCCAGGCAGTGGTGCGTGTGCGAGGTGCAGTAGATAACGCTGTCTGGAATGATGCGGCAGGTAATGTTCTGGGCGTCCCGGGCGGTGACCAAGGCAATGAGGCTGGCAATGCTTCCGCCGGAGGTCAAGTTGCCCGCCGTGTCTGCGGGGAAGCCAATCTCCTGGGCCATCCACCTAATGAGCATGTTCTCCATGCGCACCGCCCCCGGTGAGGAATAGAAAATGCCCGCGTACCGGTTGGTCACCGCCGCCAGATAATCCCCTAAACCTGAGTAGTACAAGCCACCCCCCGGAATATAGCCCATGTGTCCGCCAGAGGCCGGGTTGATGCCGGGCGTGTCCACGTGCATTTGCAACAGAGAAAGCGCCTCTTGTACAGGCATGCCCGTCTCCTGAATGGGGCTTTCCAGCAGGCCGGCGCCTTTGTCAGGCGTGACTACAAAGACAGGTAGTTGCGGAAGTTCTTCCAGGAACGTTTGGGCATACTGCTCCACCGCCTGCTGTACTGGTAGCCGGTCTTGTGTGGTTGGTTCTAAGAGAAGGGTCTGTTGCTCCAGTTCCTGGAGCCGCTGTTCAAGTGCCTGTACGTCCATGTTCCTCGGGTTTCAATCCCCGAAGGTACACATTGGCCCGAATACTTTAGTTATGGTTATACGACTCGCGCAGGTAGCCTTGCCTGAACACGCGGTACTGGTCAAAGATGGTGCGTACGGCTCTGTTGAGGTACACCGTGGTCTCGGTGTTTTTATCGGCCATGACCCCAGACGTATAGCCCTGCCATACCGCATTTTGGCGCTTGTTGTCTAGCAAGGTGACCATAAGCGTGCCCTGGCTCATGTAGATTTTGATGGGTTTGTAGGGGTCTTTGGACTTTACGCCTTCACCGTTGTCGGCGTTTTCGGCTAGCCAAATGTCAAATTCTTCTTGCTCATAGCCTTTCATGTTAAGGTCGTCAAAGAAGATGAAATAGCTTACCAGGAGGTCTGGTTTTTTTTCGGTGTAGGTATAGCCTTGCACCTCTAGGCGCTCCCTGATATATTTCTTGAGCACTTCGTAGCTTTTGAGGGTGGTGCTGTCCTCATTGGAGGCGTGGGTGATGAAGCCAAACGTCTTGTACTTGTTAAACATGCCCGAGTAACTGTAGTCAGAACCGTATTTCTGCTTATTGAAGATCATACAGCCACTCAGTAGCAAGGCCAAGGGCACTAACATCAATTGGGTGAAAACGTATTTGTTTTTCATTTCATTCGCGCTCTAAGTAAAACTCTATAACTCTTTTACTTACGATGTCCGGCCCCGCAAGGATTCTATGGGTTTATAAGAATCGTTAAAATTCTTGTTTAAGCAGATTTCTAAAGGAAATGCGCTCTAACTGACAATTTAGACCTAGTGCTTACAGATGGATTCTGATGAAAAGGGGCACAAAAAAAGGGAGCGGTGGTTTCCGCTCCCTTTCCAGAAAATAGCCTAAAATCGGCTACTTAATGTTCTTAGTAATCTAACACGATGGCGAAGATCAAAGGCGCCACAATGGTAGCATCTGACTCAATCACATACTTAGGTGTGTCTACGCCCAGTTTACCCCAGGTAATTTTCTCATTGGGCACAGCGCCCGAGTAAGACCCATAGCTGGTGGTAGAGTCAGAAATCTGAGCGAAGTAGCCCCACAATGGAACGCCCGTACGCTGCAGGTCTTGGTGTAGCATAGGCACTACGCAGATAGGGAAGTCACCGGCAATACCGCCGCCAATCTGGAAGAAGCCAATGGTTGACTCGTCCGTGGCAGTTTGGGTGTACCACTCGGCCAGTTCCATCATGTACTGGATACCCGTGCGCATGGTGTGCACGTTCTTGATGTCACCAGAGATTACGTGGCCGGTGTAGATGTTACCCAGCGTAGAGTCTTCCCAGCCTGGTACAAAAATAGGCAGGTTCTTCTTAGCGGCCTCTAGCATCCAGCTGTTCTTCGGGTCAATCTGGTAATACTGCTCCAACTCGCCAGACAACAGAATCTGGTAGAAGAACTGGTGCGGGAAATAGGCTTCACCGGCTTGGTCGGCTTTCTGCCAGTATTTCAAGACCACGTGCTCCAGACGGCGCATTGCCTCTTCCTCTGGAATACAGGTATCGGTTACGCGGTTCAAGTGACGGTCCAACAGGTCTTGCTCGTCCTGGGGTGTCAGGTCGCGGTAGTTAGGGATGCGCTCGTAGAAATCATGGGCCACCAGGTTGAAGATGTCTTCTTCCAGGTTGGCACCGGTACAGGTGATGGCCTGCACCTTGTCCTGACGAATCATTTCTGCCAGGATGATACCCAGCTCGGCGGTACTCATGGCACCTGCCAGGGTAATCATCATTTTACCACCGTTGGTTAGGTGGAGTTTGTATCCTTCAGCGGCGTCAATGACGGCGGCCGCGTTAAAATGCTTATAATGGTCTTTCAGGAACTGCGTTACCTTCATATCGTTACTGTTCTTTAAAAAGCGTGTGAAACAAAATTTATGTTGCTTTTACGAGGCCCCAACACCTAAGATGCCAAACCGAAAAGCAAACCACTCAACCGTACAGTTAAATGGGTTTTTCAATAATGAGATTGTGGTTAGTGTATATGCAAATATCTGCGGCAATGGTCAAGGCCTCGCGTACCATTTCCTCTGCCGTTAGATGCGGCGCGTGCTTCTTTAAGGCCAGGGCCGCCGACTGCGCGTAGGTGCTCCCTGAGCCGATGGCGGCAATCTGGTGGTCGGGTTCCAGCACGTCGCCGGTGCCCGAGATAATCAGGAGCTCTTCTTTATTAGCCACCACCATCATAGCCTCTAGCTTGCGCAGGTACTGGTCTTTGCGCCAGTCCTTGGCCAGTTCAATGGCGGCGCGCTTCATGTTGTTGCCGTAGGCGTTGAGCTTCTCTTCAAAGCGCTCCAGCAGAGTGAAGGCGTCGGCGGTGGAACCGGCGAAGCCCGTCACAATCTTGCCGTCCTGCAGCACGCGCACCTTGCGCACGTTGCTCTTGGCAATGTATTTATCCATGGTAGCCTGCCCATCTGCCCCCAAGGCTACTTCGCCGTTGTGGTAGATGCCCAGCACCGTGGTAGAACGTATTTTAGCCATATTTTCTAATTCGATTTGTTCTCCCTTACGGAATCAGCCGCGAAACTACGACAATCTTTCCATAATGCCACGCCTGCGCATTTCTTGGCAGTAGACGCGGCGGGCACGCTAGGTATACGCAGGAATTGGTTTTCGTTTTTGGCCCGTTTTCTGAGAAATAGACCAAAAACGAAGAGAGCCGCCAGATTTCTCCGGCGACTCTCTTTTATAAAGATATGCTAAGTACTTACACTAACATTCTCACCGGGTCTTCCAGGAAGCCTTTCAAGGTCTGCAGGAAGGCAGAGCCCACGGCGCCGTCCACCACTCGGTGGTCACAGGACAAGGTCACTTTCATAATGTTGCCAATTTGAATCTGACCGTTCTTCACCACCGGCGTCTGCTTGATGCCACCCACGGCCAGGATGCACGCATCTGGTGGGTTGATGATGGCGGTGAACTCTTCAATGCCAAACATGCCTAGGTTAGAGATGGTGAAGGTGTTGCCTTCCCAGTCTGACGGCTGAAGTTTCTTGCTCTTGGCTTTTCCGCCCAGGTCCTTCACTTCCGCAGAGATAGCAGAAAGAGTCTTTTGGTCAGCGTTGCGAACCACTGGTACTAAAAGACCATCTTCTACCGCTACCGCCACGCCAATGTTGATGACGTTGTTGTAACGGATCTTATCGCCTAACCACGATGAGTTCACGGCAGGGTGCTTGCGCAAAGCGGCGGCGGCGGCTTTAATGACCAGATCATTGAACGACACTTTCACCGGAGACACTTCATTGATACTCACGCGGGCTTCCATGGCTCTGTCCATGTCAATCTCCATGGTCAGGTAGAAGTGCGGCGCAGAGAATTTGCTTTCGGCTAGACGTTTAGCAATGATTTTGCGCATCTGAGACACCAGCACCTCTGAATAGGCTTCGCCTGGCGCAGCTACCGGAGCGGCAGGCGTAGCAGGGGCAGAAGCCACTGGTGCTTGTGTTCTAGGTGCAGCGGCAGATGGGGTAAAGTTCTCCACGTCGCGCAATACAATACGGCCATTCTCGCCAGAGCCTTTTACGTCTGTTAGGCTAATGCCTTTCTCCTGGGCTACCTTCTTTGCCAACGGCGATGCCAGTACACGTCCCTGGTTGCCAGTGGCTGGGGCAGCGCCAGAAGCCGCAGGGGCCGGAGTAGGCAAGCTTGAGGCCTGGCCAACGCCGTCGCCAGACTGCGACTGGGCTTCGGTTTTATGTTCTTCTAAGCGGGTGGCTTGTTCTTGGGTAGGGGCAGTGGCCGGGTTGGCGTTTCCGCCACTTTGCGCGCCGCCGTTCAATAAGGCTTGGTAGTCAGCGCCGGCTTCACCTATGATGCAAAGAACACCGTCTACGGCTACTGAGGCCCCAGCTTCTACACCGATATATAATAGCGTGCCGTCTTCGTAAGACTCCAACTCCATAGTGGCTTTGTCAGTCTCTACTTCGGCTAGCAGGTCGCCAGATTTTACTTTGTCGCCCACTTTTTTGTGCCAGGCCACAATGGTGCCATCGGTCATGGTGTCGCTCATCTTGGGCATGCGCACAATCTCGGCGTTCACATTGGCGGTAGGAGCAGCAGCGGCTGGTTGCGGGGCGGGAGCGGCTTCTTCCTTCTTAGGCTCTTCCTTGGGCGCTTCGGCTTTGGGGGCCTCTTCTGCCTTTGGGGCAGGGGCTGCGCCGCCGCCGTTCACCTCGGCCATGAGGCCAGAAATATCTTCGCCTTCTTTTCCAATAATGGCCAGAACGCCGTCTACCGGAACTGACTCACCATTTTTGGGGCCAATATATAATAAGGTTCCGTCTTCGTAAGACTCTAGTTCCATGGTCGCCTTGTCGGTTTCCACTTCGGCGAGAACGTCCCCAGATTTCACAGAATCACCAACTTTCTTTAACCAACTGGCAATCACGCCGTCGGTCATAGTGTCGCTCATCTTGGGCATTCGGATGATTTCAGCCATATTCTTTGCTCGGTTTTAGAACCTCAAAAATAGAGGCAAAATTGGTGTAATACAAATACGCGGGGAATTGATTCTCCATCCGTTTTTGGGCTTCTTTCCGGAAAACAGGCCAAAAACGGAAAACCAAGCATTTGTTAGGACAGGTGGGACACGTCTGCAAACTTCTCTACCCACAGCATACTTCCCGTAAAGTTGAGCTGGTACAGGCACAGGTTGTAATGGATAAACCGGTCCATCTGGCTCAAGGGGTAATGCAGCAACTGCGAGAGGAAAACGCGCATGGCCCGGCCGTGCATGCAAATGAGAATGGTTTCCTCCTCGGGCCGGGACAGAATCAAATCAATGACCGGCTTTTGACGCTCGGCCACCTGCACAGGGCTTTCGCCGCCTTCAATGGGTAGGTCAATCTCGCCTTTCTGCCAACGGCCCAGCACCTCATAGTAATAGGCGTCCTCTTCGGGAGATATTTTAGTGCCTTCGCGCCAGCCCCAGCAAATCTCATTCAGGCCGGCGTGCGCCTCATGCGGCAGGCCCAGGTCCAGAAACCCTTGCACGGATTGTTGCGCGCGTTGCAGGGTGGAGGTGTAGACCTTGTCAAATTGGATGTGCCGGTAGGCGTCAAAGAATTTCTCGGCCTGCCACCTGCCGGTCTCATTCAAAGGAGAGTCCACACCGCTTCCCTGAACAATGCCTTGCAGGTTCAGGTCGGTTTGGCCGTGCCGGATGAGGTAGATTTTTTTGAGGCTCAATTTTACGCTAATTTGCAGGCCCTAAAGGTAGGGGATAAATACGAAAAGTAGCCATGAAAAGACGCGCTGACGTTTCTTTAGAGCAGTTAAACGCCTGGAACAAAAACACCATGGGCGAGCACATTGGCATAGAATACACTGAGATTGGCGACGATTACCTGGTTGGCAAAATGCCCGTGGACCATCGCACCCATCAGCCCATGGGCCTGTTGCACGGCGGCGCCTCTGTGGCTTTGGCCGAAACCTTGGGAAGCGTGGGTGCCACCATGTTTCTGGATTTAGAAAAGCAGTTCTGCGTGGGATTGGAAATCAATGCCAACCATATCAAGAGTGCGCGTAGCGGGTATGTGTATGGCAGGGCCACGGCGGTGCACATTGGAAGAAAGACCCAAGTCTGGGAAATCCGTATCACCACAGAATCCGGTGATTTGGTGTGCATCAGTCGCATCACCATGGCCGTTTTGGATAAGGGGTAGAACCTATTTTTACGCCTCATTATTAGTAAGAACTAGCTGTAGTAGCTTAATTATAATTGAATGCCAGACGATAGTACTTCGGTCTACCCTTTGCCGGAAGCCTTGCCATTAGACATTGCCCATTCGCTTTTCTTAGCGGGGGTAGAGACGCAATTACCGTCCGTGCTTTGGCGCCTTCCCAATCAAACCGAGGTACAGGTGTTGGTAGCCACCTCTGGCAGCCAAACCTCGCTTCCGCCTTTAGAGGGACCCGTCCCTGGTTTTGCCTTCTGCCCATTTGAAGCCTCTGTAACGGCGCCCAATCAGTTTCTACCCGCAGATATCTACTATTGCGGCAAAGGCTCGACACAGATTCAATTAAATACAACAGGGACCCCTGACCGTTTTTGGCCTCTTTTCCAGGAAATAGCCCAAAAAGGACAACACCATCAACTAAAAGAGTGGCCGGTTCACCCTGAAGGACAAACCTCGCAAATAGACAGAGAAGACTTTGAGGAGACGGTTACCACCGCCGTCAACGCCATGCAAGCGGGTTGTTTAGAGAAAGTGGTCTTGTCGCGCACCAAAACCTTGCCCTTAGCGAAGGAGATAGACATCCTACAACAGTTCACCCAACTGACCCAATTGTACCCGACGGCGTTCATTTCTTTGGTGGCCATTCCGGGGGTAGGGACTTGGCTGGGGGCAACGCCAGAATTATTGGTGCAGATAGACAAGCACAAGGTGTTCAGGACGGTGGCATTGGCCGGCACACAGCCGTTGACCGATGGACTCACGCCCGCCGATGCTATCTGGCGCCAGAAGGAGATTGAGGAACAGGCCCTGGTGCAACGCTACATTGTGAGCTGTTTCCGGCATTTACGCCTGCGCGAATACGTGGAGATGGGTCCGCGTACCATTTTGGCCGGTAACCTTTTGCATTTGCGCACCGACTTTAGCGCGGCCATGGACGAAGTAGGCTTCCCGAAGCTGGGAACGCAGATGTTGGAGTTGTTGCACCCCACTTCGGCAGTAGGCGGCATGCCCAGGGCCGCAGCCTTGAAGATGATTAGCCAGCTGGAGCCGCACCAACGACGGTACTACAGCGGGTATCTGGGCCCGGTGCAGATAGAAGGGGAGACCAACCTGTTTGTGAATCTGCGCTGCGTGGAGCTAGGCAAAGACACCGTGACCGCCTACGCTGGGGCAGGCATGACCCCTGACTCAAACCCGGCCAAAGAGTGGCTGGAAACCGAACTGAAGATGCAGACCGTTCTGCGTCTTTTCCAAGACCTTGATTCATGATTTTACAATCTGTCATTGACATAGCTGAAATCTGCGCCCGCAAAGGCGTGCAAGACATTGTCTTGTCGCCGGGCTCACGGTGTGCGCCTTTGGTGCTGGCCTTTGCGCGTCATCCGCAGCTACGCGTGCGCACCGTGTCAGATGAGCGTAGCGCCGCATTCATTGGCTTAGGCATTGCCCAGCAGACTCAGAAACCGGTGGTGTTGGTATGCACTTCGGGCACGGCAGCCTACAATTACGCGCCTGCCGTGGCCGAGGCATTTTACCAGCACATCCCCTTATTGGTGTTGACCGCAGACCGTCCGCCGGAATGGGTTGACCAACTGGACGGACAGACCATCAAGCAATCGCACATTTACGGCGGTCACGTGAAGCGAAGCCTGGATTTTCCGGTGGAGACCAGTCATGCAGACTCGCAATGGCACGCCACTCGGCTTATCAATGAGGCACTCAATGAAACCGTGGCGTTTCCAAAAGGTCCTGTGCATATCAATATTCCTTTGCGTGAGCCTTTTTACCCTGAGGAAGGGGAGACGTTTGCCTACGGCGCATATGTAAAAATCATTGAGGAGTTCCCTTCCTCGGGGCAACTGTCACAGGACGTTGTCACAACCTTACAAGACGAGTTAAAAGGCTTCAAACGCATCTTGGTAGTGGCCGGCCAAGGAAGGAAAGACCAAGCCTTGCAAGAGGCGGTATGGCATTTTTGCCAGTCCACGGGCGCTGTGTTCGTGACGGACACCATCAGCAACCAACAGGTAGAAGGCGAGACCATCAGCTACCATGATGTGTTCCTAGCGGCAAAATCTGCGAAAACGGAACCGGCCATTCAGCCCGACTTGCTCCTCACCTTCCATAAGTCGCTCATCTCCAAAAACCTGAAGCTGTACCTGCGCGGCCAGCAGAACATGCAGCACTGGCACGTGCAACCCGCCGGCCAAGTGGCAGACACCTTTCAGGCCTTGACGCGCATCATCCGGGCAGAGCCGAAGGTGTTTTTCCAACAAGTCACTTTAAATGAGACGAACGCAAAAGTTGCTCCCAACTTTGCTAATGCCTGGTTTGAATTGAACGCGCAAGGCAAATCAGTTTTGGAGAGATTCCAGGAAAATAGCCCGTTTTCGGAGTTCAAGGTGTGTCATCAAGTGCTCAGAAGTCTGCCAACCAACAGCATCTTGCATTTGGCCAACAGTATGAGCGTACGCTACGCCAACCTGATTGGGGTTTCTGCCTTAGAAAATGTAGAAGTGATGGCCAACCGAGGCACCAGCGGCATTGACGGAAGCACCAGTACCGCCGTGGGTGCCGCCCTCAGCACCGACAAACTGGTAACCCTGCTCACCGGCGACATGGCCTTCTTGTATGACCGCAACGCGCTCTGGCACAATTACCTTCCGCAGAATTTAAGGATAATGGTCTTGAACAACCACGGCGGTGGCATCTTCAGGATGATAGAAGGACCGCGCAGCCAGCCAGAACTTGGTCCTTTCTTTGAAACCGACCAACGCCAGACCGCCCAGAAAACCGCCGAAGACATGGGCCTGACCTACTTAAAAGTCACCGATGGGAATGCCTTAGCAGAAGCATTGCCTAAATTCTTCGACCTTTCTGCCGGGCCTCAGTTATTAGAGGTGGAGACGAGCAGCCCTGAGAATTACCAGGTGTTTGCGGCCTACAGGGAAATGGTGCAGCAGGAAATCTCGCTTGGGAAGAATTCAACTTCTCAACTATAGCAATATTCGCTTTTTGTCATTGCATCTTTTTGAGTACCAACGTATAAGGAGGTAGGGCGCTACAGTAAAAGCGTAATTAAAATGGCATGGACAAATGAAGTTGATTCCTGGCAATCCAAACATCACCCTGTGTTGTATGACATAGGAAGGGTTGCCTTGGGCTTGTTCCTTTTGTACAAGGGCTTGATGTTTATCTCAGACACGTCGGCACTGGCACAGATCATGGAGAAAAGCCAGTTTGAGTTTGTGGCCTTTGGATTGGCCCATATGGTGGCATTCGCTCACTTGGTAGGCGGTCCCATGATTGCCCTGGGCCTTAAAACCAGGTTTGCGGCGGCGGTGCAGATTCCCATTCTGGTGGGCGCGGTGTTGTTTGTGAACCCTAACCGCGGCTTTTATTCAGAAAACACCGAGCTGTGGGTTTCTATCGTGGTCTTGATGGTACTGGTGGTCTACCTGATTGGCGGCTCTGGGTATTACTCCTTAGACCGTAAGATGGACGAGCACGCCACTAGAACAGATCCTTTGTGGCACCATGACACCCACAGTTATTAATACTTGGTTTAAACGCTAATCAAAAGTCCGTTTTTGGCTTGGTTTCTGGAAAACAGGCCAAAAACAACCAGTAAAACTTCGCGCTAAAAAAAGCGTATTCCTATTTCCTGAAGGCATCCTACGCCGCTTACTTAGAAAGTCCTTGCATTCACGTGCCAGGACTTTCTACCTTTACGGCTGTATTGTTTTACTAACGTAAGATTTCATGAACAGCAACTACAACTGGTCTACCCTTAAAGAATACAAAGAAATCCTTTTCCAATTTTATAACGGCATCGCCAAAATCAGCATTAACCGTCCGCAGGTGCACAACGCGTTTACGCCCCGCACCGTCGCTGAGATGATTGATGCCATGAACATCTGCCGTGACAACTCAGACATTGGCGTGATCATCCTGACCGGCGAAGGTGGCAAGGCTTTCTGCTCAGGTGGCGACCAGAGCGTGCGTGGCCACGGCGGCTACATTGGCGAGGACACCGTGCCACGGTTGAACGTGTTAGATCTGCAGATGCAGATTAGACGCATTCCTAAACCGGTGATTGCCATGGTGGCCGGTTGGGCCATTGGCGGCGGACACGTTTTGCACGTGGTGTGTGATTTGTCTATTGCGGCTCACAACGCTAAGTTTGGTCAGACGGGACCTAAGGTTGGTTCGTTTGACGGTGGTTTTGGCGCTTCTTACCTGGCCCGCGTGGTAGGTCAGAAGAAAGCCCGCGAAATCTGGTACCTCTGCGACCAGTACAACGCGCAAGACGCGCTGGACATGGGCCTGGTGAACAAGGTTGTGCCGTTGGAGCAACTAGAGGAAACCACCGTAGCCTGGTGTGAAAAAATCCTGGAGAAAAGCCCGCTGGCCCTGCGCATGCTCAAAGCCTCTTTCAACGCCGAGTTGGACGGACAGTCCGGTATTCAGCAGTTGGCTGGGGATGCTACCTTGTTGTATTACCTCTCAGACGAAGCCAAAGAAGGCAAGAACGCCTTTCTGGAAAAGCGCAAGCCAGACTTCTCCAAGTATCCTAAGTTCCCATGATTTTGCTATAGACACAAGACGCAGGATTTAAGACACAAGACTTTTTCAAAAGAGGTAGCTTTTACAAAAGCTACCTCTTTTTTTCTATCATATCTTTGGACCAGTAAGGTCAATAAACGCGCATAAATTTTAAAGTCTTGAATCTTATGTCTTGTGTCTTACGTCCAACACGTGTCTTACGTCAAATGCTCAAACGCCACATCTATGCCTGACCACCTGCTGTTAAATGGAAAGAAGTTTTTTCTGGATGAAGTGCAAGAGTACTCTTACCGGGAGAGTATTCCCTTGGACGGCTATGAGATCAAGACGCTGGAGTTCTGCAAGAACTGGCTGCTGGGCGTGCAGGAGTTTCCAGTGATGACCTCGGGCAGTACTGGTACGCCCAAAGTAATTACCTTGACGCGGGAGCAGATGGAGGCTAGCGCCCAACGCACGCTTCGTATTTTTAATCTTCAGCCCGAGGACAAAGTGCTGGTCTGCCTCAACACTGAATACATTGCCGGTATGATGATGCTGGTGCGTGGGTTGGTGGGGCAGCTACACATGACCATAATAGAACCAATCGGGAATCCCTTGGCCAACGTAGACGCAGACGCCTCTTTTGACTTCGTGGCCATGGTACCCTTGCAATTGCAGATGCTTTTAGAGCAGACGCCTGAGAAGGTAGACCAACTCAATCAAATGAAAGCGGTGCTCTTAGGCGGGGCCGCCATTCACAGAAATTTAGAAGAAGCAGTCCAAAGCCTGCAAGTGCCCGTTTACCAAAGCTATGGCATGACCGAGACCGTCTCGCATGTGGCAGTGCGCCAGTTGAACGGCAAAGACCGAAGCGAGTATTACGTGGCTCCCCAGGAAGTGATCTTGGGACAAGACGAAAGAGGTTGCCTCACCATCTCCGCAGAGGTCACCAACCATGAGATACTGGTGACCAATGACCTGGTAGAGTTACGCGACGCCCATTCCTTTAAATGGCTGGGCCGTGCGGATAATATCATCAATTCTGGCGGCGTAAAAGTGCAGCTAGAGAAAGTAGAACAGGCTTTGGGAGATGCTATGTCTAACTTAGGAATGAACCGCCGGTTTTTTGCCGCGGCTCTGCCAGACGAGGCTTTGGGGGAACGCTTAATCGCCGTTTTGGAGGGTTCACCGCTTGCCGAAGAAGAAGAGAAAAACTTGAAAGGAATGCTGAATGAGACCTTAAGCAAGTATGAGATTCCCAAGCAATTCGGGTACCTGCCCAGGCTACCAGAAACCGCTACAGGCAAGGTAGACCGAAGAGGCGGCATGGCTTTATTGTAACCGTTTTCGGGCTGTTTTCTGGAAAACAGCCCGAAAACGGAAAGAGCTATTTATCGTTTTGTTTCGATCTATTGTATTCTAAGAGCGCTTCGTAGGGACTTTCTTTTTTTAGGATGCTCTTCGCTTTTTCATTGTCGTGCATCATCATTAATAAAGAATCTTGTTGAAGAATCTGCAGTCTGCCATCACCTTTCTGGAAGAATTTGAAATAACCACTATTGACAGCTGAAGGGTTTTGTGGAAGTGGTAGATAGGTGTACCCATTGATTTTACCTTCCACCGACTTAAACAACCAACAACTGTCTGCTGCTAAACCAGGAACTGACTGCTTTTTGTTAGTAAAGACCTTGGTAATAGAGCGGGTGTTTTTTGGATAGATTTTTAGATTGCGCGCAGGGTCACTCATTTTTTTTGACAGGTCGAGTGTCTCTAGATAACTCTTGTTAAATACATCAAACTTAATCTTGCCTTGAACTTGCCTAACGGTGCTGTCCTCCATCACGACAATGTAATTGGATAATGGGTTTTTTAAGGTGGTACTTCTACTTCCCATAGACATAATGTGTAGCATATGCATCTGATGACTCATTTGCATATTCATCTGCATATTCTGGTTGGCAATGACTCTGGCAGCTTGAGCCTGGTAGGTTTGTCCAAATGTGGTTGAGACAGAAGCAATAAAGCTTGTTGTCAAGAGTGCCAGAAATAAAGTCTTTTTCATGGGATGCTGCGCCAAGAGTAGATGCCGAAAGTTATTTAAAAGATAGCTTAAAGTTAATATTAATAGCCATCCGAAGCAGTAGGTAAGCACTCATCTGAACAAAATATCTCCCACTATTTAAAGTTGGTAAAAGTATTTTCATCGGGCCGTTTTTAGCCTGTTTTGCCGGAAAGAGGTGAAAATTGGGTTAGAGAAATCGATTGAACCCCAAGTCTAAAGCTATTCTTGTGTTTTGCACATTCAGAAAAATATTGGTTGAAACACCCCCTTTGGTTATGAAAAGTGCAATAGAAAAATAAGATTATTGCCAAAATGAATACTTTGGGGCCACTTTTACGTATCGGGAGGAATCTAGCCAGACATTCCCTAAAGCGCTACCCGTAGGTTGCCAAGCGGGGCTGGCCTGTTCAAGTTCTCCACTACCAAACGCCCCATGAAGATTAAAAAACTGTTAGTCGCCAACCGCGGCGAAATCGCTATTCGTGTACTAAGAGCCTGTAATGAGCTGGGCATCCAGACGGTGGCTGTCTATACCTATGAAGACCGGTATTCGCTGCACCGCTACAAAGCAGACGAAGCCTACCAGATAGGCAAGGAAAACCAGCCGCTTCAGCCCTACCTCAACATTGAAGAAATCATCAGAATAGCCAAAGACAGCGGCGTAGACGCCATTCACCCAGGCTATGGCTTCCTCTCAGAAAACAAATACTTCTCCCAGGCTTGCGCCGACAACGGCATCCAGTTCATTGGGCCTAAGCCTCAGGCCATGGCCGCGTTGGGGGACAAGATTGCCGCCAAGAAAGTAGCCTTGGGGCAGGGCGTACCGCTCATCCAAAGCAATGAAGTAGACCTCACCGACAAAGACATTGCCCTGTGTGAAGCGCACCGCATTGGCTACCCGGTCATGCTGAAAGCCGCCGCCGGTGGTGGGGGACGTGGGATGCGCGTGATTAGGGATGATGAGCAGTTGGAAAGAGGCTTTTTTGAGGCGAAGAACGAGGCTGCAAAGGCCTTCGGGGATGATACTTTGTTCTTGGAGAAGTTTGTGGAGCGCCCCAAGCACATTGAGGTGCAGATAGTAGCCGATAACCATGGCAACATTACTCACCTTTTTGAGCGCGACTGCTCGGTGCAGCGGCGCTTCCAGAAAGTGGTAGAGGTGGCCCCCGCCTTGGGCTTGTCAGATGGAGTAAAGCAGGAGCTGTATGACTATTCGCTGCGCATCTGTAAGGCGGTCAATTACACCAACGTGGGAACCGTGGAGTTTCTGGTGAACCCAGAAAACGAAGAGATTTACTTTATTGAGGTGAATCCGCGCATTCAGGTGGAGCATACCGTCACGGAGATGGTGACGGGTGTGGACTTGATTAAAACCCAGATTTACATAGCGGACGGCTACAACCTCTCAGACCCAGAAATCAATTTGGGCCCAGACCGCATCATTGCCCCAACCGGCTTTGCCATCCAGTGCCGCGTGACCACTGAAGATCCCGAAAACGACTTCAAACCTGACTATGGTACAATAATAGCCTATCGCAGTGCCGGAGGTTTTGGAATACGTCTAGACCAAGGAAGCGTGTACCAGGGTGCCAAAGTGAGTCCATTCTTTGATTCACTGTTGGTGAAGGTTTCTGCGCATGACAATACTTTGCAGGGCGCGGCTGTCAAGATGCAACGGACCCTGGACGAGTTCAGGTTGCGCGGCGTGCGGCACAACATGGCCTTCTTGCACAACATTGTGAGCCACCCGGTGTTTGTGAGCGGCAACGCGACGGTAGACTTCGTGAAGGACCATCCAGAGCTGTTCAAGTTCCAGAAAAGCCAGGATCGGGCCACACGCTTGCTCAGCTTTGTGGCAGACACTATCGTGAACGGCAACCCAGACATCAAAATCAAACCGCCTTACCGCAACCTGGAGAAACCGCACATTCCGGCCTACCCTAAATACGGCGAGTATCCCAAAGGCACCAAAGACCTGCTCACCGAGATGGGCCCCGAGAAGTTCTCGCAGTGGCTCCGCAACGAAAAGCAGATTCATTACACAGACACTACATTCCGGGATGCGCACCAAAGCCTATTGGCTACGCGTATGCGCACGTTTGACTTGATGAAAGTGGCCGAAGGTTACGCCAAAATGCACCCGCAGACCTTCAGTATGGAAGTTTGGGGCGGTGCCACCTTTGACGTCTGCCTGCGCTTTTTGCAGGAAGACCCGTGGGATAGATTGCGCCAACTCCGCCAGGCCATCCCGAACATCCTGCTGCAAATGCTCATCAGGGGTTCAAACGGGGTGGGGTACAAGGCGTATCCAGACAATTTGATTGAGGCCTTTGTGGAGAAAAGCTGGGAGACGGGCGTGGACATCTTCCGCATTTTTGACTCGCTAAACTGGATGCCGGGCATGGAGTCGTGTATCAACTTTGTGCGCAAGCGTACCCAGGGCCTAGCGGAGAGCTCCATCTGCTACACCGGCGACATCCTCAACCCGAAGAAGACCAAGTATACGCTTGATTATTACTTGCGCTTAGGTAAACAGTTAGAGGACGCTGGTGCGCACATCATCGCGATCAAAGACATGGCAGGCCTGCTCAAGCCTTACGCCGCCAAAGAACTGGTCACTGCCTTGCGTGATACTGTTAAGTTGCCCGTCCATTTACATACGCATGACACAGCCTCCATCCAGGCGGCTACTTACCTCAAAGCCATTGAAGCCGATGTGGACGTGATTGACGTATGCTTGGGCTCCATGTCGGGGTTGACCTCGCAGCCTAACTTTAACTCGGTGGTGGAGATGATGAAGTTCCAGGACCGCCACCGCGACTTCGACATGAAAAGCTTAAACGAGTTCTCCAACTATTGGGAAACCGTGCGGGAGTACTATTATCCGTTTGAAAGCGGCTTGATGGCAGGTACCGCCGAGGTTTACCAGCATGAGATTCCGGGTGGTCAGTACTCCAACTTGCGTCCGCAGGCCCAGGCGCTGGGCTTAGGAGATAAGTGGGAAGAAATTAAAGAAACCTACACTGAGGTGAACCAGCTCTTCGGGGATGTTATCAAAGTGACTCCTAGCTCTAAAGTGGTAGGGGATATGGCTTTGTACCTGGTGAGCAACAACCTGACTACGGTAGACGTGCTGGAGAAAGGCGACCAGATTTCGTTCCCAGAAAGCGTGCAGTCCTTCTTTAAAGGCGACATTGGCCAACCCGAAGGCGGCTTCCCGAAGAAACTGCAGAAACTGGTCTTGAAGGATGAACAACCTTATACCGGCCGTCCAAACGACCACATTCCGCCGCTGGATATTGACGCCACTTATGAGGCGTTCAGGGAGAAATTCGGACGTGACAGAAGCTTCTTAGATTACCTGTCTTACCAACTCTACCCTAAAGTGTGGGAAGGTTACTGCCAGCATGAGGCGCAGTACGGCGATGTGTCCAAACTGCCCACCCGCGTGTTCTTCTACGGCATGCGCCAAGGCGAGGAGTATATCATTGACATGGCCAAGGGCAAGTCCATCATTGTGCAATACATGTCCATGACCGACCCAGATGATAATGGCAATAGAACCGTGTTCTTCAAGCTCAACGGGCAGACGCGTAACATTGAAGTGCGTGACAAGTCTATTAAAGTAGAAAGCCGCGAAAACCGCAAAATTGAGAAGGGCAACGCCAAGCAGATGGGTGCGCCGCTACAAGGCATGCTGTCCAAAGTGTTGGTGCAGAAAGACCAACAGGTCAAGCGCAATACGCCTTTGTTCATCATTGAGGCCATGAAGATGGAAACCACCATTACGGCGCCAGATGACTTGGTGGTGGCAGACATCCACTTAACGGACGGCACCTTGGTGCAGGCAGATGATTTGGTGATAAGCTTGAATTAACGCTGTTTGACCAAAGGTTTATCTTCCGTTTTTGCCTAGTCCATAGGGGACCCATGCGCGTAAAAAGTCTTATAGATCAAGCAAATATGATTCCTATGAAAAAGACTTTCTTATTGTTTGTGGTTTTTTTGGCGGCATTAAGTTCAGCGCAGGCTCAGTTTGCTTTGGGCTTGAAAGCTGGTATAAGTTCTTCTACCATAGACATTAAAAATGCGTCCAGCAACACGGAGCAGTTTAAAGAAGAGGACAACATCACGGGTTTCCATGCCGGGGCCTTCGCCCGAGTGCAATTGGGAGGATTTTTTGTGCAGCCAGAGGGAGTGTTCTCGGCTTCGGGTGGAAAAGTGGAAATACAGGAAGCCGTGTCTGGCAATAAAACGATAGAGGAGATGGGCTTTTCTCATTTAGACGTACCGGTGTTGGTTGGCTATAACTTTATGAAAGTGGCCAGAGTATACGCCGGCCTGGTAGCCTCCATCATGATTAATAGTGATTTTAGGGATGAAGAAGTGGACAAATACTTTGATTCTGCTGACTGGGGTTACCAAATAGGCGCAGGCCTTGATATCTCTAAACTCACCTTAGATGTACGGTATGAACGGTTAACGCGCACTTACGCAGATGATGCCGCCAACAAGTTTGATGTGGCTGGTAAGCAAATTATCTTCAGCTTGGGTTATAAGTTTATTGGTAACTAAGTATCATCAGCCAAAATATTACTCTCTTGAAAAGGTAATGACCGCCACTTAGCGTCTTTACCTTTTTTTATGCTTCCTTAAGCTATATGAGAAGCCAATGCAACTATTAAAATCAATTAAACCCAATTTTAAATAAATAGTATACAGTACTTTGCGCCTAATAGTGGCTATTGTCTATATTCAATTAAGTCGTAATTTTGTCAAGCTGATCAAAGGATCGTCGGCTGCAATACCTTTACCTCTTCTGCACCCCTAAGAAGAGAATTTTAATACCTCTGCTTCTTGATTGCCTTTCTGTAGCAAGCAGAGCCTTTCTTATGTTTCTGAGTTTGTGAAGTTGGTTGTATGTGGGTTGGGCGGCAGTTTGTCTCCTCTGTTTCTTTGTTTCTCCTTTCTTAAATAAGCATTCTATGATGAAAAGACTACTTTTCCTCTTTTTGGGCTGTGCCGGCTGGTTCACCAGCAACGCGCAATTAGCCCAGGCAACGGCGCCCGTTGCCAAAGACAGCCTGGAAATGGCCAAAGCCAATGAGCTGGCACTGGTGGCAGACAAACTCTACAAAAGCGGACTTGAGTATTTAAGCCAGAAAGAATACCGCACCGCCGTCATTGATTTAGACTCGGTGATTGCCTTGCGTCCAGAATTTGAGCAGGCCTACATGGGCCGCGCCGCAGCGTACCTGGAGCTGAAAGAAGTGCAGCGCGCCATTGACGATTACAGCAAAGTAGCGGCGCTTAACAGCAAGAATGCGCAGGCCTTGTTCAATCGTGGCAAAGCCAAGTATCTGCTAAAAGACAAAACCGGCGCCGCCGCAGATTATACCCAAACCCTGGAAGCGGATCCAAACTATTACCAGGCCCTGTACCAAAGAGGCGGTTTGCATTTTGAGAATGGAGACTACAAAACTGCCATGGAGGATTACTCAGCAGTCATTAAAATAAGTCCTAGAAACGGGTACGCCTACCATGACCGCGGGACTGCCAAACGCCAATTAAATGACATGGAGGGTGCCTTGGCAGACTATAGAAAAGCCATTGAGGTAAACCCAGACATTGCCATGGCCTATTTCAGTTTGGGGAATTATAAACTGGGTAAGAAAGACTACACCGGCGCTGCAGAGGAGTTCTCTAAAGCCATTGAACGCAACAAGGACTACTATCTGGCTTACAACAGCCGCGGCAGGGCAAAATACGAAGCCGGTGATTATGAAGGCGCCCTGGCAGATTTCACCAAAGCAGTGCAGTTGAATCCGCAGTATGCTTTTGCCTTCAACAATCGGGCGGCCGCTAAATACAAACTGCAGGATTTTAAAGGAGCACTGGAGGACTGCAACTTCGCGCTGCAAATAAATCCAGACTACGGCTATGCGTATTTCAACAGAGGCAATGCCAAAGAAATGCTGCGGGATGCCAGCGCCTGCCAGGACTGGGAGAAGGCGGTCAGCCTAAATGTGCCGGCTGCTAAGGCCTATCTGTTGTATTGTCAAGAAAAATAGACTTCCAGCTCTTAAAGAATATAATATGGATATGAAAAAATTAGGCTTGGTGCTGGGTTGCTCTTTAAGCATGAGCCTAGCCATGGGCCAGAATGTGGAGTTTGTTAAAGAGAATTTCGCGCAGAATAAAGAAGGCTTTAAAGAGGCCAAAAAACGGTTGGATGAAGGCAATGATATTTTTGCAGCCACCTCTAAGAAAACCGATGACGCCTACCGTAAGAAATTTTACAAAGAGGCCATAGCGCCCTACCTGGATGCCTATGCGGTTAACCCCAACAATGCTCTGTTAAACTACCGCCTAGGGGTGGCCTATTTGTTCTCTGATCAGAAAGCCAAGTCCTTGCCTTATCTGGAGAAAGCCAAAAAACTGAATCCGGCCATTGACCCAGAACTGGGTTTCTATTTAGCCAGAGCCTACCAGATGAACATGGAGTGGCAGAAAGCGGTCTCTGACTACAAAAAGTATTTGGCCACCTTGTCCACGGATAAGGGAAGGGCCAAGGCAGATGTAGTTAACAAATACATCAGGGAAAGTCTGTCTGGAGAGAAGCTGCAGAAGAAACCGGTGCGCGTGTTTTTTGACAACGCCGGCGACCTCATCAACTCTAGGTTCACAGATACCCAGCCGGTAGTAAATGCAGATGAGATGGTGATGCTGTTCTCCTCGCGCCGGGTTGTTTTGCCAGACGGAAAAGCTCAGCCCGACAAAGACAAACTCGCCCATGATGACATTTACATCTCTACTAAGGTTAATGGTCAGTGGACGGTTGCCAAGGCTTTAGACAAAAACATTAACACAGAGAAAAACGAAGTGGTTGTGGCTATCTCGCCAGACGGTCAGCGCTTTTTGTTTACCGGAGATGAGGGTGATGGTAACCTCTATGAATGCGTCTTGAAAGGCAATGAATGGAGCAAGCCAGATGAACTGTCCAAAGAAATCAACTCCAGCGCCCGGGAAACATCGGCTACGTACTCTTATGACGGCAAGACCCTCTACTTTGTAAGTGACCGCGAGAACGGCATTGGCCAGGGAGATATTTACTTTTCTGTGCAGGACGCTAAAGGTAATTGGGGCAAGGCCATGAGCGCTGGGCCAAAAATCAACACGGCCTATGATGAAGGGGCCGTGTTCTTGCTGCCAGATGGCAAGACCTTGTACTTTAGCTCTGAGGGGCACAATTCCATGGGCGGATATGACATCTTCAAAAGCGTGCTGGAAAACGGGCAATGGTCTGAACCCGAAAACCTAGGCTACCCGGTGAACACTCCAGAAGATGACAAATTCCTGAGCTTGACGGCCAACGGCCGGTATGGGTACCTTGCCTCAAGCAGGTTAGACAGAAGCCAAGGCGAAAGCGACATTTACCGCCTCACCTTTATGGGTGCTGAAAAGCACATGGTGTTGAACACAGAGGATGACTTGATTGCCAGTACCTCCATGCAAGTGCCGCTGCCGGTCATCATGCCAGTGCTTGACTTGAAAACGCCGCAGAACATCATCGTGCAGGGCACTATTTTGGATGCTAAAACCCAGAAGCCTGTAGAAGCCAAGGTAGAAGTGATTGACAACCTTAGAAAAGAGGTGATTACCACGTTTACCTCCAACAGCGCAACGGGCAAGTATCTGGTTTCTTTGCCGGCGGGTAAGAACTATGGCTTGGCCATCAAACGGGATGAGTATGCATTCCACTCAGAGAACTACAATCTGCCAGCTACCGCTGGTTTTAGGAAAGAGGACCGGTCCGTGACACTGCAGCCGCTAGAGGCCGGTAGCGTTTTACCGTTGCGTAATATTTTCTTTGAGGAAGGGAAGGCAAGCCTACTGCCAGAAGCTACCTATGAGTTGAAAGCACTGGTAGCCCTGTTGAATGATAAGAAAAGCCTTCGGGCAGAAGTGGCGGGACTCACCGCCACTCAAGAGGCGAGCCAACCTCTTTCTGAAAGCCGCGCTAAAGCCGTTTTAGACTATCTGGTAGCGAATGGCATCAATGCTAAACGCCTGCAGTCCAAAGGCTACGCTTTCACAGAGGTAAAATCTGAGGAAGCCAAAGACGGATCCACGCAAGAACATGGAATAGAAGTCCGACTTTTGGCCAAGTAGCCAGTCTGTAAAATTCTTAACAGAAAAGGCGAGCCCTGGATGGGGTTCGCCTTTTCTGTTTTTAGCCTATTTTATGAGAATTAACTCAAAAACGACTCTATCTAGGCAGCCTTACACTTAGGCCACCACTTACAAAATAGTCCGGGGCATCTTTGCTCAGGCCCAATCCGGCAGAGGCATCTATTTGTAGATTGGACAGTAGCTTGTAAGTTAAGCCGCCGTCAAGTTGGTGTTGCCATTTTTGGTCTTGCGGCTTCTGCCCGAAAAACTCTATGAAAGCACCCAGCTTTTCTGAAAGGGCCGCGCCCAACGCCACCGTGTAAATGGTTTGTCCTAAAGCTTCGTCGGGTGCCCATTCATAGCCTACATTGTACCCTAGGCTGAAATAGTCAGACAAGGTGTGTGCCAAGGAGAATCTAAAATCAGGCACCAAATAACTAGGTTTGAACTCGCTTTTGCCGGTGCGCAAGGTTAAATGGCCAATGAACGCCATGGCCGGCAACAAACCCTTTTCCTCGCTTATCTTAATCTTGGTGCCAACGGCCACTGGGCCCCAACCCGAAACTTTGCCCAAGCCCACCGTTGTTTCCTTTAACTGTAAATGCTCCACCAGCAAGCGCAATTCTAAAGCCTCCAAGAGACCATAGCGGACTAAGACAGTAGGGGATAGTTTAGAGACTAACGTATAGCCTTCCTGTTTATCTACCTGTCTAAAGTACCCTGCCTCTAACTGTAAAAAACCTTTGGGTACTAGGCTGGCGGCCTCGGTCTGGTCAGGGCGGTCGGTTTCAATGGCAGTTAAGGAGTCAGCCTCTTGGGTTTGCCCAAAGGCAAGAGAATACGCTAGTAAAGTTATAAATACGGTCGTAAAAATTCTGGACATCCTGTATGATTTAGTAATTTGATATCGCAAATAACGTAAAAATTTAGATACGTCTAAAAATATAAATAGGTTAGTCTAATATGATTTACCCAATTTTTTCTTGCCTAAATGGAACACAGCCCGTAAATTGCTATTCTTAATTCTCCCGCCAAGCCAGTGAAACAATAAAATAAGCGTCTTTCTGGTGGTTTTGACCTGTGGCGGGCGTTTTCGTCTTAGCCCATTCAGAATGTTTATAGCACTCAGTACTTTTACTATAGCCAATGACATGGCTCCGGCCGTGAAAGAGGCCTTCGTGAACAGACCCGGTTTGGTAGAGGGAGCCCCAGGGTTCATCCGGTTACAGGTCATCTCACCCACAGACAATCCCCAAGAGATTTGGCTCATCACCCATTGGCAGGATGAGGAAAGTTACAAAACCTGGCACCACAGCCACATGTACCATGACTCGCACAGCGGCATTCCTAAAGGATTGAAACTGGTGCCCCGGTCAGCCAAAGTACGCTTCTTTGAACATATCTGTGAATAGTCAGTAAGAAGCTGGTATGTCAGAGAACAGAAGAAAGTCTGCGGCCCTTCTTAAGAAACTGGAGCCTGAGTTGGTGGAGCAAACCATTGCCTTGGTCTATGCCCAGAACCCAGACATGGAAGCCCGCTACGGGCCACAGGGGAAGGAGAAGTGCAGACAGGACACCCATTACCATTTCTCTTATTTGATTGAAGCCGTAGGTTCAGGAAGCTCTGCCCTGTTCAATGACTATGTCATCTGGGCCCAGCAAGTTCTGGAGACCCGCCACCTGCCAGCCAAAGACCTGCATGCTCATCTTGTCGCCTTGAAAGATGTGATAACGCAAAATCTGCCCATTGAGCACTATGTGCTGGTGGCCAATCACCTCAACAGCGCCTTGCAGGTTTTAGAAGACAAACATGGCTTGCCCACTGAAACGGAGTCAGCCTTGAATGAGGTAGCCGAGAAATACCTGGATTTCCTTTTAAAAGGCAAGCGCAACCAAGCCATTGAGCTAATTATGCAAGAGGTAGAGCGTGGCGTGCCGGTCAAGGATATCTATCTAGGCGTTTTTCAGCCGGTGCAGCATCAGATTGGGCGTTTGTGGCAGAAAAATAAAATAAGCGTGGCCCAAGAGCATTTTTGCACGGCCGCCACACAGTGGGCCATGTCGCAGCTATACCCGCAGGTGTTTGGGACAGAGCGCAACGGACTTAAACTAGTGTCTACCTGCGCCACTGGTGATTTGCATGAACTGGGCGTGCGCATGGTCAGTGATTTCTTTGAAATGGAAGGCTGGGACACGTATTACTTGGGCTCAAATGTTCCCGTGCCTAGTTTGCTGAGTGCACTCAGAGACCAAAAGCCTGATTTATTACTGCTTTCAGCTACCATGACGTACCACGTGCCGGCGGTGGAGGCGGCCATCCAAGCGGTGAGAGCTGCCCAAGATTTAAAAGACCTCAAAATAATGGTGGGCGGCTATCCGTTTAATACAGCAGAAGAACTCTGGCAACAGGTGGGCGCTGACGGCTACAGCAAAGACGCACAAGAAGCCTTGGTATTAGCCAAGGAGCTGCTGGAAAAATAGAAGGTAAAGGAGGAGTTGTTGGAAAAAAGAGGCGGAATGGTGTGGCGGTGCACCTTAGAGGGAAGAGTGAGAGAAATTGTCTCCTCAGATTTCCCCGATGTACTTAACAAACCAGAGGGTAAATCTTTCCTAGATCTGCTCAACCAGACTTCTAAGGCTTTAGCCACCGCGTGGTTTCAGAAATTTCCTGCCCAAACCAGCCTGCTGCCCAACATAAGGTTGGCCAATGACCCAACCGGGCAAGTCTTTACCCTAGGTCTCACACAGGTCAAGTCTGAGATATGGCTGTTTTGGACCACCTCATCACCGGTTATATCTGCGCCACCCACTCTTTCTGGCGCTTTATCCAAAGAAGGTGAAGAAGAAAACGCTCTAGCCAACAACGTCTGGGAGCAAGACACGCAGCAAACTGACCTCCTAAATGAACTAAGCCGTGTGAACAATGAGCTGGTGAATGCCCGTCGTGAGCTCATCAAGCAGAACATTGAGCTGCACCGCATGCACCAGAAACTAGGCAAGAAAAACTAACCTAAAGCCGTTTTTGAGCTGTTTTCTGGAAATTAGCCCAAAAATGGCTTTAAGATATAGGTGGTGGTTAGTTGCGCTGTAGGCTAGTTCCTTATTTATAAGCCCCGGTCATTCAGAATCCTCAAAACTTTTCTGCGCATGTAAAAGAGCCGTCCGGTCATTACCCCAAAAAGGATGGCATAGGTAAAGGCCGAGAGCATATCGCCGTGAATCCAGTGGCCAAAGACCCATTTCTTGCTAAACGTGAACACAAGGTAGCAAAGCAAGGTAAGGACGCTGATTCGGTCAAACCGGGCAATGATTTTACTGCTTTCCTCTTGCCACTCAATAGTAGAAAGGTTGCCCACCAGCAGACCAATCGCTTCGCCTAACACAAGCCCACCAGAGGCCAGTAAAAAGCTAATGTGCTGGGTATAGACGTGGTACCCCACCAGCAATAGCATCAAGGTAGAGATACAGGTGAACATGAAAAGCCGCATGAGCAGTTTGCGGTGCAGGTGTCTATACATGAAAGCGTAGGCTAAGAGAAGAAGGGGAGGCCTCCGTTTTTAGCCTGATTTCTGGGAAAGAAGCAAAAAACGCGAAAATAGTATGCATGCCAACTAAATTTTAGTCATCTTCGTAATCCAAACCCATCATCTTGTTGTACGCCCCTTGGAGCTCAGAGAAGGCGTGCATCTGGCCTTGCTGGCGGCTTACCTGCATACCTTTCTGGTAAGCCTGCTGTGCCAGGTTGGGTTCGTCTAACTGTAAGTAGAGGCTGGCTACATGGTAATACGTGCCCACATAGTCTGGGTGCTCGGCCAGTAATTTCTCGTAGAAAAAACGGGCTTTCTCTACGTCAAACGCGCGGTATTCCGTAGCGATGGCGTAAAGCGTGAACGGATCCTGCGGGTCATCCTGGTAAAAGGCCAGGAGTTGAGCCAATCTGCTGTTAGACGTTTCCATTTGATGAATTATTCCTTTAAATTGCCCACAAATTTAATGTAAAATCCACTAACCTTAAGTGAGATGAAATTCTTAGTTTGCATTAGTAACGTACCAGACACCACCACCAAAATTACTTTCACGCCAGACGGGAAGGAGTTTAACACGGCCGGTGTTCAATTCGTGATCAACCCATATGATGAGTACGCGCTTACCCGCGCCATTGAGCTGAAAGAAGCTCTGGGTGGAACCGTTACCGTTTTAAACGTAGGCGAGGCTGACGCCGAACCAAATATCCGCAAGGCCCTGGCCATTGGCGCCGATGACGCCATTAGAGTAAACATCAAACCAACCGACGCTTTCCTTGTTTCTACTCAGATAGCCCACTACGCCAAAGAAGGCGGGTATGACCTTATCTTGATGGGCCGCGAGTCTATTGACTACAACGGTTTTCAGGTGCACGGCATGGTAGGCGAGCTGTTGGGCATCCCCACCATTGCCCCGGCTATTAAACTGGACATCAACGGCACCACGGCTACCGTGGAGCGTGAGATTGAAGGTGGCAAGGAAATCATTGAAGTTAACCTTCCAATAGTGGTGAGCGCGCAGCAGCCCATGACGGAGCCTAGAATCCCGAACATGCGCGGTATCATGACCGCCCGTACCAAGCCTTTGCAGGTGGTAGAAGCGGTGGGACAAGAGACCAAGACGCAGGTGCAAGGCTACCAGTTGCCACCAGCCAAATCTGGCGTGAAGATGATTGACGCAGAGAATGCCGGTGACTTGATTAAATTATTACGTAACGAAGCTAAAGTTCTATAAGCATGTCAGTTTTAGTAGTGATAGAATGCGCGAACGGCGAAGTAAAGAAGTCTTCTTTGGAAGCAGCTTCGTACGGGAGCAAAGTAGCGTCTACCTTAGGCACCACCGCTACGGCGGTGGCCATTGGTGACGTACAGGCCAATGCATTGACTTCTTTAGGGGAGCAAGGCATTACCAAGGTGTTATTAGACAATGACAGCCGCTTGACCAATTTTGTGGGTGCTGCCTATGTAAAAGTAATTTCTGCCGCCGCTGCCCAGGAAAACAGCAGCGTGATCATCTTGTCTAACTCCAACATTGGCGCCGCCATTGGCTCAAGATTGGCCGTGCAGTTGGGAGCTTCTTTGGCCACCAACGTGGTAGACTACCCTGAGATTTCTGGTTCTACTTTTAAAGTGCGCCGCGGGGTATTCTCTGGCAAGGCGTTCTCTGACGTAGAATTGACCTCAGACAAGAAGATCATCCTGGTTAAGAAAAATGCAGTAGACATTGAAACTACGGCCGGTGGTACTGCCACGGTTGAGAATTTCTCTGCTTCTTTAACAGATGCTGACTTTGCCGCTGCTCCAAAAGAAACCATCAAACAGTCTGGTGACATCTTGTTAACCGAGGCAGATCTGGTAGTTTCTGGTGGTAGAGGCTTGAAAGGCCCTGAGAACTGGTTTTTAATTGAAGATTTAGCAAAAGCCTTAGGTGCCGCTACTGCCTGCTCTAAACCAGTGGCAGATGTGGGCTGGAGACCTCACCATGAGCACGTTGGCCAGACAGGTATCACCGTGAGCCCCAACTTATACATTGCCGTGGGCATCTCTGGCGCCATCCAACACTTGGCAGGGGTTAACTCTTCTAAAGTAATTGTCGTTATCAATAAAGATCCAGAAGCTCCGTTCTTCAAAGCCGCCGATTACGGTATTGTTGGAGACGCTACTGAGATTGTTCCAAAATTGATAGAAGCTGCCAAAGCTTTAGACAAATAGAAGAGATATTGTGAAGAAAATTGAGCTAGAGATTCTGGGTTTGTCCTCCAGCCAGTCACAATCAGGGTCGTTTGCCTTGGTGCTGGGGGAGAAAGACGGAAGCCGCCGGTTGCCCATCATCATTGGTATGTTTGAGGCGCAGTCCATTGCCATACAGATAGAGAAGATCAATCCTACCCGTCCGTTGACGCATGATCTGTTCAAGACCTTCGCCCTGCAAATGGACGTGTCTGTGCAGGAGATCATGATCTCTGACCTAAAGGAAGGGGTGTTTTTCTCCAAGATTGTCTGCCACGCCGGAGAAAAGGAGTTTGAACTGGACGCCCGTCCCTCAGATGCCATCGCCATTGGACTGCGGTTTGGAGTGCCTATTTACACGGTTGAATCTGTACTTTCTGAGGCCGGCATCATCTTGAGTGATCTGGACGAAGAGGAGGACGAAGACGAGGAAACCGACGAAATCCAAACTTCGGCCTCTAAAGAAAGCAGTGCTTCTGCTAGTTCTTCTTCTAGCAAGGCTAAACTCACAGAGGTGTCTGTGGATGAGCTGAACAAGATGCTGAATGAGGCCCTGGAAAAGGAGGACTATGAAAAGGCTGCCAAAATACGCGATGAGTTGAACAAGCGGAATTAAGCTTAAAATATTAAATACAAAAAATGCCCAGAAGTGATTCTGGGCATTTTTTGTATACAACTCAAAAGGATTGATTAAAAATAGAAAGCTTCGTTTTTGGCCTTATTTCTAGAAAAGGGATCAAAAACGAAGCATTTAAAAGTAGGTGGGCAATTGGTTATTCGTTGCTTTGGCGTTCTTCTTCCTGGCGCTCGTCCTCTTCAATCTGCTCCACTTTTTTGGCATCGCGCATTAAGCGGTTGGAGAAGATAAAGTCGTTGAGCTCGCGTACCTTGGTGTCCATGATCTCAGAACTGTGGCCTTCCCAGAGTTTCTTGCCCTGGTACATAAACATCACCTTGTCCCCATATTCCAGCACGGAGTTCATGTCGTGGGTCACTACAATGGTGGTGATGTCATACTCTACCGTAATCTCCTTGATCAATTCATCAATTTTAATGGCGGTTAGCGGGTCAAGACCGGAGTTGGGCTCATCACAGAAAAGGTAGGTACAGTGCGGGGCAATGGCACGGGCAATACCCACGCGTTTCTTCATACCGCCGCTCAGTTCAGAAGGCATTAATTTGCCAGCGTTCTCCAGGCCAACGCGTTTAAGACAGAATTCTACGCGATCTCTGCGTTCGGAACGGTCCATGTCGGTAAGCATCTTGAGCGGGAATTCCACGTTCTCGTTCACGTTCATGGAGTCAAACAGGGCGCTTCCTTGAAAGAGCATCCCAATCTTACGGCGTATCTCTTGGCGTATGTCCAGTTTGTTGTTGGTAAAAACGCGTCCATCATAGGTGATGCTGCCCACGTCTGGCTTCACCAGGCCCACAATGCATTTGAGTAGCACGCTTTTACCGGTACCACTGGCGCCTAAGAGCATGTTCATCTTGCCAGACTCAAAGACACCGCTAATGCCTTCCAGCACTTTTTTGCCATTGAAGGTCTTGTGGATGTTATGTATTTCAATCATGTGATTCAGTTGAAGAAGTGAGGCCTCTAGTCTATGCTTTAAAGCAGCACTTGAGCGCAGACATAATCTGCAATTAATAAGGCAATCACGCTGTTGGTCACGGCTTTGGTACTGGATTCACCTACCTCTAAGGCCCCGCCAGTGGTAAAGTACCCTTTGTAAGAGGAGATGGAGGCAATCAGAAAGGCAAAGACTACAGACTTAATCAACGCGAAGGTGATGTTGTACGGGATAAAGGCCGTTCTAAGCCCTGTGATGTATTCCTGACCTGTTAGGGTGTTAGTTAAAGTACCAGCCACATATCCGCCCAAGATGGAAAGAAACATGGCAATGACCACCAGCATAGGAAACACCAGAATAGAGGCAATAATCTTGGGTAGCACCAGGTAAGAGGTAGAGTTGATGCCCATCACTTCCAATGCATCTACCTGCTCGGTGATCTTCATGGTGCCCAGGCCGCCCGCAATGTTAGAACCTACCTTGCCCGCCAACACAATGGACGTGATGGTAGGTGCCATTTCCAGGATGGTCATCTCCCGGACCATAAAGCCAATGGTAGACTTAGGGATGAGTGCGCTGGTCAGGTTATAGGAGATTTGCACACAGGTAACCGCGCCAATGAACGTGGAGACCACGGCCACAATAAAGATAGAGTCAATGCCAATCAAGATGGCTTCGTCAATGGTTCGTTTAAAGAGAATTTTAGGAGATTCACCGCGCCTGAAGAGCGAGCCTAAAAAGAGGAGGTATGCACCAAAGTTTTTCATGAATGGGAGCGTAGGCCGTAGAGTGTACTGCCCCAACCAGAGCAGAAATAGGCACTTCTTGTTTTCAAATGCCTATATTACGTTGAAATAAGATAAAACATCTATCCCATGCAAAAATATATAGTGGTGACCGGTGGGACCAAGGGAATTGGGCGGGCCATTGTAGATAAGTTTGCCGCCGAAGGTTTTCATATCATCACCTGCGCGCGCAATGAGAAAGATCTGCAAAAACTGAAGTTAGAGATTGAACAGGCCTACACGTTCTCCAAGGTTTTCTACCAGGCCGTGGATGTGAGCATGACCGGCGAGGTGAAACGTTTTCTGGACTACATTCATTCCCTGAAAGTAAAAGTAGACGTGCTGGTGAACAACGCCGGCTTCTTCATTCCGGGCACCATTCATGAAGAAAGTGACACCGTGCTGCGTGAGATGATTAACACCAACCTATACAGCGCCTATGATTTGACCAAAGGCTTGGTAGGGGATATGATCAAACGCAAGGATGGCTATATTTTCACTATCTGTTCCACGGCCAGCATCATGGCGTATACCAACGGCGGTTCTTACTGCATTGCTAAACACGCGTTGTACGGCATGACCAGAGTGCTTCGCGAAGAACTGAAAGACCACGGCATACGCGTGACTGCCGTGATACCGGGCGCTACTTTGACTGCCAGTTGGGAGGGAGTGGATCTGCCGCATGACCGCTTCATGAAACCCGAGGACGTGGCCAACGCCATTTGGGGTGCCAACTGCCTGTCCAAGCAAACCGTAGTAGAGGAATTGTTGCTTCGGCCGCAGTTGGGTGACATATAGGTTGGTTGCTAGCCCTTGATTGTATTCTACTTCGTTTTTGGGCTAGTTTCCAAGAATCAGCCCAAAATCAAGAATGGAATAGTATGCATTTGCACCGAGTCATTCAAATTGTGCTGGAAGTATAGATACATTTAAATTCGTAGCATCAACCACCAAGGTCGAATAACATATTTACTTAAATTTGAGCAAAATCTTTGATATGGAATTAGAAGGAAAAGTAGTGGTGATTACGGGTGCCAGCAGCGGCATTGGCTTGGCTGCGGCAAAGTTGTTATTAGAGCAGGGAGCCACCGTAGTGAGCTGGAGCCGATCTAAACCCAAAATCTCACACCCAGACTTTTACTATTTTGAATGCGATGTTCGACATGAGCAGTCGGTTTGGTCAGCGTATGAGCAAACGGTAGAGCGTCTTCGTCAGAATATTTCTGTGTTGATCAACAATGCCGGCTTGGGTATTGAAGGCGCCTTGGACACCATGAGCCCGAAGGACTGGCACACCATGATGGACACCAACGTGAATGGTATCTTCTACTGCACGCGCTTGGTATTGCCTCAAATGAAGAAACAGCTGGAAGGCCACATCATCAACATATCCTCTATTGCCGGCTTGACGGGTATTGAGAACATGAGCGGCTACTGTGCTACTAAGTTCGCGGTGCGGGGCATTTCTCATTCCTTGTTCAAAGAAGTGAGACCGCATGGCATAAAAGTGACCTGCATTTACCCGGGCTCTACAGCCACGCACTTCTTTGACGGCTTTGAAGGCACCGGCACCGCGCCTGAGAATATGATGCAACCCGAGGATATCGCTTCCACCATTCTGCACGTTCTTCAGTCGCCGCCCAACTACCATCACGTAGACATTGAGGTGCGCCCGTTAATGCCGAAGGGCAGACCAGAGAAAAAGAAAGCCTAACCCAGAATAATGGGAATTGAAATAAAAGATTTGACCAAAGTATATGGTCCGCAGGCAGCTGTGGACCATATCTCATTTACGGTAGGTACAGGTGAGATCGTGGGCTTTTTAGGTCCCAACGGCGCCGGAAAATCCACTACCATGAAAATTGCCACCTGCTACCTGCCACCCACCAGCGGAACGGTATTGGTGAATGGCTTCAACGTGGTGGAAGACCCTAAACAGGTGCGCCGACAAGTAGGCTATTTACCCGAGCACAACCCACTCTACCTGGACATGTACGTGCGCGAGTACCTGCATTTTGTAGGCAAGCTGCATGGCCTGGGCGGAAGCGCCCTTCAAGCCCGCACCGAGGAGATGATCCAGCTTTGCGGCCTGGATCGAGAAAAGCACAAGAAGATTGGCGCTTTGTCCAAAGGCTATCGTCAGCGCGTGGGCTTGGCCCAAGCCATGATTCATGACCCAGCGGTTTTAATTCTAGACGAGCCTACCACCGGCCTGGACCCGAACCAGATTGTAGAAATCAGGCAATTGATCAAAACAGTAGGGCAGGCCAAAACGGTCTTGTTTTCTACGCACATCATGCAAGAAGTAAGCGCCCTCTGTGACCGCGTGCTCATCATCAACCAAGGCAAACTAGTCGCCGACAGTCCGGTGGCCGAACTCAAGAACATGGGCCGAAAAGAAACGCGCATCTTGGCTGAGTTTGAAGCCGAAGTAGACACATCGCCCATTCTCACCTTGCCCCAAGTTCAGCGCATAGAACCGGCTGGTTTGCACAAGTACAGAATAATTGCCACCTCGGGCTCAGATTTACGCTCAGCTATTTTTAGGCTGGCAGGAGAACAGGGCTGGCCTCTAGTGGGCCTTCAGCAGGAAGAAAACTCTCTGGAGAAACTCTTCCAGGATTTAACCCAGAACAATAAGTAAAAACCACATTTTGGCCTGTTTTCCAGAAAGTAGGCCAAAAACGGATAATCAAAACACAAAGTCTAGATACTAGCGTCTAACATCTAGTGTCTCTCAACTATGCTGGCAATCTTATCAAAAGAATTTAACTCCTACCTCAACTCGCTCATCGGCTATATAGTCATGGGGGTGTTTCTGGTGGCTACGGGCCTGTTCATGTGGGTCTTCCCAGACAGCAGTGTGCTGGACTACGGGTACGCCGATTTACAGTCCGTTTTCTCGTTGGCGCCCTGGCTGTTTCTGTTCTTGATTCCGGCCATTACCATGCGGGCCTTCGCCGAGGAGCGCAAAGCCGGTACCATGGAATTACTGCTGACCAAACCTTTGTCTGACACGCAATTACTGTTGGGCAAATACTTTGCCTGTCTGTTGTTGGCCTTGTTCGCGCTGCTGCCTACGCTGCTGTATTATGTGAGTGTTTACCTGCTGGGCGACCCAGTGGGGAACATTGACTCGGCGGCGGTGGCGGGCTCTTATATGGGCTTGATCTTCTTGGCGGCGGTGTTCGTGGCCATGGGCATCTTTGCATCTTCGCTTACAGAGAACCAAATCGTAGCCTTCATTCTGGCGGTGTTTCTGTGCTACCTGGTGTATACCGGGTTTGATTTGCTGAGCTCTATTGACGCGTGGGGAACAGCCTCTTATTACATTGCGCAACTGGGCATTTCCTATCACTACAGTTCCATCTCAAAAGGGTTGATTGACTCCAGAGATGTGCTGTATTTCTTGAGCGTGATTACGGTGATGTTATTAGGGACTAAACTGGTATTGGAGAGCAGAAAATGGTAGAGCAAACGAACCCAACTCCCCAAACCACCGCAACCGTAGCTGAAAGCCGAAGACGCCAGGACTGGACCTTCTTTCTGGTGGCCGTAGGCTTGCTACTGGTGCTCAATTTTGTGGCCAGCCGCTATTTCTTCAGGGTTGACCTCACCGAGGACCAGCGCTACACCATCTCTGACCAGACCAAAAGTTTGCTAGGCAACCTGAAAGAGCCGGTGCAGGTGACCGTGTACCTAGAGGGCGAATTCCCGGCGGGCTTCAGGCGGTTGCAGAACTCTACCCGTGAGATGCTGGAGGAGTTCAGGCTGTACAGTGACGGAAAACTGGATTACAACTTTGTGGACCCCAGCGCCAATACCAATGAAGAGGCCCGCAACCAGTTCTACATGCAACTGGTGCAGCAAGGGCTGCAGCCTACCAACCTGTTCGCGCAGGAAGGCGATAAGAAAGTGGAGAAGATTGTCTTCCCGGGGGCCATTGTAGCCGGTGCCGGCAAGCAGACCGCCGCCACGCTGCTCAAAGGGAACCAAGCCGCGCCGCCAGATGAGCGCCTGAACCAATCCATTGAAGGCTTGGAATACGAACTTGCCTCGGCGGTGCGCAAAGTAGCCGCCGCCAGCAGTGGACGCATTGGCGTCTTGCAGGGCCACGGCGAGTTGTGGGTACCCAAAGCCGCCGACTTCTTGGGCACGCTTTCTGAGTATTACACCGTCAACCGCGTAGAATTGTCACAAGTGCCGGATTTGCATTCGTTTAACCTGGTGGTGATGATGAAGCCCACCCAGCCGTATTCTGAGCAGGACAAGTACAAGCTGGACCAGTTCGTGATGCGCGGCGGCAAGATTCTATTCCTGTTGGACGGCGTGCGCGCAGAATTGGATAGCATTCGCAATGAAGGCATGCTAGCCCTGCCCAACGATGTGAACCTGCAAGACCTGTTGTTTAAGTATGGCGCACGAGTGAACCCAGACCTGGTACAGGACCTGAATGCCAGCTTCTTGCCCATGGTGACAGGCTATATGGGGAATCAGCCGCAGACCCAGCTGGTGCCGTGGCGGTACTACCCCTTGGTGAACAACTTCAGTCAATCACCCATTACGCGCAACCTGGATGCCGTGCAGACTAAGTTTGTGAGCTCTATTGACACCGTGAAGGCGGTTGGCATTAAAAAGACGCCGTTGCTATGGTCTTCGCAGTATTCGCGGAAGCGCCCGGCACCGGTTTCCCTTTCCTTGAATGACCCTAGAATTGACCGTGACCCAAAACTGTTCAAAGAGCAGGCGGTTCCAATGGGTTATCTGTTGGAAGGAAGTTTCAAATCTCTATGGACCAACCGCCAACCACCCGCTGGTACTACTATTCCTTTTGTAGGCACCAGCAAGCCCACCAAATTGGTCGTTTTCTCAGACGGCGATTTGGGTGCCAATGAGGTAGACCCTAAGAATGGGAGACCCATGGAACTGGGCTATGACCGTTTCACGCGCCTGCGCTACGCCAACAAAGAGCTCCTGAAGAATACCGTGGATTACCTGCTGGATGAGAAAGGCTTGATTGAATTGCGCGGTAAGGAAATAAAACTACGTCCGCTGGACAAAGCTAAATTACGCGATGAACGCACCAAATGGCAAACCTTGAACTTAGGTATTCCATTGGTCTTGTTATTACTGTTTGGCGTGTTTAAATTCTGGGCAAGAAAACGCAAATACGCCAGATAAAATATAAAAATGAGAAGGTTATTTACACCATTGGTACTGGCTACCTGCCTGTTTTCTTGTATGTCTCCTAAAAAGGAGGAAGTGAAGGACGTGGACCAGAATGGCTGGGTAAGGACCAAAGGCACCCTGGTCAACGGTCACCGGCAGGGCTACTTTGAGGATTTCTATAAAAACGGAGTTCTACGCATGGCCGCTAACTGGGAACAAGGGCAGATAGAAGGGAATTACTCTGAATACTTCACCAACGGAAACCTCAAGGTGAAAGGAGTGATTGTAGACGGGCAGCTCAACGGACCAAACGAAAAGTATGACTCCTTGGGCAACAGCAGTTGGGTCATGTATGCCAATGGTGAAAAAACCGGGGTAGAAGAATTAAAGGACAAGACCAGAATCATTACAGACAAAATCTACTACTCAGAAGAAGGAGGCCATATCCTGTATCAGGAAAAGCTTACCGTACTGGAAGATGTAAAAGAGCGCATCCTGTTTCCTGTGTTAGGTGACAATGATAATATCCTCAAATTAGGCATAGCCAATTTGTTTACTATTCATTTAGTGGAAGCACCCGTGTGTAAAGTAACCATGGTGATTGGGAAAGAGGATAAGCAGGGTGCATTCACGCCAATTGGCAAGGGGACCTCAAAAGACAATAAAACTTTCACCTATATCTTTAAACCCAACCAGTCTGGGCCCGGCGTCCTGTCCTTTAAGATGGTGCATTCTAAAAGCCCGCAGGACAAGATATCTGTGGCTGACGGAGTTTTTCAATTTGAATACGATGTAGAATAACCTACATCGTTTTTAGCCTCGTTTTCAGGAATTAACCCAAAACCAGAGCCTCTCATGTAGAGGCTCTGGTTTTTTTATAAGGACCGGTTTTCAATAGAAATCCACTATCAGAAAATAAATAGGCAGGCTAGCACCACCTTCCTTATATAGTTTCGTACAACACGGTAAAAGATAATTACCCACCCCCAAATTACCTTCCTGTATGAAGCGTCTATTACTTATTTCCTATATCTTGTGTGTATTGCCGTTCTTGGTTTCTTGTGAGAATGAGTTAGTGGCCCCGGCAGGAGCTACCAACGTACAGACCAAAGAGGCGTATGGCGCCTGCAGAACCTACCAATACATCTCCAAGACCAGCGACGTGACCTCGTATGGAACTGCCTACAAAGACATCATTCTAGTGGGGTTTAGAGAGGGCATCACGGAACGCGAAAAACAGCAGATCGTGCGCCAGAGCTCCTTGTACAAAGAGATAGTAGGGGAGGTGGCCTTGGATTCTGGTCCCATCACCTTGGTACAGCTAAAGGCGCGAAGCACTTGCGCGGACGTGGAGTATTTACGAGCCCAACTGCAGCGCCACCCAGACGTATTGTTTGCAAACCCGGCGTTTAATACCCAAGACAGTGAAATTGCGTGGATAGGCCTGCCCAATGAGTTTCTGGTATCCATTGAGACCGGCACGCAAGCCCAGTTGGAAGCCCTGGCCGCCAGTACCAATACCCGTTTGGTATTCTCGCTTTCAGAAGAATTGCATTTAATGTCAGCAGATAAAAACTCGCAAGGCGATGCCCTGGCCATGAGCAACCTGTTCAACCAGCAGGCCTTTGTGATTTCAGCTGAGCCTAACTTTATTTTTCAGGCCAAGACCAGCGGTACCGGCGAGGCGACCACCCAGACCATGCTCAAAGGAACCAAACAGCGCTAATCATTCACAAAGCAGCAAGGGATTTTTCCGTTTTTGGCCTGGTTTCCAGAAAATAGGCCAAAAACGCCTTTGCATGCAGAACAAACCTGTTTACGGACGTAGGAAAAGAGGCTTTTTTGTATAACTTTGCTTTGTTATTGACCTTTTCCAAACCGACATATAGGATGAAATTCATTGTATCTTCTACGGCGCTTTTAAAGCAGCTTACCAGCATCAACGGGGTAGTGGCCAACAACCCGGTTGTTCCCATTCTGGAGAACTTCCTGTTCGAGATCAACGATGGTGTTTTGACCATCACCGCCAGTGACTTGGAGACATCCATGATCACAGAGATACACGTAGAGGCCCGCGAGAATGGCAGAATCGCCGCTCCGGCCAAGATCCTGATTGACACTCTTAAGAACCTTCCAGACCAGCCGGTGACCTTCACCATTGACGAGGAGACTTATACCATTGAGATTAGCTCTTCTAACGGCCGCTACAAGCTGTCTGGTGAGAACGCCACAGACTTCCCGAAGGTACCGGTAGTAAGAGGCGGAACCGCCATTGAGATTCCTTCTAATGTTTTGAGCCGTGCCATCAACAAGACCATCTTCGCGGTAAGCAATGATGAGTTGAGACCTGCCATGACCGGTATTTTTGTGCAGCTGGGCAGCGACAACATCACGTTTGTAGCCACAGACGGACACCGCTTGTTGCGCTACCGCCGCAAGGACGTGAGCAGTGAGAACTCTGCTTCCATCATCATACCTAAAAAAGCCTTTAACCTGCTTAAGTCTACGTTGCCTAGTGAGGCTACGGCGGTAAGAATGGAGTTCAATACGTCTAACGCGTATTTCAGCTTTGACAACTTAAAGATGATCTGCCGTCTGATTGATGAGCGGTATCCAGATTATGAGAACGTGATTCCGGCGCAAAACCCTAACAAGTTGAGCATTGATCGGTATGACTTCCTGAGCTCTGTGAAGCGTATCTCCATTTACTCTAACAAAACCACGCACCAGGTTCGTCTGCGCATTACGGGCAGTGAATTGCAAATCTCTGCTGAAGATTTAGATTTCTCCAACGAGGCCAGCGAGCGTCTGACGTGTCAGTATGACGGCGAGGACATGGAGATTGGTTTCAATGCCAAGTTCCTGACAGAGATGCTGAGCAACATGGACTCTGATGAGATCACCCTGGAGCTTTCCACGCCAAACCGCGCCGGTCTTTTGATGCCAGCCAACAATGACGACGAGGAGAACATTTTGATGCTGGTAATGCCGGTGATGTTGAATAATTACGTGTAAGCAACTTAAGTTTATAACTATAAAAGCCTTCTCTGGAAACAGGGGAGGTTTTCTTTTTGTACCTCGTTTTTGGCCTGATTTCCGGAAAACAGCCCAAAAACGATTGGCGGGTTTACCAGAGGATAGGAGGCAGTAGAACTGGGAAAAAGCTATTACCTTTGCAGGAGTGAACCAAAGCGCCTGAGGGGGCTAAGAACCATGAAACAGATGAAAAAATCAGAGATACACTTCAGCATCGCCTTGGATGACCAGCGCGTGCCAGAGGCCATTAGCTGGCGGGCCACCGATGCAGGTGATGACATTCACTTCGCCAAGGCCATCAACATTGCCCTATGGGACCGCAATGACAGCGGTACTATGAAGATTGACCTATGGACCAAGGACATGCCCGTAGATGAGATGAAGTACTTCTACATTGACACCCTGGGTGCCATGGCCCAAAGCCTGGAGGGCGCTACCAATGACAAGGTAATGGCCGAGAAGATGCGCTCCCTTTGCCAGGAGTTGATGAAACACGTAGAAGACCAGCAGAGGCTGAACGCTCAGAACAATCCAACCAAGTAATACAAGAAACTCATATAAACAGAAAAGCCGCTCAACTAGAGCGGCTTTTCTGTTTATATGAAATATCTGGAGACTATTTGTTCACAGAAGAGTTGGCTTTTACAACGGCTACATCAGGCTTAGGAAACGTTCTTTGAGATTCCTGTGATGTCTGAGAAACCATGCCTTTTGCGGTTCTTCCATTTTGTTTCTCCAACTGCATGGCATATTGTTGGTCATGGGCCACTAAGGCTTTACGCGAGCTATAGTAGCGTGAGTATTGCGAGGTGCTTAGCAGGCTTTCTAACTGCGTATCACGCTCCTTACAAACACCTTTGATACATCTATCCAATTCAGCAGGGTTTTCGGCAAACTTCTGCTCAAAGGCAATCATTTTATTAGCGTTTGCTAGGTTAAGCGCACGTAGCTTTCTTGCCTGGAAATTATTCAACTGTAGTTCCTTGATCATCTTGTCAGACAAGTTGGTGGCCCTTTTCTCTGCTTCCACATTCTGGGCAAAAGAAGCTACACCAGATAAAAGCACAATTGCGAAGGCAAACACAAAATTTCTCATAGCTAATCAGTTTTAGTGATAATAACACAAATCCCGTGCCATCTTTATCAGAACAAAGGCGGCAGAAAAAAAGTTGTCATATCTATTAAAAAGTTAAACGAGTCTAGTGCCTAAGAGTTATGTGACTGGGTCAAGAAACCTATTGCACAGGCCTTTTGGGGGCAGTGAGGTAACTTAATAATTCCCTGAAAATCAATTAGAAGCTATTTTTCCACATCATAGACTCTACCGGGTAGGGCGTGCGGTCATTGTACTTGGCGTTGGCCTTCTGGTTGTAGTAGTTCTCAATGCCGCCGTTCACCACAAAGTAGATGAGCTGGCCAATGGGCATGTTGTGGTACACGCGCACTTTCTGGCTCACAGAGATCTCCAAAGTCCAGTGGTTGCAGAAGCCCACATCGCCTTTACCAGCTGTTGCATGGATGTCAATACCCAAACGTCCTACACTGGACTTTCCTTCCAGGAAGGGCACGTGCGCGTGGGTTTCAGTGTATTCCTCAGTGACCCCTAGATAGAGTTTGCCTGGTTCTAAAACATATCCTTCCTCTGGGATTTCAAAGACGTCAATCTGGTTGTGCTTGCGGGCATCTAGCACCTCATCGCGGTAAGAGGCCAGGTACTTGCCCAAGTGCACATCATAGGAGTTGGTGCCCAGGCAAGAACGGTCATAGGGCTCAATCTTGATGGTGCCTTTCTCTATTTCTTCCAGTATTTGACGGTCGGTGAGGATCATGCGGGTAGGATGGTTGTATTAGCCCGCAAGGTACGGTGAAATTGTGTGTTTTGCCACGGGCAAGGTGCGAAGTGCCGTTTTTGGCCTGTTTTCTAGAAATAAGACCAAAAAAGGGGTGCGGTTACAGCAAGTCAATCAATTCCTGCTCAATGCGTCTGGGTCGCATGGTCTGGGCATCCAGTAAACACCAGGTGGTATTGGCCGATGCCAGCAGCTCTTCTGTTCCGCCTCTGTACAAACTCACGAAGCGCTCAAACTTAGCCCCTTGGTGTTCTCCTACCCACGTATAGCCCGTAATCTCATCATGTGGCATGGCAGGCTTTAGGAAGTCAATCTCATGGCGTAAGATCACCCACAGGTATTTTTCCTTGATCTCCTGCGGTGCCACGTGGGCCCAATGCGCGGCAGAAACCTCCTGTACCCAGCGTACATACACTACGTTGTTCACATGGCCTAGCTCGTCAATATCTTCTGGCTTTACGCTGATGGATAAACTGAATTTGTCTTGGTGTGAATGCGCCATAACGAACTTGATGCTAGAAAGAAAGATAGTAAGAACCTAAAATAACCACTTCATTTTTGGCCTATTTTCTGGGATAGAGGCCGAAAACGGAGCGTACTGGCCTAAAAAGAAAAAGGCACCTGAAGATGCCAAGTGCCTTATCTAGTCAATGATGTTTTGAACGACTACAGAGTCGCTTGCAAAGCTTCCAAGTTGGCTTTTAAATATTGATCTGCCAAGTCCTCCGTGATTGCTGCTGATACAAACAGGGTCTCGTACTGGGAAGGAGCCAGGTAAATGCCACGCTGCAACATCTCATGGAAATACCTGCCAAAGCGACCAAGGTCTGAGGTTTTGGCTGAGGCGAAGTCTGTCACCGGCTGCTCCGTAAAGAACAAGCTGAACATGGAGCCTACCTGGTTGATGGTATAGTTCAAGCCCAGCTGCTGCATGTTTTGCTTGGTGCCGTTCACCAGTTTGTCAGTGATGGTTTGCAGTTGGGTGTAGACATCTGGGTGTTCATTTAAATACGTCAAGGCCGCCATGCCAGCCGACATTGCAATGGGATTCCCCGAAAGCGTTCCAGCCTGATAAACGGGTCCCGCTGGGGCCACCGAGTTCATGATTTCGCGCTTTCCGCCGTAAGCACCCACCGGCATGCCGCCGCCGATAATCTTACCCAACGTGGTCATATCAGGCATCACACCATATAATTCCTGCGCACCTCCTTTAGCCAACCTAAAACCGGTCATCACCTCGTCGAAAATCAACACGATGCCTTCTTTAGTACATAAGTCACGCAGGCCTTGCAAGAAGCCCTGGGCCGGCACCACCAAGCCCATGTTTCCTACCACCGGTTCCAGGATAATGGCCGCAATCTGGGCTGGGTTCGCATCAATCAAAGTCTGGACAGCAGCCAGGTCATTGTACGGAGCAGTCAAGGTATCATTGGCCACGCCTTTCGTCACGCCCGGGCTGTCCGGTACGCCCAAGGTCACGGCTCCGCTGCCGGCGGCAATTAGAAAAGAATCGCCGTGGCCATGGTAGCAGCCTTCAAACTTGATGATCTTGTCTCTTCCGGTATAGCCGCGGGCCACTCTGATGGCCGACATGGTAGCCTCGGTGCCGGAATTTACCATGCGCACTTTCTCCACGCTGGGAATCATGCTGATGATGAGCTCGGCCATCTCTACTTCGCGGCGGGTAGGGGCCCCGAAGGAAAGCGAACCGGGCAAGGCATCGCGTACGGCTTTTTCAATCACCTCGTGGGCATGACCCAGGATCATAGGACCCCAGGAATTGATGAGGTCCAGGTACTGGTTTCCGTCTTCGTCAAATAGATAAGCGCCTTTGGCAGCTTTCATGAAAAGAGGCTGTCCGCCTACGGCTTTAAAGGCTCTGACTGGTGAGTTTACGCCGCCTGGAATAGAATCCTGGGCTCTGGCAAATAGCTCTTGGCTGGTGGTATGGGTTAGGGACATTATGATTTTATGGATGCAAGACACAAGACACAAGACACAAGATTTTTATCTTGAATCTTATATCTTGTGTCTTATGTCTAACATTAAAGGACTGGATTCACTATTAATAAGCGGCCGTTGTCAATTTTGAGAATAGGCACGTATTGATTGTCTTGTGTAGGTTGCCCGTTTTGGTTTTGGTAGCTCAGGCCCTGGTAAAAAAGGCTAGGTAGCATGCCGCCTAAACGAAGGGGAGAAGCATAGCCATTCGTGCTCAACTGATGGCCAAGGTAATACACTAACTCAAAGCCGCTATAGGTAAACGCCGAAGGGGGCAGATTGTGCTTGCGCGTGTAGTTTCTTCTAAATGCCTGCACCGCCGGGTCGTCTAGATCCACGAACTTAGGCGAATGAAAGTAGGCTTCCAGAAAGTCAAGCTGAGAGAACGTGATTTGAGAAAACTCCAACCAACTGGCCGGAACCAGCAAAGGCACCTTAGAAGCTTTCTGCTCTAGGTTACTCACCGCGCTTGCCGCTACGTTGGCCGCCGAGGACTGAATTACCAGCACCCCTATATCTCTCAGGTTAATGGAACCAAGTACGCCCCCTACAGAACCGCTGGTCTTAGAGTTTATCTTCTGGAAGACCTGTACCTTGCCGCCTAGAGCCATGTACGTTCTCCTGAAATTCCCCGCAAACGTGGTGTCCTCTTTGCCACTGTCATAAATCACCGCGGCGGTTTTCTTAGAGAAGTTTTGGTACGCATGCACCGCGGCGCGTTGTCCTTGGGTAGCTGTAGAAGCCTCTAGTAAAACCAAGTATGGATTGCCTTTGGTCATGTCTAGGTCATCAGAGAATGGATTGACCATGTTGAGGCCGCGTTGCTGGGCCAGTTTGGCCGCCTGTACGCTGGTGCTTTTGAAAATGGGTCCCACCACGGCGTCCATGCTAGAAAGCTCAGGCAACTGAAGCACCTGCCGAACCTGAGCTGAATCAGTGCCCGAGTCATATGGGAACAGGTTCACTTTAATGCCTTGGCGTTGCAAAGAGTCCTGAGCAGCTTTCATACCCGCATAGAAATCGGTGATGAACAGGTTTTTCTTCTCTAAACGCGCGCCAGAATCTGTCACGTTAAAGGGCAGAAGCACCGCCAGGTTGTACTCGTTCTTTTTAAGCGAGGTAGTGCGCGTGAGGTAGCTTCTATCCAGATTGAATTTACGAACCAAATCCTCTAACTGGGTTCTGTCTTGAGTCGTGTACCATCCGCTGACCAACCGGTCAACATAGGCCTTACCCAAAGTAGCATCGTCTGGATACTGGCGCACCAAATACTGGAACGTGGACTTGTCTGGCAGTTGCAACAGGTAATGACGCTTCATGGCGTTTGCCTCTTCCTGTAAGCCAGAGTTTTGCAGCGCATTGAGAGTTTGCAACGCTTTTTGATACTCCTTCTTCTCAAACTGCACCTGCGCCAACAAATACTGCCCATCTGACAAACCGCCCCAGGTAGGGAACTGCATCTGCAATTGCGTCAACATCTGCTCTGCCTCTTTCCATTTCTTCTGCTTGGCCGCGGCTACACTATATAAGAATGCCGCATCTGGCGCGTATTGGCTACTCGCCGAAATGGAGGTGAGCGGCAACAGTTCTTCCATGGCCAGTGCGTACTTCTGCTGGTCTAAAAGAAAGCGGCCGTTGTTAAAGCGCGTAGACTGTTCTGCATTGTTCTGGGCCTGCACCTGCCACCCGAAGGTGAGAAACATGGCCGCCAAGACAAGTCGTTTTTTCATTGTTTTCCGGAAATTAGGCCAAAAACGCTATTCCCACTCAATGGTAGCGGGTGGTTTTGAGCTGATGTCATAGACCACGCGGTTGACCCCGCGCACCTTGTTAATGATTTCATTAGAAACATCAGCCAAGAACTCATACGGCAAATGCGACCAGTCGGCGGTCATTCCGTCAATGCTGGTCACGGCGCGCAAAGCCACTACGCGCTCATAGGTGCGCTCATCGCCCATCACGCCCACGCTCTGTACCGGCAATAGCATGGCACCGGCCTGCCAAACCTGGTCATACAAGCCAGAATTTTTGAGCGACTTGATAAAAATATGGTCTACCTCTTGCAAGATGGCTACTTTCTCTGGGGTTACATCGCCTAGAATCCTGATGGCCAAGCCGGGGCCCGGGAAAGGATGACGGCCTAAGATAGCCGGATCAATGCCTAAGGTTTTGCCTACCAACCTGACCTCGTCTTTAAATAAGGTCTTAAGCGGCTCCACTACTTTCAGTTTCATGAAATCGGGTAAACCTCCTACGTTGTGGTGGGATTTAATAGTAGCAGATGGACCCTTCACAGATACCGACTCAATCACGTCTGGGTAGATGGTGCCCTGGCCTAGCCACTTGGCATCCTCTACCAAATGCGACTCCTGGTCAAACACGTCAATGAAAACTTTGCCAATGGCTTTGCGCTTTTCCTCTGGGTCAGAGAGACCCGCTAGGGCGGTGTAGAACATGTCTTTGGCATCTACGCCTTTCACGTTCAAGCCCATGTCTTTGTAAGAGTGCAGCACACCCTCAAACTCGTCTTTGCGCAACAGACCGTTGTCTACAAAGATACAGTAGAGGTTCTTGCCAATGGCCTGGTGAATGAGCATGGCTGCCACGCTGGAGTCTACCCCTCCGGATAAGCCTAATATGACCTTGTCAGTGCCAATCTGCTCTTTCAAATCAGCAACTGTGGTTTCAATGAATTGATCTGGGGTCCAGTCTTGGGAACACTCGCAGATGTGCACCACAAAGTTGCGCAGTAGCGTCTTGCCTTCTGTAGAGTGCGTTACCTCTGGGTGGAACTGGATGCCGTAGGTTTCCTGGTCTTTTACTTTATAAGCGGCCACTTGCACGGACTCGGTGCTGGCAATGATTTCAAAGTTGTCTGGAATCTGCTTGATGGTATCGCCATGGCTCATCCAAACCTGAGAGTCCATGGTGATTTCCTTTAGCAGGCGGTTGTGCTGGTCCACGTGGTTGAGCTTGGCGCGGCCGTACTCTCTAATGGTAGAGGCAATTACTTCGCCGCCGCCTTCCTGGGCCATTAACTGGGCACCGTAGCAAACGCCTAGCACAGGTAGTTTGCCTAAAAAAGGGGTGAGGTCTGGATTAGGATAGTCTTTTTCCCGCACAGAGCAGGGGCTTCCAGATAAGATAACGCCTTTCAAGTCTGGGCTTAAGGCAGGAATCTTGTTGTAGGGATGGATCTCGCAGTAGACATTCAGTTCGCGAACCCGGCGGGCGATGAGTTGGGTATACTGAGACCCAAAGTCAAGGATGAGAATCTTTTCTGGCATGTGCAAAGGTACACGGGCTGGTTAAAAAGTGAAAGAATAAATTGAATACTTCATGAGAAGCAGTTTACGGCGTAGGGGAGGGGTAATGCTTTTAGGTCTAAGAAGGTGCCCGGTCAATTGTGGTTTACTAGTGAACACTATTTGCACTGGGAATTTCCTTCTAAAAATATGAAAGCTTGTATCTGATTGAAAAACAACCGATTGGGCTTTTATGCCAGCGCGGGTGAATTTTTGGCAAGATATTAGCTTAGGGGAATATACAATAAAACAGATACTCCTTTTAGTCAACAAATAGTATGAAAAACTCTCTACTAAACCCTGTAAAACAAATCTTTAGCGTGTTGGCGCTTTCTTTCACGCTAGTATCCTGCAACGAGGACAAAGAGAACGAAGAACCAAAAGCCGTGGCTGGTCCTACCGAAACCGAATTCTCCATGGTGGACAGCATCAAAGTGGATGCGCGCTACAAAGATTCGCATGCCAACTTATATAATGAGATGGATGGCGAGACCTACAAGGTTACCTCAAAAAATAAAACCGAAGTGTTTTTTGTGGAGGAAGGCAATGAAGTAATCATTCTTTTTGAAGATACTTCTAAAGTAAAAGAGCAGGCTTGGTTTGCGCTCACTTTGAAAAACAGAACCGTCAACCAATTGCCCGCCACCTTTGCCGCCAAAGACGCCAATATAGTGTGCGTAGAAAACGGCCAGAGCTTTGCTGATGGTTCGCGTGCCTTATCACCAGGCTGTGATGTGATATTAGACGGCACTATCTCCCTGCACTATGACAAGGCCACAGATGTGATCAGTGGGTCCATCGCAAAATTAAAATATGGCCTAGAATATTATGTGCCTACCTATTCATTCCCCAACTGGGAAGTAGGCAACATTTATAAGTCTAGCGGCAGTAGCCGTAACATCAACGTCACGTTCAAAAACATCAAAAGAAAGAAATAAGGAATTCCATAGGTAGAACAATGTTGTAAGCCTCAGATTTATCTTGTTATAAATCTGAGGCTTACTTTTTTACTTGACTTGTAAATCTTCGTTTTTAGCTTGGTTTCCAGAAAATAGACGAAAAACGACTTGTTCTGCTAGAAAGTGTTCGTATCTTTGCAACGGCAAATCGGTACGGCCAGCTCCTACTGAACTCCCCCAGGCCCGGAAGGGAGCAAGGGTAAGTGGTTGAGCGGCGCGATACTCGATTTGCCGCTTTTTTTGCCCATACCCCAACGGATTCTCCGTTCTCCCACTAGCCGCCTCAGGCAAAATACTTCACAACCCGGTTCGGTTTTCTTTTAGATTCAAGTAGATTTGTGTTTCCTAACTCATTCTGCTATGAAATTTTTCATTGACACCGCTAACCTTGATGAAATCCGCGAAGCCCATGACTTGGGCGTGTTGGATGGCGTAACCACCAACCCCTCTTTAATGGCCAAAGAAGGCATTGTAGGCTTTGACAACGTCATGAAGCACTACAAAGCCATCTGCGAGATTGTAGACGGTGACATTTCTGCCGAGGTGATTGCCACGGATTATGAGACCATGATCAAAGAAGGCGAGGACCTAGCCCAGCTGCACCCTAACATTGTAGTGAAGGTGCCTATGATCAAGGACGGCGTGAAAGCCATCAAATACTTCTCAGACAAAGGCATTAAAACCAACTGCACGCTGGTGTTTACTGCCGGTCAGGCTTTATTGGCGGCCAAAGCCGGTGCTACGTACGTTTCTCCGTTTGTGGGTCGTTTAGATGACATCGCTACTGACGGTTTGGCTTTGATTGAGCAAATCAGACAGATTTACGACAACTACAGCTACCCAACTGAGATTCTAGCGGCCTCTGTGCGTCACGTCATGCACCTGGTGCAGTGCGCAGAGATTGGCGCCGATGTGGTTACCTGCCCATTGAACGTGATCACTGCTTTGTTGAACCACCCATTGACAGACAGCGGCCTGGCTAAATTCTTGGCAGACCACAAGAAAGCTAATTCTTAATGACTATTGAATAATGACCAATGATTAATCATCAAATATTATTCATTGGTCATTATTCATTATTAATTACAAAGAAGTGTACATCATCAAGGTAAAAGGCAAGGCCAAGATTCCGGATTACATTCAGCTACGCGATGAGAATTTCGTGCTGATTGCGTATTTCAGGGCAGACCGTCCGTTGAAGAACATGGACCGTTACGGCCTGGCTGGAAAAGAAGAACCGCTGGCCGCGCTTATTGAGAGCCTGGAGTTTGGCAAACTACAAAAGCTGGAGATTTAGACCCTCGGTCAATTTCACTTAGCTTTACCCTTTACCTATCAGTTTTATCTAGTCTTGATACTAGCGTTTAATGTCTAGCATCTAACAAAAACGGCTATGGAATTTTCGTCTAACCCAGTGGTAACCTTACAGAAAGTCTCAATTTTTCAAGAAGTGAACACCATCTTGAGTGATGTGACTTTTTCCATTGACAAAGGCGAGTTCGTCTACCTGGTTGGCCGTACCGGAAGCGGAAAAAGCTCCTTGCTGAAGACTCTCTATGCCGATCTTCCCCTAAAAATGGGAAGCGCCCAAGTAGCCGGTTTCAACATCCAATCCCTCACCTGGAAACAAGTCCCTTACTTGCGCCGCAAGATTGGCATTGTCTTCCAGGACTTTCAGTTGCTGTTTGACAGAAGCGTAGCTGAGAACCTTAGATTTGTGTTAAAAGCTACCGGCTGGAAAGACAAGTCCAAGATCAAAGGCCGCATCTCTGAGGTGCTCATGCGTGTGGGTTTGGACTCGGCCGCCAACAAAATGCCGCACCAACTCTCTGGCGGTGAGCAACAGCGCGTAGTAATTGCCCGTGCCTTGCTCAACGAGCCAGTGATTTTGTTTGCAGATGAGCCAACGGGTAACCTAGACCCAGACGTGACCGATGGCATCATGCGCCTCTTTGAGGAGATCAACAATTCAGGCACGGCTATTCTCATGGCCACGCACAACCACCAGACCCTGCAACGCTATCCAAGACGCATCATTAAGTGTGACCAGGGCCGCGTGCTTGACTCTTCCCGCGAAGATTTCTCGCTGGTAGATGGTAACTGAGTTATCTATTTTCATTCCGGTTTATAACCGTTCTGTAATTCAGTTGGTCCAGGACTTGGTCCAACAAGCCAGCACTATTTCTATTCCGGTTGAGATACGCGTGTATGATGACGGCTCTCTGCTAGAGTATAAAAGGCTCAACCATTCGCTAGCTTCTATTCCTCAAGTAATTTACCAAGAGCTACCGGCAAATATAGGACGTTCTCAGATTAGGTACTTATTGGCGCAGGAGGCCAGGTACAAGACCCTGCTTTTTCTGGACAATGACGTTCTCCTCGTCTCTTCTGATTTCCTTGCTCGCTATATAAACCAGCATACAGGGGCGGTTACCGTAGGAGGGGTTTGCTACCAAGACACACCGCCAGTATCAGCCTTTTACTTACGGTGGCTCTATGGGAAAGCAAGGGAGCAGGCACTCGCGCAGGAGCGTCAAAAAGCGCCGTATAATCGTGTCTTTTTGAGTAATTTGGTGGTGGAGAAGGAAGTATTTTTAAAGCATTTCCAGAGAGACACAGTCACTGCGTATGGCCATGAAGATACATTATTTGCCAGCCAGTTAAGACAACATCAACTTCCCGTTCATCACATAGACAACCCAGTAGAGCATTTGGGCTTGGAGACCGGTGAGGTGTTTTTAGAGAAGACATTGACAGCTCTTCAAAACCTAGTGCAGTTGCAAAAAGCAGGAAAGCTTGGGCAAGAAAGTAAGTTGCTGCAAGTACATCAACGGTTGCAAAAAATAGGAATAATGGTGTTGCTTAGGGCCAGTTCTAGCTGGTTGATGCCATTGCTAAAAGAAAAGCTATTTTCAAAAAAGCCCTCCTTGCAGTTTTTTGACGTGTACCGGTTAATGCTACTGGATCAATTGATGCGAAGGAAATAAAGCGTTTTTGGCCTATTTTCCAGAAAACAGTCCAAAAACAAAATTCCCCAGTAAGTCCCTGACAGGGTAACTTACTGGGGAATCACATTCACATATTTCTTGTGAATTTTATGGCTTCAAAGGATTAGTCATTGTCTTTCACAACATCACCAATCTTCTGACCGGCTTTCTTAGCAGTGTTACCCACGGCTTTACCAGCGTCTTTGGTGGCTTCACCTACTTTGCTGTTAGAAATGTCTTTTCCAGTTTCTTTCACTTCTGAGCCAACGCTGCTAGCGGCGTTACCAGTTTTGCTACCAGCTTTCATAGTCTGGTATTTGGTTTTGGCTTTGGTGATTTCCCATTTGTCTTTGTCAGACAATTGGCTCTGAATGGCGTTCTTACGGTCATCTAACTGAGCCCAGTACATGTCTACTGCTTTCCAATCGTCATTGGTATAGTTGGCTTTGTTTGCCTCTACGTGGGCTACAAAATCCTCATAAGCAGTTCTAATGTTGGTAGCCGTGTAAGAAGGTATTTTTTTCACGTCCATAGAAGACATGTCCACTTTAGTCATGGCTTTGCCACCGCTTTGGTTGGTCTGCTTCCAAGTGTTGTACTGCTGTTCGCGGGTGGTCCAGGCAGTGTTCCAACGTGATTGTAGTTCTTCATACTCTGCGCGGCGGGTGTCGTCAAAATCACCAGCGTACTGGTTAACGGCATTGTAGCGGGTGTCATAGTCCGTGCGGGCAGCTTCCATACGGGTATCCCAGTCTGTGGCGGTAGAATCCCAGCCAGAATTAACGTCGGTTTCCATCTGGGTCACGTAGTTTTTGTAATCGTCATACGCTTCATCACTGGTTTTGGTAGTAGTGGTGGTGGTAGTGCTGGCAGTTTCTTTCGTATCGGTTTTGCTGCAGGCAAACTGAGTAGATACCAATAGAAGAGAAGCGCCATACACCAGCGTATGTTTTTTGAAGAAATTAGTGCTTTTCATAGTTGTGGTTAGTTTAGTTTCCGGAAGAATATCTTCTTCCATGCCTTTGAACGGTCCTTGTACGTGTTTGTTTCAAATAAGGCTAATCCATTTCAAGAACAATGGGCTTTTGTACTTTAAATGTATTGCCGCTCTTCTATGTATCTGATATCTTTTTTAGAATGATAGATAGAGACGCAAGGCTTCTGAAAAGCTATCTGTATATTTGTCTGCAATTTTTTAGAGCATGAACCCACTCCAGATGGTAGACCTGAAAGGTCAGTACCAACGCCTGAAACCAGAGATAGACGCCGCCATGCAAGCCGTGGTAGACAGTACCGCTTTTATTAACGGTCCGCAGGTGCAGTCCTTTGCTAAATCATTAGGTAATTATTTGCACGCACAACATGTGGTACCCTGTGCTAATGGAACAGATGCCTTACAGATAGCTCTTATGGCCTTGGATTTGCCAGTAGGCGGAGAGGTGATTGTGCCGGCGTTTAACTATGTGGCCACCGCCGAGGTGATTGCTTTGTTGGGTTTAAAGCCTGTCTTTGTAGACGTGCTGCCAGACACCATGTGCATTGACCCTGCCAAGGTACGTGCTGCTATTACAGACAAGACCGTAGCGATCATGCCCGTGCATCTGTTTGGCCAGTGTGCTCCCATGGAAGAGCTTATGGACTTGGCAATTGCGCAGGAATTGTACGTGATTGAGGACAACGCTCAGGCCATTGGCGCGCAGTATATAGATGCCGAGGGCGGGACTTCTTTTGCCGGCACCATGGGCCATATAGGCACCACGTCCTTCTTTCCGTCTAAGAACTTAGGTTGCATGGGAGACGGCGGGGCCATTTTCACGCAAGATGAGGAACTGGCAGCTGTCATTAAGCAGATTGCCAACCATGGGCAGCAGAAGAAATACCATTACTCCAGAGTAGGCGTCAATTCCAGGTTAGATACGCTACAGGCCGCCTTATTGGAAGTGAAACTGCAGCACTTAGATGACTTTATCCTGCGCCGCCAAAAAGCTGCGGCCACGTATGATTCCTATTTCTCAGATTTAGAAGGCATCTCCATTCCAACTCGGGCGCCTTACAGTTCGCATGTATTCCATCAGTATACCTTGCAGGTGGTTCCAGAAAAACGCGATGCTTTAAAAGACTACCTACAACAGGCGGGTGTCCCCAGCATGGTGTACTATCCGGTGCCCTTGCATTTGCACGAAGCCTATGCTTATCTAGGGTACAAAGCCGGAGACTTCCCGGTGTCTGAGCTTCTTTGTAAGTGCGTGATCTCCTTGCCCATGCATACAGAGTTGACAGAGTTACAACAAGCTTTTATCGCAGAGAAAGTAATCAGATTTTTTCAGCAGTAGAGTACCATAAGTAATACGGGCCTTTAGGTAATCCATTAAAATGCCGTTTTGGGCTATTTTCCAGAAAGCAGGCTAAAAACGAATAACACGACAGTACATGTCAGAGAAGATAAAATTTGCGGTAATAGGAGCGGGGCACATTGGCAAGCGCCATGCCACCATGGTACAGCGCCACCCCGAGGGCGAGTTGGTGGCCATGGTTGACACGGACCCCGCGCGCGAGTCAGAGGTGGACCCCTACGGCGTGCCCTTCTTCCTGAGCATGGAAGAATTCTTGGCCCATGGTCCCAAAGCCGATGTCATCTGCATTTGTACACCCAACGGTTTTCACGCCGATCAAGCCATGCTGGCCCTGGAAAGCGGCAGCCACGTGGTTTGCGAAAAACCCATGGCCCTGAGCAAAGCCGACTGTGAACGCATCATCTACAAGTCTTTGCAGACATCCAAACTGGTATTCTGCGTGATGCAGAACCGGTATAGCCCGCCGTCCCTGTGGCTGAAAGAGATGATCATGGAGAATCGTCTGGGCGAAATCTTCATGGTACAGATTAACTGCTACTGGAACCGTGATGCCCGCTATTACAAACCCGGCACCTGGAAGGGCGACCAAGCACTGGATGGTGGTACGCTGTTCACGCAGTTCAGCCACTTCATTGACATCATGTATTGGCTGTTCGGGGACATCAAGAACATCTCTGGAAGGTTCAAGGACTTCAACCATGCCCAGCTCACCGACTTTGAAGACAGTGGCCTGATTCAATTTGAGTTTATGAACGGCGGAGCCGGTACGCTTAATTACTCTACGGCCGTCTGGGACAATAACCTGGAAAGCAGCATGACCATCATTGGCGAAAAAGGAAGTATCAAAGTGGGCGGCCAATACATGAATGAGGTAGAATATTGCCACGTGCAGGATTATGTGATGCCTGAGTTACCACCTAGCAGCCCCGCCAACGACTACGGTCATTACAAAGGCAGCGCCGCCAACCACCATTTCATCTTTGAGAATGTGATTGATACGCTCAAAGGCAAGACCTTCGCCACCACCAACGCCCTGGAAGGCCTGAAAGTGGTAGAAATAATTGAACGAATCTATGCCCTTCGAAGCCAAGACCAATTAAAAATTAGAAATTAGAAATGCCTTTCATCTTTACAGAGGCACTTTCTACTTATTGCCATCCATTTCTAATTTCTAATTCATAATTTCTAATTAATCATAATGAGCGTTTCCAATTTCTACGACGACTATACAGAGCAACAGTTCAAGAAAGGCATCCACATCCGGCACCGGACCATCTTAAATAACCTAAAGAAGGCGGGCTTGAAGGCTAATTCCAAGGTGCTAGAGATTGGTTGTGGGATTGGAACCGTGACGCATTTGCTGGCTAAGGCCACACCGCAAGGCAAGGTACTGGCCGTGGACATCTCGCCTAAGAGCATTGACATGGCCCGCCGCTTTAACCAGGAATTCAACCACGTAGAGTTTGTGGTGTCTGACATGACGGACTTCGCCCGGCCCGAAAAGTTTGACTTTGTGGTCTTACCAGACGTGATTGAGCATATCCCTTTGGAGCAGCATCCGCATCTGTTTCAGGTGATTACTCAGCATTTACACGCAGGCTCTGTGGTAGCTATCAATATTCCCCATCCTTTGTATTTGACGTGGGTGCGCGAGAATCAGCCTGAGTTGTTACAGGTAATTGATCAGCCCATTCACACAGATGAGTTGTTGCGCAATACCTATGCCGCTGGTCTTTATTTACATTCTCTGGAGAGCTACTCCCTATTCTCGCAGATAGAAGATTACCAGTGGATTGTGTTAAAGCAACGCTTGGTACCTGCCAAAGTAGAACCAAAGTCGAAGGTTGACTTGAAGTTGCAGGATCTTTCCTCAAAGTGGCTGTAACCACCTAAGTTGTCTATGTCTGCCCGCCGTCCGGTTCTTCTCTATTTCTATCCTGGCCTTTCCTCGTTTGTGGTGAAGGACTTGCAGATCATGGAGAAGGCGTACGAGGTGCGGCATATAGGATTTCTACCGGCCAAAAAGTGGCAGACGCCTTTGGTTTGTTTGAGGCAGTTTTTCTTTTTGTTGCGGCATATCTGGACAGCAGGGAAACTGGTCTGCATGTTTGCCGGTTACCATTCCTGGTTTCCGGCTCTTTTCGGGAAAATAGCCCAAAAGCCGATCTTGATAGTGGCCGGCGGCACTGACTGTGTTTCCTTTCCCAGCATTGGCTACGGTTGTTTCGCTAAACCCATTTTAGGCAAATTCACACGGTGGTCGTACCAGTTGGCCAGCCACATTGCACCGGTGCATGAGAAGCTGGTGTGGCAGGACTATACCTATCAGCCTGATGATTTTCCGCACCAAGGGTTTCGGTTCCATTGCCCCAGTTTAAAGACGCCGCACACGGTAGTATTCAATGGGTATGACGCCAGCTTCTGGAGACCAGATGCTACTGTTCAGCGACAACCTAATTCTTTCCTGACGGTCTGCGCCGGTTTGCACATGCGCTTTACTCAGCGCTTGAAAGGGGTAGACTTAATTTTGGAGGCGGCCCGGCAGTTACCTGAAGCCAGTTTTACCATTGTGGGTGCGCCAGCCGGATTTGCCTTTCCTGACCAGCCTGCAAACGTAAAGCTATTGCCTAAAATGCCGCTGGCTGATTTAAAGGCGGTGTACAGTGCGCATACCTTCTACATGCAACTTTCCATGTCTGAAGGCTTCCCGAATGCCTTAAGCGAAAGCATGCTTTGTGGTTGCGTGCCTGTGGTGAGCAATGTTTCTTCTATGCCGGAAATTGTGGGAGATGCTGGGTTTGTGCTGGAGAAAAGAGATAGCAATCTATTAGTGAAAGTACTACAGAAAGCAATGGCTTCTGATGCTTCTACTTTAGGGAATATGGCCCGGGAAAAAATATCTAATCAATACCCAGAAGCAAGACGCGAGCAGGAATTACTTCAATTGTTACAAAGGTTATAAGCGCAAAATTTCTAGTAGCAAAGGTGGAATTACAACCACTTCCATTCCCTGAATCCAAAACGCACTAGTGTTTTCCGGATGCCATTGTTTACCTCAGGCGAAACTTTTAATAGCACCAATAATCCTCCATATACGGCGGTAATCAATACGGATCTCACCGCAATATCCAAAACCACAATCGGCAATTGTGGAAGCAACCAGGAAGCGCCAAAGGCTAAAATGGAGATGACCACAATCAGCAGAGAATCCCAACCAAAGGGTTGCATCTTGAAGAAGTGCGCCACCAACACCACCCGGAAAAGGTTGTATATTACAAACACCACCATAGACGCGAAGGCCGCGCCACTAATGCCATACTCTGGGATTAACAAGTAATTGGTATAGGCCACCAAGACCATCATGAGGATGTTGAAATACAGGTCATAGCGGTACTTGTTGCTTGTGAGCAAAATCATACCGTTAATTCCCGTAGCCAAATCAAACAGTCGGCTGAGGCCCATAAACAGAATCACGTACTTTCCTTGGCTGAAGTCCTTGGGCATAATCGCGAAGATGTTGTCCACGTTGCACCAAATGCCCAAAAAGAGCAGGAAGCCAATCACCATGTTCACGCGGGTCATCTGGCGGTAAAGCCCTTTCAACCCTGTCATGTTGCTAGCTTTAAAATAGTCTGCTACTTGGGGGTAGACAATCTTATTGAGGCTCCTGGACGGCACCATAATGGCCGAGGTGATGAAGTAGCCGGTGGTATAATAGGCTACCCCGTCCAAACCCAGATAATGGGCTATCATGCCTGTGTCAATAAAGCTGATAATGGAGGAGGAGACGTTGCCTAAAAACGAGAAGAGGCCGTATTGCACCACTTCGCGCATGGGTACAACTTGGAACATATTGCGGTTGGGCCGTACAAAAAACTGCCGGAGCCACAGCAAATACACAATGCTCACAAACGTCACTGCCGAGTTCGCCCCGATGAACAGCACCAGAAACCACTGAAAATCTACCCAGCCCCAGGCATAGCATAGCACCGCAGCCAGCATCAACACCCGCTCTAAAAAATCTTTTAAAAACGACTGTACCACCGTCTTATACAAAGACCGCAAATACGCATCCAGCAAGATGAAGAGGAGCGTGAAGAAGCTGAGCGGAATGATGTAATAATAATAATCAACGGCCAGCGGCGAGTTCTTTCCGAAATAGTCTACCACTGCCGGCTTCATCAGCAAGAACAAGACCGTCACAACCGCAAATCCCGCCATCGGGATTAAGAGCATCAGGAACAGAAAGCCGTTGTGCTTTTTGTCCCGGTCTCTAAAGTAGGGGAAGTATTTGGCGCTGATGTTGGTGAAGCCCAGTGCCGCAAACTGGGCATAAATAGCCGCCACCGATAGCAGGAAACGCGTCAGGCCCAGCTCATGGTCATCTGGAATGAGGTTCGGGAAAAGCACTACCAGGTTCACATATCCAATAATCATCCCTGCGTAAGAGATGATGGAGTTCAGGAAACCCTGCTTACGGATAGTGTCCATGGAGGCGAATAGATCGTTTTTAGGCTATTTTCTTGAAACTAGGCCAAAAACGACCCAGATAGAAGGGGCAAAAATAACAGCTTCTGCCGGGGCAATTGCTATGTCAGTGAAAATAGACGATTTACACCTAGTATTTCAGGAGTGGAGGGTCACCGCTTGCTGAGCAGTGAGAAACTGAGAGCCTCTTTTTTGCACGTACTGCGTGATTTCCCTGAACAGTTCCAAGCCTTGGGGCAGCGCGTAGGGCGTGAAATTCTCATTATGCCAGAGCAGGGTAAACACCCCATGGAACTTCTCAATCTCCTGCAGCATGGGCGTAAGGGCAGGCATCACTTCCTCTGGTTTCAATTGCAAGTAGTTGGGATGGTTTAAGGTGATGTCCATCAGGTTGAGGGGCAGTTCCCACACGCCGCTCATCTGCCGTTTTTTAAAATCAAACAGCCTAAACGGATGGCAGTAGCTGTTCCTGAACCCAAACCGTTCAGGAAAGCCCAGACTGCTGTCGTAGTGTATATTAGTTTCCTCTAGAACCTCTAATGACTTCACAGGGTCAAAGCGTAGGTAATGAAACCGGTTGCCTTGAACAGATTGCCCAATTTTCTCCCGCTCTTGCTTCAGTTGACGGGCTTTATGGCTGCTTCCGTGACTACCGTGCAGGGCAATCTCATGACCTGCGCTTTTCAGTCTTTTTATTTCATTTTGAATTTTAGGAGAGGCAATGTCATAATCAGCGTTTGGGTGGCCTTGGTAAGGTGATTTTTCTGGGAGGAAGAAGAAGGTGCCTTTGGCGTTGAGCGCCAGAAGCTCTTTTTCCACCTGGGGCAGGTTGAACCACGCGTCTTGGCCTTTCAGATGCTTGAGGTAGAGTTGCAGGAAGAGCTTAATGTTCCCTTTTTGCAAGGCGGGTTTGCCGGCTACCTTCCAGGCAGTTTGGCAGTAGTCAACGTCATGCGTGAGGCAGGTGGCAAACGGTTTCCCGTCCCAAAGCTTGGGTTCTATCTTTTGGCCGTAGGCTACTTCTAAGGCTTCCCGAAGGACGCCAAAGTAATAGTTAACCAATGGCTTGGTGATGAACCGGTGCCGGGCCTGGAGCGAGGCTTTGAAAGGGAACCTTCCAAACTGATCGCGGTCCTTGCCGTAGTATTCCTGCCATCCGCTCAAGAGGTAAAACGCCGAGGCGATGACGTCATACGGCACAATCACCTGGCCTTGCGTATTCTGGAAGAACCAAGGCTGGTCAATGGCCTCGTCGAAGAAAAGGGGGAGTTTGGTGCCGCGCCATTCCTTCCAAACCACTTGCACAGGCTGGGCCTGCTGGCGCTCAAAAAAGGTGCTGGTGGTCTGCGTAATCTGGATGCGGCTCTGGCCGTCATGCCCATAGCTTATCTCTAAGGTAGCAGGCAGATGGTACAGTTTCCTAAAATGAAAGAGGACGTACTCAAAAAGGATATTCACGGTCAGAAAACGATACGCCTCTGGATATTGGTATGCGTTTTAGAGCTACTTTCTGGTAAACAGCCCGAAAACGGCGCTTAGGACACTAACAGCCTGGATAATTTTTCTGTGAGCGCCCGGCGCGAATACTGGGTGTAATTAATGAAAGGCAGGTCCAGGTTCGGGTTGATTTTCCAGGTCTTGCTCATCTGCATGAGGTGGTCAGTCATCAGTTCATAGCCCGAGTAATGGAACACCCGGCCCGCGCCGCATTCGTCAATGATTCTATCAGCGTCGCCGTGGATAGGCCCGATGCAGATGATGGGTTTGTTGGCGGCCAGGTACTCAAACAGCTTGCCCGTCAGAATCCCAAAGTTGTTGGGCACGTCCGGTATCGCCATTAGTAGCACGGTGCTGGACATGAGGTATTTGATGGACTCGTCATGCGGCACAAAGTCAATGTACTCCGTAATGAGCGGCAGGCTGGCGCCTTCAATCTGCTTTTTGATGCCCTCCGAGACCTTGCCTACAAACCGCAGTTTGTACCTAATGAACGGGTTGCGGGTCACGGTATCGCAGAGCGCCTGGAAGAAACCTTCCACGTTGTAGGCTTCGGTGAGCGTGCCGGTGTAGGTGATGATGAACTCCTCAGAAGAAGGCGTGGAAGGGTGCACAAAGTCAGCCTCGTCGTAGCCGTTGGGAATCACGTGTATC